>DASXMX010000553.1:0-12490 GCA_036495445.1 Tepidisphaeraceae bacterium
GTGTTGATCGCCCGCCAGCGGTTTTTCGACCAGTCGCTGGCGGACCGCCTTCAGGCCGATCCGCAGCTTGCCACGCGATACCAGATCGCCCCCGCCGTGCTGCTCAATGGCGGGGCGTCCAACGCCGACGAGTCCGTGCGCGCCGGCAACGTGCAGGTGAACGCGGCGGGCGGGGATTTCGCGCCGATCGCGCAAGGACAGACAATCCTGAACGGCGCCACTGCCGCGGCGCTGGGCATCGGCAAACCGGGCGAAACCGTGCTGCTGTCGCTGCCGGACAAGCCCGACGAGGTGCGCGAGGCGGCGCTCTCCCGCCGGTCGCGAGAAGACACGTTGACTACGATGCGGACGAAGGTCGCGCGGATCGAGTCGGGAGCCGACATGCTCGCCCTGTTCGATCCGAACGGCGGGCAGCGCGTCCCGCAGAACGCCTGGGTGAACCTGGCCGAACTGCAGAGCCAGATCGACCTGCGGGGCCGGATCAACGCGATGCTCGTCCACGACAATGGCAACGGGAGTGCAAAGGAGAGCGCGGACCCGCTCAACGAGCGCCTCCGCGCGATCATCCGCCTGGAAGACTACGGCCTCGCCCTCGGCCCCGATGGATCGGAAGGGCAGGCGATCCTTACGTCGAGCCTGACCTACCTCGACCCACCCGTCGTCACCGCCGCCGAGCAGGTCGGCCGGCTGGCCAACATCCCGATCCAGAAGGTGACGGTGAACCTGCTCAACACCGTGACCGCCCAGCCGGGCGGCAAGCAGATTCACTATGCCGTCGCGGCGGGGATCACCTCGCTGGAGGGGAAGGACCTGGCCGATGATGAGGCCGGGATCAATTGGTGGACCGCCGATCAACTGGGGGTCAGGGTCGGCGATCGACTTCACCTGACGTATTACCAGCGCCTCTCGACCGGCAACCTCACGGAGGCCAGCAGCGACACGGCCGGGTTTAAGGATGGGTTCCGCATCGCGCGGATCCTGCCGATGATCGGCATCGGGGCGGATCGGTCGCTCACGCCGAATTACAAGGGGCTGACCGACGCGGACACCGTGGCCGACTGGAACCCGCCAGACGGGATCGAGATCAACAAGAAGCTCGTGACCAAGGCGGACGAGGACTACTGGCACCAGTACCGCGCCGCGCCGAAGATCTTCCTGAGCTTCCACGCGGCCGAAAGGCTCTGGGGCGGCCCGACGGGCGACGTGACCAGCATCCGCGTCCCCGCGAAGCAGGCCAAGGAATTCCGCCAGAAGCTGCGCGACCAGCTCGACCCGGCGGCGATGGGGCTGAGCTTCCAGCCGATCAAGGCCCGGCAGCTCGCCGCCGCCAGCGGCAGCACCGATTTCGGGCAATATTTCCTCTACTTCAGCTTCTTCATCATCGTCGCCGCGGTGCTGCTGGTGGCGATGCTGTTCCGGCTGAACGTTGAGCAGCGGGCGCGGCAACTGGGGTTGCTCTCGGCCGTGGGCTTTGCGCCATGGACGCTGCGGCGGATCTCGCTGGCGGAGGGGATGGTGCTGGCCGTGATCGGCGGGCTGATCGGCCTGCCGGCCGCGATCGGGTACACCGCGTTCATCATGTACGGACTGCGGACGTGGTGGAACGGGGCCGTCGGGACGACGGCGCTCTACCTGCACGTCGCGCCGATGACGCTCTGCTATGGTTACTTCGCGAGCCTGGCGGTCGCGTTCTTCGCGATCTGGTGGGCCGTCTGGCTGGTGGGGCGGACGCGGACGGCGACGCTGCTCGCCGGCGGATGGGGCGCCGGCAGGCCGGCCCGCCGCAGCGGGATCATCGCACGCGGGACGGGGATCCTCTTCATCCTCATCGCGATCGCGATCTTCGTCTGGGCGCGCGCCGCCAAGGGCGAGGCCGACGAGGCGTTCCTCAGCGGCGGGACGCTGCTGCTGATCGGATGCCTGTTCTATCTCGGCGGCACGCTGCGGCCCGGGGCTCGGCGCTCGGCCGGAGGGGTGGGCGTGGCCACCGTCCGGCGGCTGGGTGTCCGCAACGCAGCGCGTCACACGGCCCGGAGCGTGCTCGCCGTGGGATTGATTGCGTTTGCAGCGTTTACGCTCATCACCGTTGCCGCCTTCCGGCAGGGGACGCCCAGCGACACGGGCGACCCGACGTCCGGCTCCGGCGGGTATCGCCTCATCGCCACCGCCGGCATCCCGCTCCTGGGCGACCTAAACACGCCGCAGGGCCGGCGGGTGCTCGGGATGACCGACGCGAAGGGCCCGCTTTGGAACGACGTTCACTTCGTCTCGATGCGGCGGTGGGCCGGGCAGGACATCAGTTGCCTCAATCTCACCCAGCCGACCACGCCCACGATCCTCTCCGTCCTGCCCGAGCTGATGCAGGCGCCGGACAAGGACCACAAGCACCGCTTCACGTTCGCCCAAGGCAAGGGCGAGAACCCGTGGCTGCTGCTGGACGCCCCGCAATCGGATGGCACGATCCCCGTGATCGCCGACGCGAACACCGCCGAGTACATCCTCAAGAAGGAGATCGGCCAGGACATCCTGGTTCCCGACGCTGCCGGCGCGCCGCAGCACCTGAAGCTCGTCGCGACGCTGAGTAACAGCATCTTCCAGAGCGAGCTGCTGATGTCCGACGGGAACTTCCGCCGCCTCTTCCCCGCCCAGGACGGCTTCGGCGTCGTCCTCGTCGACACGCCCCAGCCAAAGCAGACCGCCGTCCGACAGGCCCTGAACACGCAGCTCGGCGAATACGCCGTCGACACCGAGCCCACCGCCTACCGCCTGGAGCGGTACTTCCAGATCCAGAACACGTACCTCTCGACGTTCCAGGCACTGGGCGCGCTGGGGCTGATGCTCGGCACGATCGGCTTGGCCGTCGTGTTGGTTCGAACGGTAATCGAGCGGAAAGCGGAACTGGCGTTGCTCGCGTCCTTAGGCTTCCGCCGCGCGGATCGCATCGTGCTGGTGCTCTCGGAGAATGTCTTCCTGCTGGTGGTCGGGCTGTTGGTGGGAACGGTGAGCGCAGTGCTCGGCATCCTTCCCGCCCTTGCGAAATCCGCCCACGGCGTCAACTTCAGCGCGCTCGGCGCGACGCTCATCCTCGTCCTGCTGATCGGCGTCCTCTCCTCGACGCTGGCCGTCTGGCTCAGCGGCGCCCACGTCAGCCCCGCCGACCTGCGTCACGAGTGAAGAGGATTCACCGAAGAGACGCAGAGGGCACAGTGAAGACAAAAGAGATTTGGCCACAGATAGACACAGATGCACACAGATGAAATGCGGATCTAAAAAACGAGATCTCAAATCTGGATTTCACATCTGTGTGCATCTGTGCCCCATCTGTGGCTAAAAATGTGTTTCTCTTGTCCGCGTTCTCGGCGTCTCTGCGGCGAGCGTTTTTTTCCTCCAGTTCCACCCTTGCATTTACCGAACAAAGAATCTAATATCTGTCCTTACAAACACTGAACAGGGACGGTCCGGTGACTTCCGTCGAGTTCAGTTTGTGGGGTCGGTTTCCCAAGTGGAAATCGTCGCCCGCAGTAAGTCACCCAAACATATTTGCCGGCTGACCAACATACCCGGCAAGCAATAGGAGCACTCTCATGGCCAAGACCATGGAGAAGGCAGAGGCGAAGGCCTCCGCCAAGGAACCGGCCTCTGCGCGTCCCGCCCCCTCTCAGCCCCAGGCCCCCCGTGATCCGGCCCGCGACTCGGCATTGACCCGGGCCGTCCAGCAGATCGAAAAGCAGTTCGGCAAGGGGGCCGTGATGAAGCTCGACGGCAATAACACCCAGCCGATCGAAGGCATTCCCACCGGCAGCCTCAGCCTGGACATTGCGCTCGGCGGGACGGGCATCCCCAAGGGCCGCGTGATCGAGATCTTCGGCCCCGAATCCAGCGGCAAGACGACACTGACGCTGCACGTGATCGCCAGCACGCAACGGATGGGCGGCGTGGCCGCGTTCATCGACGCCGAGCACGCGCTCGACCCCTCCTGGGCCAAGCGGCTGGGCGTCCGGCTCGACGACCTGCTCGTCAGCCAGCCCGACACCGGCGAGCAGGCGCTGGAAATCTGCGAACTGCTCGTCCGCTCCAATGCCGTCGACGTGATCGTGATCGACTCCGTCGCCGCCCTCATCCCGCGGGCCGAAATCGAAGGTGAGATGGGTGACAGCCACGTCGGCCTGCAGGCCCGGCTGATGAGCCAGGCGCTCCGCAAGCTCACCGGGTGCATCTCCAAGAGCAAGTGTACCGTCATCTTCATCAACCAGATCCGCGAGAAGATCGGCGTGATGTTCGGCAACCCCGAGACGACGCCCGGCGGGCGCGCTTTGAAGTTCTACGCCTCGATCCGTATCGACGTCCGCCGGACCGGCAGCATCAAGGAGGCGGAAGTCGCCGTCGGCAACCGCACCCGCGCCCGCGTGGTGAAGAACAAGATCGCCCCGCCGTTCCGCGATGCCGAATTCGACATCATGTTCGACCGCGGCATCAGCTACGAGGGGGACCTTTTGGATCTTGCGGCGTTGGCTAATGTTGTCGAGAAGACCGGCGCGTGGTACAACTACAAATCCACGCGGCTTGGGCAGGGTCGAGAAAATGCGAAAGCGTTCCTCGCCACCAACCCTGATCTGGCCGATGAAATCCGGGAGGCCGTGCTCACCAGCAAGGGCCTTCAGAACGCCAAGCGGGCCATGGAGGCCGACGCGGGCGAGGCAGCGGCGCCGGTCGAGGCCGTCTGATTTCGATCAGCCGATCTCGGCTATGCACAAAAGTTCGGCACCGCAACCTCACCCGCACCCTGTACGCGCGCCAAGGAGGGCGCGATGGCGGTGAGGAGGATTCCCACCCCGACAGCCGAACCCGCTTGAGCCATAACGCGTAAACTGTTTGCAATTCAGGTTCTCGAAGTCGCTTGGGGCGGGCAATAACCCGCCCCAAGCGAGTTGAGGCGCACGGATTGCTCAGGTGCCCACTCGGGCTCCGCGAACGCGAAGGAACTGCACGTTTTTTCATCACGGAACGAACGGGCAGCTTCCCGGGCAAATCGCGTCCGCGGTTGATTCGAATGCGGGCATTTCGGTCTATTGTGCGAGGGAGCTTTCCCTCGCGGGCCAATGCGGGTTCCAGTGCCGGGGTTCAGAATGGGTGTTCGACTCGCTCGTTATCGGGGGTCCTTCGCGCTTCTGGTGCCGCTGACGCTGCTCGCGCTGTCGTCCTGTTCGACGATGGGCAACGGGTCCGGCGGCAAGGCGATCGTCGCCGCGGATCACATCCGCATCGTCGATAACTTCGACGCCGCCGACCTGGAGCAGCGTTTTCAGGACGTCGCCAAGCGCATTTCCCCGGCGGTCGTCGCAATCTCGGCGACCGAATCCACCGTCGATACCGAGAACACGCTCCGCAGCGACGACCTGAACCCTGACAAGCTCGCCAGCATGCTCGAGGCGGTGGACCGGACCGTCGGCACCGGGTTCATCGTCGATCCCGACGGGTACATCGTCACCAACGATCACGTCGTCGACAACGCCGAGCAGCTTTGGGTGACCACCGACGCCCACAAGGTCTACCCGGCGATCGTCGTCGCCACCGACCCGCGGGCCGACCTGGCCCTCCTCAAGATCCCCGGCAAGGACCTGCCCGTCGTCCATTTCGCCACCGCCCCAGCCCACCGCGGCCAGTGGACGATCGCGATCGGCAACCCCTACGGCATGGCCGGGGGCGGCGAGATGAGCGTCAGCGTCGGCGTCGTCAGCGCCCTCGACCGCTCCCTCCCGCGCCTTTCCGGCAAGGAAGACCGCCTCTACTCGGGCCTCATCCAGACCACCGCCCAGATCAACCCCGGCAACTCCGGCGGACCGCTGTTTGACCTGAACGGCGACGTGATCGGGGTCAACACCGCCGTCATCCTCCCGCAGAAACAGCAAGTCAACGGGATCGGCTTCGCGATCCCGACCGATGCCCACGTCCGCCGCGTCATCGACAACCTGAAGCAGGGGCGCGACGTGCAGTACGGGTACCTGGGCGTCCGCGTCGCCACCCCCACGCCGCGGGAACGCCGCGACGCGGGACTTGGGGATGAGGCGGTTGGCGTGCGGATCGAATCGATCGAGCCCGGCTCGCCCGCCTCGGCCGGGGGCCTCAAGGAAGGCGACATCATCACGCAACTGGACGGCGACGCCGTCCACGATGCCGACGGGTTCGTCCGCCTCGTCGGCATGTGCCCCGTCGGCGATCCCGTGAAGGCCGTCATCTGCCGCAACGACGGCCCACGAACCATCGAGCTTCACCTGCGTGCCCGCTCCGCGCCGCAGCAGACGATCAACCGCGGCAGCCAGCGACTCCGCTGGCGCGGCATGCTCCTCGGTCCCATTCCCAGCGGATGGCAGGGCGGCGCCGCCAAAAATGCCCCCGCCCCCAACGGCATCCTCGTGATCGGCATCGACGCCAAAAGCCCCATGATCGCCGAAGGGATCAAGGCCGGCACCGTGATCACGTCGGTTGCCGGCCAGTCGGTCCACAACCTTGCCGAACTCCAGCGCATCCTCAACGACACCCCCGCGGCCCAGTGCCGACTCCAGGTGGAGAACGTGCCGAGCGTGGTCGTCTCGGCGGAATAGTTGCGGTTTGTTGAATTCCGGTCCAGCGATGGTGCCCAATTCCTCCCTCGCCCGGTACTGCGGGAGAGGGTTGGGGTGAGGGTTTACCGCGCGACTCGCCTTGTCCGAACGAGCTTGATCGCGCGGCAACCCCTCACCTGCCCGCTCGCGCCGGCTCACTCTCGTTGCCCATGCGATCCAAGGCGCTGACCGCAACCGCGTCAGGCCCGCCCGAAATGGGATCAAGCGGCCAGGTGAATCGCGTGACCGACTGCGCGAGCGGTTGGCTGCGCCAGACGCCGCGGTAGCGGGCCGAGGCGACCCACATCCACGGGCGGTTCGCGAACCACGCCGGACGCCAGGTCACGTTGACCGTCGGACCGCTCTCGCTCACGCTGATCGTTGGAGGCGACGGCCGCCCCCAGCCCAGCCACGGTGACGCGGGGACGAGGGCCGGCTGGGCATAAGGCCCCTCGCGCAGCGACTCGTCGATGCCGCCGCGATCGGCAAGGAAGACCTTCATGCTGAAGTGGACTTCGCCGGGGGATTCGGGGTGATCGCGGACGATTGCAATCTGATCGAGGATCTCCCGAGGCGTCCAAGCATTGGTGGCTCGTCGAGCAACAACTGCGGACGCGGTCGTCGGATGCGCGGCCGCGCGGGCGACGACGCGGCTCGTGTAGAGCCCCGGCCACAGGTGCCGGTGCTGCGTGTTCTGCGACGCCCACCAGGCCAGCAACTTCGCGAAGGGTTGGGCCGAATCGATCTTCCAATAGAGCTGCGGCGAAAGGTAGTCGCACCAGCCGCGATTGAACCAGAGCTTCACGTCGGCGAATATGCCGTCGTACGGATCGAACCCGCGGACGCCCGCCGGCTCGCCCGGGCGGTAGATGCCGAACGGGCTGATGCCGAACTTCACCCAAGGCTTGGTGTACTTGATTCCGCGGTAGAGGCGCTCGATGAAGGCGTTGAGATTGGCCCGCCGCCAGTCGGCGCGCGAGAGCTTGCCGCCGGAGCGGACGTAGCGGGCGAAGCTCTCTTCGTCGGGAAAATCGATGCCCTTCTTCGGGTAGGGGTAGAAGTAGTCGTCGATGTGGACGCCATCGATATCGTATCGACGGACAACGTCGAGGACGACGCGGATCGAGTAGTCCCGGGCGGCGGACTCGCCGGGGTCGAGCCATTGGAATTCGCCGAACGATTTGACCCATTCAGGCCGGGCGCGGCTGATGTGGTTCGCGGCGGCGGGGCCATTGTGCGACGGGACCGCCGCCCGGAACGGGTTGAACCACGCGTGCAACTCGATCCCCCGGCGGTGCGCCTCCCGCACCCAGAATTCCAGCGGGTCATAGTACGGATCCGGCGGTTTGCCCTGCGTGCCCGTGAGGAACGCGGACCAGGGTTCGAGGCGCGACGGGTAAAGCGCGTCGCAAGCGGTGCGGACCTGGACAATGACCGCGTTCAGGTTCAGCGCCTTGGCCCGATCCAGGATCGCGAGGATCTCACGCTGTTGCGCGTCGCTGCTGAGGCCCGGTCGGGACGGCCAATCGATGTTGCCGACGGTTGCCACCCAAACGGCGCGAAATTCCCGGGGCGGATGCGGAGGGGTGGTGCCGTTAGGTGAATGATTGGAAGAGCATCCAATGTTGATTAACGCAACCAGCAGCAGGAAACCCGCGAGAAACCCAAGTCGATTCATGCGCCGGTAGGTTCGCAGATCCGCTGCGCGTTTGCCATGAACCGCGCGGCGCATCCCGTGACACGGGGCGGCGGGAAGGGCATTCTCCGAATTCGCGCGTACAATCACCGGATGATGGCTTGCACCGAATGTCGTTTGCCCCATCCGAGTCATTGCTGAACGGATCCGCGCCGCGTGCATACGACGAAACCCCGAGTGACGCCGCTTCCAATCGATCAATACCTTCCGACGATTATCGCGCAGGCGCGGGAGCGCCGCGCGCTGGTGCTGGTGGCGGAGCCGGGGGCGGGGAAGACCACGCGGGTGCCGCCGGCGTTGTTGCGCGCGGGGATCCTTGGGGCCCAGCATCCGAACCTCGTGATGCTCCAGCCCCGGCGGGTGGCGGCGCGGGCGTCGGCGGAGCGGATCGCGGACGAGAACCGGTGGACGCTCGGCCGCGAGGTCGGGTACCACGTCCGGTTCGACCGCAAGATCACCGATCAGACCCGGCTGCGCGTCCTGACCGAAGGCATCCTCACCCGCCAACTGCTGGACGACCCGTTCCTCGAAGGCGTCGGCGCGGTGATCCTCGACGAGTTCCACGAGCGCAGCCTGCACACCGACATCGCGGCCGCGCTGCTGCGCGAAGTGCAGCAGACGGTCCGCGAGGACCTGATCCTCATCGTGATGTCGGCGACGCTGGAGGCGGAGCCGGTCGCGCGGTTCCTCGGCGGATGCCCGATCGTGCGGGTGGAAGGGCGGACGTTCCCGGTCGCGATCGAATACCGCGGCCAGCCCGCCGGGGCGGCCAAGGCGTCGCTGCCGGACCGCGTGGCGGCGGCCGTCCATGATGTGATCGCCGGCGGCCCCGATGGAGGGGACGTCCTGGCGTTCCTGCCGGGCGCCGAGGAGATCCGGCGCACCGGCCGGCACCTCGAGTCGCTGGCCCGCGAGCGGGACCTGCTCGTCCTGCCGCTGCACGGCAGCCTGCCGGCCGAGGAGCAGACCCGCGCGCTGCGCCCGGCCGACCGGCGGAAGGTCATCCTCGCCACCAACATCGCCGAGACCTCGCTCACGATCGAGGGCGTGGACACCGTCGTCGACAGCGGCCTCGCACGCGTCGCCGGCTATGACCCGCAGCGCGGGCTGGACCGCCTGGAACTGCAGCGGATCAGCAAGGCTTCCGCGACGCAGCGTGCCGGCCGCGCGGGCCGCACCGGACCGGGCCGGTGCATGCGGCTCTGGTCGCAACGGGATGAACTGGCGATGGCCGACTTCGAACTGCCGGAGGTCCGGCGGGTCGACCTGTGCGGCACCGTGCTCGCGCTGCACGCCTGGGGCAAGAGCGACCCGCGGCAGTTCGGGTGGTACGAGCCGCCGCCGGAGGAGACGCTGGTCGCGGCCGAACGATTGCTGGAGATGCTCGGCGCGCTGGACGGCGGCGCGATCACCGACGTCGGCCGACAACTGATGACCGTCCCCGCGCACCCGCGGCTAGGGCGGTTGCTCCTGGCCGCGGCCCAAGCAGGCGCGCTGGAGGAGGGAGCGGCGCTTGCGGCGCTGCTCTCGGAGAAGGACATCGTTGCCATCGACACCTCGACGCCGTTCCGCGACCGCGGGCCGTCAACCCAAGGCGCGAGTGACTTGTTGGTCCGGCTCGAACTGCTCGATCGTGCGGAGCGATCCCATTTCGCTGCTCATTTGCGGTCCGAAGGGATCGACCCGGTTGCCGCCCGGAGCGCCGCACGATTGCGCGGCGAGTTGTTCCGTCAGGCGCGCCGCCTCCCGGCGCGACCCCGAAAGCGTCACGATTCGGGCGGCCCGCCCTCCATCCCCTCCCCCGGTACTCCGGGGGAGGGCCAGGGAGGGGGTTCGCTCGGCGGACGTCCAATGGATCGCCCCCTCCCCAACCCTCCCCCGGAGTACCGGGGGAGGGAGAAAAGTCCGCCCGACGAACCGACGTTGTTGAAGCTGCCACTCTACGCCTATCCCGATCGCGTGGTGAGACGCCGCGACAAGGATCCGTCAGCCGGCGTGATGGTCGGCGGCGGGGGCGTGCGGCTCGCGCCGGAATCGATCGTCCGCCAGGGCGAGTTCTTCGTTGCGGTCGATGCGCGGCACGATCAGCGAAGCGCCGCCCGCGAGGCCATGGTTCGTATCGCCAGCCGGGTCGAGCCGGAATGGCTGGAGGAATTATTCCCGAATGAAGTGCGGCGTGAGCGGTCCGTCGTTTACGACGCGGAGCGGGATCGCGTCGTCGCCCGCGGCGTCACCGCCTATCGCGACCTCGTGCTCCGCGAGGACAAGGACGCGCCGGTCGATCCACGACAGGCTGCGGAGGCGTTGGCCGAAGCCGCGCGACCGCACGCGGCGGTGATCTTCGAGTCCGACGAAGGCGCAAGCGAATGGCTCGCGCGCCTGGCTCTGTTGCAGAAGGCGATGCCGGAGCATGCGTGGCCGGAAATGAATCCGGACGGGCTTGCCGATTTGCTGGGCTCGGCGACTCAAGGCAAGCGAAGCATTGCGGAACTGCAGCGGATCCCGCTCGTGCCGTTGTTGCAAGGCCGTCTCGAATACCCGCTCGACCGGCTCTTCGAGCAGCAGGCCCCTGAAACGCTGACGGTCCCCAGCGGCAGCCGGATCCGCCTCAGCTACGCGAAGGGGGACCGGCCGGTGCTGGCGGTGCGACTCCAGGAACTGTTCGGCTGGGCCGACACGCCACGGGTAGCCGGCGGGCGGGTGCCGGTCCTGATCCACTTGCTCGCGCCCAACTACCGTCCCGTCCAGATCACCGACGACCTGCGCAGCTTCTGGTCGACGACCTATTTCCAGGTCCGCAAGGACCTGCGTGTCCGCTACCCCAAGCACGCCTGGCCCGACGACCCCCTGACCGCGACGCCGGAAGCCAAGGGCCGCCGGCGGAATGCCTAGGACAATCGTATATCCGGTTTCGGGTGGCATGGGCATGTACTCATGCCCGTGCGCTGCAATGCTGACCAGACGGGAAGCGCCGGACGTTGCGGGTGGCACGGACATGTACTCATGTCCGCGGTCTTCCCCCGAGGCGCCACGGACAAGAGTACTTGACCGTGCCACCCGAAGCGGCGCCAAGACACGGGCATGAGTACATGCCCATGCCACCCAATGACCTTGCGATCAGCGAAATGTCTGACCCGCCGCGATCCCGCATGCCGCGGGTATAATCCGAGCGTCATGATCCGCATCCGCGAAATCCTCGACCCGGAGCTGAAGCGCAAGGTTGTCGCGGCGCTGGCGGATCGCCGCGGCTGCTCCGTCGCGGCCATTCCCGAGTGGTTCGAGCTGGACGACCTCGACTACGTCGACCTGCTGAATGACCTGCAGGGCGATGCGGACCTCGAAGCGCCGGAAGATCCGCGCGACTAGCCGCGGGTCCGGGTGAGGGGGTTCGATCACTCCCCCGTTTCGGCCAGCACGCGCTTGCAGAACGCCCGGTGCAGGGCGAGCGTGACCGGCCCGCAGCGGCCCTGGCCGATGTAGCGGTCGTTCCAGCGGGCGACCCAGGAGAGCTCGCGGGTCGTGCTGGTGATGAACAGCTCGCTGGACCGCAACGCTTCCTCTTCGGTGTAGCCTCGCTCCTCAACCGGAACGTCAAGCTCCGCGGCGCATTCGAACAGCACCGCCCGGGTGATGCCGGGCAGCACCTTCGAGCCGACCGGGTGCGTGACCAGCTTGCCGCCGATGACGGCGAACAGGTTCGTCGCCGAGCATTCGGTGACGATGCCGTTGTCGATGAAGACCGCCTCGTCGCCGCCCGCGGCGACGGCCTTGTTCTTGGCCAGCACGTTGGGGAGCAGGGCAATCGACTTGATCCAGCACCGCTTCCAGCGGTCGTCCTCGACCGCCATCAGGCGGACGCCCTCGCCTTCGCCGGGCTTCTGCGGGTTGGCGCAGGGCATGGTGTAGAACAGGAGCGTGGGCTTAGGCGTCGCGGGGAAGATATGATTCCGCGGCGAGGCGACGCCGCGGGTGAGTTGGAGGTAGACCATGCCGTCGCGCACGCCGCTGCGGGCGACGAGTTTCATGATCTCGGCCGACAATTGCTGGCGGTCGAGCGGCATGGCCAGGTCGATCCCGGCGGCCGACCGCTCGAGCCGTTGCAGGTGGGGGTCGAGCGTAAACGGCTTGCCGCGGTAGAGCTTGATGACCTCGTAGACGCCGTCGGCGAACTGGTAGCCGCGGTCCTCGACCC
>DASXMX010000554.1:0-8232 GCA_036495445.1 Tepidisphaeraceae bacterium
ACGGGATCCTGGAAATCACCAAGGGCGGGCAAACCGGCACCTTCGCCCCCCACTCCACCGTGACGGTCAACGGCGGCGGGACACTGCAAATCGATGCGACCGACGGGCTGGGCTGGATCAATGGCGGCAACCCGAGCGACCCGAATAACGGCGAAGTGACCGTCACCGTGAACGCCGGCGGCCGCCTGTTCGCCAACGGTGGCGCCCGCGTAACCATGTCCGACCCGCTCACCCTGACCGGTGGCATCCTCGCGGCGTCGCCCACCAACGGCGACGGCAACGGGAGTTACTCGATCTATGGCCAGGTAAACGCCACGTCGGCGGTAACCGGGCCGGCCCAGATCACCGCCCCCACCATTACGCTGCAGAGCGCACAGACCGTCTTCAACGTGACCGCCGGCGGGAACGGACCGGTCGACCTCCTCGTCACCTCCAACGTAGGCGAGTTCCAAGGCTCCAATGGCTTGGTGAAGAACGGCAATGGTGTAATGGTCCTGACGTCGGCTGGCACATACACGGGGGGAACCCTAGTCAACGCCGGCACCCTTCGCGTCCAGCACACCAGCGCGCTGGGCACCGGAACCGTGACGCTCGCCGGCGGCACACTGCAGTTCGCCTCGAACACGCTCGGCAGCGCGGGGGCGAACCTCTCCGGGTTCTCAAATTTCCAGCTCAATAGCAACGGCGGGAACGCAGCCAGCCCGGTGATCTCGTCCGACAACAACACGCTGACGATCACCGACGCGGACCCGAACGGCGGCGAGGCCCGCAGCGCATTTTACAAGACACCGATCTCATTCAGTAATGCGAAGGGGTTCACGGCCAATTTCGTCTACACCAATCTGAGCGGGAACGGTAACAATCCGGCGGACGGCGTCACCTTCACGTTGCAGAACGACCCACGCGGCAATACCGCACTGGGCGACTCGGGGGGCAGTCGCGGGTACGGGGGCGGCGCGGCAATCGTCAACAGCGCTGCAGTCGAGTTTAACATTTATGGCAACTCCGGACGCGGAATTGCCTTCGGTACCAATGGGTCCACCCCCGGCACTACCGCGACCGACCCCGTCGATCTGTCGAACGGCGACCCGATTCAGGTCAGCCTTGTCTACGACGGCGTCGGGCGCACCCTCATGGAAACGCTGACCGATTCGGCCAACAACAACACCTTCACCCAGACGCTTTACGGCATCGACTACCAAAGCCTCGTCGGCGGCAACAGTGCATACGTCGGCTTCACCGGCGGCACCGGCGGTGCGGTATCGACCCAGACGATCGGCAGCTTTCAGTTCTCGTCCGCCGCCTTCACCGCCCCGGCAACGGAGACGTACAGCAACGCCGTCGCCGTCGTCGGCGATTCGACCATGGACGTGACCGGCGGGCGGCCCGTGACCGTCGGCACGCTCTCCATTGGCAACAACAATCTCACCGTCACCAGTTCGGACACGACGACGACGCCCTTCAGCCTCTCGACCGGCGCGGTAACGCTCGGCGGAAACGCCACGTTCACCGTGAACAACAGCGCCGGCGGCGGCGCGGGCACGTTCGCGCCGGGCGCGATCGGCGGCGCGTTCGGCATCACCAAGGCCGGCCCGGGCACGATGGTCCTGGCCGCCAACAGCAATTACACCGGGCCGACCGTCGTCCAGGCCGGCACCGTGCTGGCCAATAACCCGACGTCGTCCACGGGCACCGGATTGGTGACCGTGGGGGCCGCCGCGAAGCTCGGCGGCACGGGCACGATCGCCGCGCCGGTCACGATCAATGCCGGCGGCACCATCTCGGCCGGTGACGCGGCGGTCACGCCCGGCAGGCTCATCATCGGCGGAGCCACCACGTTCACCGGCGGCAGCGGCGCCGTCGGCAGCCCGAACAACGGCACCACCTACCTGTGGAAGATCAACGCCGCCACCGGCGGCGCCGGGTCGCCGACCGGCTGGGACCAGTTGCAGGTGCAGACGCTGTCGGTGGCCCCCGGCGCCGGCGGGAGCTTCGTCACCATCCAGCCGATCTCCTTCTCCGGCGCCACGCCCGGCGGCATGGCCGGGTTCGACAAGAACCAGATCTACCGGTGGGCCGCCATCAACGTCCCCGTTGGCGTCGCGTTGCCGCCGGCGTCGAACTTCGTGCTCGACACCAACGCGCTCAGCGCGTTCGCCGCGGCCAACGGCGTCCCGACCAGCATGTTCTCCATCATCGAAGGAGCCGATCCCACGGCGGGCATGGGCAACGACGTGTTCGTCCAGTTCAACCCCGCGCCCGAGCCGACCAGCCTGACGCTGCTCGGGCTCGGCGCCGCCGGCCTCCTGCTCCGGCGCCGACGGGTTGCCGTATGATCCAGAAGCTCATCGTCCTTGGCGGCGGGAGCGCCGGCTTCATGGCCGCGATTGCGCTCAAGCACAAGGTGCCGCCCAACGTCCGCGTCCTGCTCATCCGCTCGCCGGACATCGGCATCATCGGCGTCGGGGAGGGCTCGACGCCATCGTTGACGAGCTATCTCCACAGCTTCCTGAAAGTCCCGCCCCGCCAGTTGTTCGAGATCGCCCAGCCGACCTGGAAGCTGGGATTGAAGTTCCTCTGGGGCCCGCTCCCTCACTTTTACTACTCGTTTTACGGGCCGAGCATCGAGGGCCGGCTCGAGCCGACTCAGATCAAGCCGAACGGCTACTACTGTCCCGATGACATCGACGATGTCGACCCGATCATGGCTCGCATGGGCGTCGACCGGGTGTTCGAGCAGTCCGACGGCTGGCCGATGTTCGCGACGGGACATTACGCCTATCACCTCGAAAACGAGAAGTTCGTTCACTACCTCGAGGCCGTCGCCGCGAGCAAGGAGGTGGAGGTGCTCGACGCCACCGTCGCACATGTCCATCAGGACGAGCAGGGCGTTGCGCGGCTGTCGCTTCAATCCGGCCGGGAGGAATCGGCCGACCTGTACATCGACTGCTCCGGCTTCCGCTCGCTGCTGCTGGGCAAGACGCTTCAAGAGCCGTTCGTCAGCTACCGGTCGAGCCTCTTCTGCGAACGTGCCATCATCGGCGGGTGGGACCGGCAGGCTCCCGAGGAGCAGGTCATCAAGCCATACACCACCTGCGAGACGATGGACGCCGGGTGGGCGTGGCAGATCGAGCACGAGCATCGGATCAACCGCGGGTACGTCTACTGCCCCGACTTCATCACCGACGAACAGGCGGAGCGGGAGTTCCGCGCCAAGAACCCGTGGCTCGGCCCGACGCGGGTCGTGCGGTTCGTCTCGGGCCGGTACGAGCGGGCGTGGGTAAAGAACGTGGTGGCGGTCGGCAACGCCAGCGGGTTCGTCGAGCCGCTGGAGGCGACAGCCCTCGGGGCCATCGCGCAGCAGAGCCGGGCGCTGAGCGAAACGCTCTGGCGGAGCGAGATGCAGCCGCGGCCCTCCCAGATCATGCTGTACAACCGGATGCACGCGCAGTACTGGGACCCGATCCGCAACTTCCTCGCGATTCACTACAAATACAATACGCGGCTCGACACGCCGTTCTGGCGGGAATGCCGGGAGAAGACCGACCTGGCCGACGGCGCCAGGATCGTCGAGTATTACCGGGAGAACGGCCCGGAGGCGTACTGGGGGCCGGGCCTGATCGACAACCCGCACGACCAGTTCGGCGCGACCGGTTACTTTCAGCTCTTGGCAGGCATGAAGGTGCCCTGCCGCCAGACCTACCGGCCCGGCCCGCAGGAACTTGATCGGTTCAACCAGCTCCGCTTGGCCAACCGCGAGGCGGCCTTGCGGTGCATGACCGTGCGCGACGTCCTCGCCGCCGTCAGCTCGCCGAGGGCGAACATCATCTGACCGCGCACAAGCCGAAGGTTCGCCCATGGTCACCTCAGTCCTCGTCCTCGGCGGTGGCAGCGCGGGATTCCTCGCCGCGATCACCCTCAAGATCCGCCTGCCCGCCCTGCAGGTGACGGTCCTGCGATCCCCCGACGTCGGCATCATAGGCGTCGGCGAGGGGACGACGGTCGGCGTCACCAGCCACCTGCACGGGTACCTCGGCATTGATCCCGGCGTCTTTCAGCGCGAGGCGGCGCCGATCTGGAAGCTGGGCATCCGCTTCCTCTGGGGCGAGCGGCCCGAGTTCTATTACGCCTTCAGCCGGCACATGGACGCCCGCCACGCCGACCTGCCCAAGCCGGTCGGTTTCTACGCCTGCGAGGACATGGTCGATTATGGCGTCCACGCCGCCCTCATGGCGCGGAACCATGCATTCGCCCGCGATGCCAACGGCTTCCCCGTCGTTGACGGGACGTATGGATACCACCTCGAAAACCAAACGTTCGTCGGCTGGCTGGAGAAGGCCGCCGGGCAACTCGGAATCGCGATAACCGACGGCACCGTCGCCCACGTGAACCGCGGCAAGCAAGGGATCGCCGGCCTGGCCCTCGCGGACGGCCGCACGATGACGGCCGACCTCCATATCGACGCCAGTGGCTTCCGCTCGCTCCTGATGCGGCAGACGCTCGGCGAGCCGTTTGCCGATTACGCACCCTCGCTCTGGTGCGATAGCGCCGTCGTCGGCGGATGGGACCGCGGCGCGGACGAGCCGATCCAGCCCTACACCGTCGCCGAGACGATGGACGCCGGGTGGTGCTGGCGGATCGATCACGAACATCGCATCAATCGTGGATACGTCTACTGCTCCTCATTCATCAGCGACGACCAGGCCGAGGCCGAGTTCCGGCGGAAGAACGCCAATGTCGGGGCGACGCGGGTCGTGCGGTTCGTCAGCGGCCGTGTCGAGCGGGCGTGGGTTGGGAACGTCGTCGCGATCGGCAACGCGTTCGGCTTTGTCGAGCCGCTGGAGGCGACGAGCCTTAGCATGATCTGCCAGTGGGCCCGAAACGTCGCCGAGATCCTGCACGACGGCGACCGCGTCGTCCGCCCGTCGCAGGTGTCGCTGTATAACGCGGTCCACTCCCGCACGTTCGACGCCGTCCGGTGGTTCCTCTCGATCCATTACAAGTTCAACGGGCGCCTGCAGACACCGTTCTGGCGCGAGTGCCGCGAGAAGGTCGATTACAGCGGGGCCGCCGCGGTGGTCGAGTTCTTCCGGGAGAACGGCCCGAGCGGCTTCTCCCGCGCGCTGCTCGACCCAACCGACCCGTTCGGCATCGAAGGCT
This sequence comes from Tepidisphaeraceae bacterium, assembly GCA_036495445.1. Lineage (GTDB taxonomy): Bacteria > Planctomycetota > Phycisphaerae > Tepidisphaerales > Tepidisphaeraceae > DASXMX01. The sequence continues at coordinate 5,161 of DASXMX010000554.1, forward strand.
ACCTCGTGCTCCTCGTCGGCCAGCAGGTGCCAGTCCAATCGCGCTACGTGCCCGCCGATTCCGAACGGCAGATCTGGGCCGGCCACCGCGCCGTCATCCGAAGGACCGCCGACGCGGGCGTCCCAGTCGCCGAAGCCCTGCCGATCCTCCGATCCCCCCAATGGCGATGGGACCGTCGGCGGTTCACGAATTAATGCAACTCATCTGTCATCCCGACCGAAGCGAAGGACTTTGCACCGCCCGCCCTGTTCACCGGAGTTGAATCCGGCGGAGACGGGGGCAGGTTGAGGTTCGCCCCTACATCAGTGAGCCCCCCTGCTCCGTGCGATCGTTTCGAGTACGGCGTTCGTCACGCCTTCGCGGATGAAACTGACGGCGATCGCGGAGAGCAGGACCATGACCAGCTTGCTGACCGCGCTGAGCCCCTTTACACCGACGAGCCGCGCGATCCGGCTGGCGCCCAGGAGCACGAAAAGCAGGAACAGAAAGTTGATCGCCAGTGCCAGCAGTGTCAGCGCGACGCCGTCCCGGCGGGCCAGGACGAGCGTGGTCGTCAGCGTCGCCGGGCCGGCGATCAGGGGCATCGCCAGGGGAACGAGCCCGCCCGCCTCGGATTCATCGACGGCCGGCTTGCCGGGCGACAGCAGGTCGAGCACGGCCAGCACCAGCAGCAGGATCCCGCCGGCGATCTGAAAATCCGTGATCGTGATCCCCAGGAAGCCGAACAGCGCGTTGCCAACGAACATGAACCCGATCGCAATGGCGGTCGCGCCCGCGACAGCCTCGAACGTGATCGTCCGCCGCTGTGACGGCGTCAGCCCGCGGGTCAGGGCCAGGAAGATCGGCACACTCCCCACCGCATCGATCGTCACGAACAGCGGCAGGACGTCCCGGAAAACGGCGCGGAGCAGGTCCATGCCTTCCCTATCGGCAACACGGATCGCGCGCATTCTCCCTCTCCCGCTACTCCCGCTCCCGCTACTCCCGGACGGGGCTGGGGTGAGGGTTTACCGCGCGACGATGCTGTCTCTCCCGGAGTACCGGGAGAGGGAACGATGGTTCCAGGTCTCCGTCAGGCACTCGGCGCGGGCGATGGGGCGCTCTTCATCCTTTCGCGCACCTCGAGCAGTTCGTCGTAGAGTTGCGAGATCGCCTCGGGGACGACTTGGACTTCGCCCACGACGCTCATGAAGTTGACGTCGCCGGCCCAGCGAGGGACGACGTGCTGGTGCAGGTGGCCGGGGACGCCGGCGCCGGCGCAGCGGCCGAGGTTGATGCCGATGTTGAAGCCTTGGGCGGAGACCGCCCGCCGTAGGAGCGTGACGGCCTCGGCCGTTTGCTCCAGCAGGTCGGCTTTCTCCTCGACCGACAGTTCCTCCAAGTCCGCTTTGTGTGCCCGCGGCGCGACAAGCAGGTGGCCGTTCGTGTAGGGATAGCGATTGAGCAGCACGACGCTGTGGGCGGTTTGCCAGAGCACCAGCGTCTCCCGAGCCTGATTCTGATCCGCAGCCGCCGCGGCATCGCACAGGAAGCAGCGATCGCCTCCGGGCTTCTGAAGTGATTTGATGTAATCCATCCGCCAGGGGGCAAAGAGGGCCGCGTGTGCCATGGGGCGAATCGTAGAAATCCCCGCACCCCCACGCAATCGTCCCCTCCATAGCGCAACGTGATGCCAAAGGATACATACTGGGCAAGTCCGAACGCATCGCCACTCGACTTCGGTAAACAAAAGAACGGTGCCAGCCACCGTATTCTGATGTATCTCCCTATCCGATTTACTGAAATATGGTTACGAAAATGGTGGCTGGCACCGTTTCCCGGATGGCATGCTGTTTTTTGGTGGAGCGTCGCCTTCCCTGTGGAACTCGGGAGGGAAGCCGTATCCACCCACACATCGAAATCCTACTTGCCTATAGGAAATATGCACGATAAAGTGGTTGCCCTGTTGTGGGAAAGGGTGGGAATCGTTAAGATCCCGCTCCTTTTCTCCGGCAGATGCACGGAATTTCTTGCGGATGCCCGGTTGCCGGTGCTCGATGGTCCGTTGATAAGGCCTGATCCATGAGTGCTTTAACGTGGAAAGAGAAGCTCGAAGGGCAGATCTCCCCGGAGATGGCCCGCGAGATCGATCAGTTCGAAGCCCAGATGGCCCTGCGCAAGCAGGGCAAGATTGAGGATCGGGTCTTCGCCGAAACCCGCCTCCGCCGCGGCACTTACGGGCAACGGTACGACAACGGGCGTCGCCACGACGGCGTTCAAACCCAGGAATTGAGCTTCCCCAACGGCGAGCTCACCAAGGGTCCCGAGACGATGTGGGATGCGCCGGGCATGCAGCGCATTAAAGTCCCGTTCGGGGCACTGAACTCCAAGCAGCTCAAAGTGCTGGCGGACCTGGCCGAGGAGTATTCGGACGGCATCGTCCACATCACGACGCGGCAGGACGTCCAACTGCACTACATCCACATTGAGGACACCCCCTCAATTTTCCGTCGCTTGGCGGCCGTCGGAATCACGACCCGCGAGGCGTGCGGCAATTCGGTCCGCAACGTGACCGCCTGCCCGTTAGCCGGCGTCTGCAACACGGAGGCGTTCGACGTTTCGCCCTACGCGAAGGCAGTCGCCTACTACCTGCTGGGCCACCCGGACACGCTCGACTTTGGCCGCAAGTTCAAGATCGCGTTTTCCGGCTGCCGCGACGAGGCGTGCGCGCTGGTGACGATCCACGATTTGGGCGGCATCGCCGTCAAGCGGGTGATCGACGGCAAGGAACGCCGCGGGTTCGAGTTGTACGTCGGCGGCGGGCTGGGCGCGGTCCCCTACCCGGCCCAGCTCTTCAGCGAGTTCGTCCCGGAAGAAGAATTGCTGCCATTGTCGCGCGCGATCGGCCGCGTCTTCGCCAGGCTCGGCGAGAAGAAGAACCGGCAGAAGGCCCGGCTCAAGTTCGTGGTCGCGAAGCTCGGCATCGAGGAGTTCCGCCGCGTCGTCGAGGACGAGCGGCGGACGATGCCGGATGACCCGACCTGGCGGAAGCACTTCGATGCGATCCCCCGTTACGAGGAGCACCCGCGGGAG
>DASXMX010000555.1:0-4162 GCA_036495445.1 Tepidisphaeraceae bacterium
CATCGGCCTGGCCGCCCTGATGGCGATCGTCCTGGCCGCCCGGCAACTCTTCCAGCGCGACGTCCGCTTCATCTGGTCGTGGGCGTATCTGCCGATCGTACTGTTCATCCTGTTGGCCGCGTTCCAACTGGTCGCGTTGCCCGATCGAGTCCTCGCGTCGCTCTCGCCCCACACCGCCAGGACCAAGTCGGAACTGCTCGGCGACCTGCCGAACGGGCCGTCGCTTCTCCACTCGATCACGCTGACGTTTTATGCCGAGGCCACGCGGCTCGACCTGCGGAAATTGCTGGCGGTCGCGACGGTGTTCGTCGTCGTCCTGAACGTCTATCGCCGGTCGTGGCAGATCAAGCGGTTGCTGCTGACAATCAGCATCATCGGCTTCGGCGTCGCGCTGGTGGCGTTGTGGCAGACCGCGTTCGGCGGTCGGATGATCTACGGGATCGTGCCGGCCGTGCACCTGAATTCCGGCCCGTTTCTGAACCACAGCCACTTCGGCCAGTTCATGAACCTGTCGATCGGCGCCATGCTCGCACTGCTGCTGGTCCGGGTGGCGGAGATCACCGAGGGGAGCCGCACGTTCGACGACTCGGTCCAACTGCTGCGGTACTCGAGCTTGAACTTTATCTACGTGCTGGGGGTGATGATCCTCGTCGCCGCCGCAACCGTCTTCTTCTCGCTGACCCGCGGCGGGGTCGTGTCAATGCTGATCGCGGCCGCGGTGACCGCGGTGGTGTACGTCCTGCGCCGCGGACGCCGGAGCCTGGGGACCGTAATGTTCGTCCTGGCCGGCGTGTTGCTGCTGGCCGTCCTCTATGCCGGGTTCGGGCTCGTTTTCGAGCGGCTCGCGACCCTTCGCGGCGTGACGGAAAACAACGGCGACCGCATGCAACTGCTGCGCGACCTGTCGCAGGTCTGGCGGCAGTTCCCCGTCTGGGGCACGGGGCTGGGCACGCACCGCTACATCTTCCCGATGTACGATCACTCCGTGATCTACAGCCTCGCCGCTTATGCCGAAAACGAATACGCCCAGTTGATGGAAGAGGCGGGGGCGTTCGGGCTGGCGCTGTGCCTGGCGTTCCTGGGCATCGTTGTGGCGAGTTACGTCCGGTGCATCCTGGGGCGTTCCCGGCGGCCGGTTCACTACGCCGCTTACGGCCTTGGCTTCGGGTTGCTGGCCATCCTGATCCACAGCGCATCGGACTTCGGCCAGCACGACCCGGCCAACGCCAGTCTGACGGCGACGTTTGCGGCCCTGCTGATCGGGATGGCGCGGCATGCCCGACCGGCCGAGGCGCACCAGCCGAGTCGCCTGGTGCTGCCGGCGCGCCGGTTCGCGGCGGCGCGGGTGCCGTTGGGGATCGCGGCCCTCGCGGCGGTCGCGGGCATCTTTATCGTGCCACTTCGAACGGCCGATGCTTTCAGCCGGGCGCGGACCGAATGGGCCAACGCGTCCCTCGTTCAAGCCTCATTGAACAACAAGGGATGGGACAACGGGACCGAGGGCGACTATCGGCGACTGCTGGATCAAGCCGAGGCGGCGGTGATGATCGTGCCCAAGAACGCCGTCATGCGGTACTGGTTGGGCGAATTCCGCTGGCAGTCCATCAGCGCCCCCCGCGATCCCAAGACGGGCAAGCCGTTGCCGATGCCGCCGGGCGAAGCCGTGTGTGTGATCGACGACCTCAACCGGGCTCGTGCCGACTGCCCGACCTACGCCCCCATTTATGCGCTGGCGGGGCAGGTCGATTACTTTGTGCTTCATAAGCCCCAGGGCGCGGCGTTGATCCGAACCGCCTTCCGGCTGGATCCCAACGAACCGGTCTCGTGCGAGGCGGTGGCTCAACTCGATTCCATTCAAGGGCAATGGGAGCCGGCGCTGGCTGAGGCCCGGCGTGCCTTGGTGTTGGACAGGCCCATGGCGATCGGGAACATGGTGGGCATCTTCGTGAGCAGCGGCCGGCCGGACCTGGCCCATGAACTGGTGCGCGGGGATTTGGGCGGGCTCGATCTGTTAAGTGACATGCTGAAGGCCGACCCGCGGCAGAAGGAACTGGTGGCGCGGTGTGAGGCGGAAGCGACGAACCTGTTGTTGGACGGATCAAGAGCCCCGAGCGCCAACTCCGCGATTTTGGCCCGGGCCGCCGAGATCTACGAACAGCGGGGCGATCACCCCGCCGCAATTGATTGCTATGAACGAGCGTTGGCCAAGAACTACGGCCAACTGGATTGGCGCCGCAGGCTTGCCGATCTGTTAGCAAAGAGCGGTAAGGAGGAGGACGCGGAGCGGGAATTGGAAGTGTGCCTCCGGCTGCATCCGAACTGGGAGCCGGCGGCAACGATGCTGGACGAACTGCGAGCGAGACGGTCGCACGCCTCCTCCGGGCGGTCGCACGACCTATAACCCGGGCGCCGTGTCATTCTGCCGATCCGATCGCAAGACCCGTCGCCAGAGAACTTTCTGAACCCCTTTCGCCGGTTTGGAGTATAGTTAGCTAGTCAGGGCGGGGTGATCGGGCCGGTGACGAGATAAGAAGTCATTTCCGCATGCCGCGAAGGATTGCCGCCAGGGCAATTCTGCGGTAGGCAACGCGTTCTAAGTTCGGTTGCTGGTATTCCCCGGAGGGAACGGAGGGAGAGGAAAGGCACATGAGCATAGGCGGGATCGACAGTGTATTGGCCTACGGTGGGGCGGCACTCGGCTCCGTCGTGCTCACGCCGGTGGCGATCAAACTTGCGCGCACGCTCGGGGTGGTCGACCTGCCCAACGCGCGCAAGGTCCACCAGTCGCCGGTTCCCCGGTGCGGCGGTCTGGCCATCGCCGCCGCTACGTTAATGGCGGCCGTCCCGCTGCTGATCACGCTCGCGCACTACCGCGGCTCGGAGGAGGGCATTCACCTCGCCACGCTCCTGGGCACCTCGCTGTTCGTGCTGGGTGTCGGGCTGCTGGACGACCTGGTTGGGGTCCCGTCGGCTCGCAAGTTGGCGGCCCTCGTCCTGGCCGCCATCGTCTTCTGCGGGTCCGGCGCCCGGATCGAAAGCATCGTCGTCCGCCACGTCACGCTCCTGGACCTGCATTGGTTGTCCTGGCCGATCACGATTTTCTGGATCGTGGGCGTCACTGTCGCGATGAACTTCATCGACGGACTCGACGGGCTGGCCGCGGGGATCAGTGCGATCGCGTCGGCGGTGCTCGGCGTCGCGGCGCTGGCCACCGATCAGGTGTCGGTCGCCATCGTCGCCTTCGCGCTGGCCGGCAGCTTGTGCGGGTTCCTCCTGTTCAACTTCCACCCGGCCAGGGTGTTCATGGGGGACTGCGGGAGCATGTTCCTGGGGTTCACCATCGCGGCCAGCGGAGTGCTCTGCTCGGCCCACGCGGGAACGACGACGGGCATCCTCCTCCCCGGGCTGGCGCTCATCATCCCGGCGTTCGACACGCTGTTCACCCTGATCCGCCGGCGCATCCTTCAGCGGCGGTCGATCTTCGCCGCCGAGCGCGGCCACATCCACCACCGCCTGCTGGACATGGGCCTTCGGCACCCGCACGCGGTGCTGCTGCTGCACGGCGTGTCGATCGTCTCGGGCACGACCGGGCTGCTGCTGCGGTTCGCCAACGTCTGGCTCGCCGCCAGCGCCAGCGTGATCACCGCGATCATGGTGGTGGTGCTGTTCCGCACGTCCGGCTCGTCGCGGGCCCGCGACACGGTGCTGGCGATCCGCCGAAACCGCCAGATCGCGCGGGAATGGCGTCGGTACCGACAGGCGTTCGAGGACGCGCAGCTCCGGTTCCGCAACGCGGTCGGGTTCGACGCGTGGTGGCAGGAGGTGTGCGCGGCCGCGGAGATGCTCGGCTTCGTCTCAGTGACGCTCCCGCTGGTGAACCGCGACGGGACGCCGCGGGTGCAGCGATGGCACCATCCGGAGACGGCGGCGCCGGCCGGGGAGATCGCCCGGGCGACGCTGCCAGTCCGCCACCGCCGGGCCGGCGGGCCGTTGCAGGCTGAAGTCGAGGTCGACGCGCATCAATCCCTTGAATCGGCCGGCCACCGCATCGCCCTGTTCTCGCGCCTGATGTCGGAGCACAACCTGTCGACGCTGCCGGCGATCTGCGTCGAGACGCCCGCGGCGCATGCGTCGCACGGCGAGGGGCAGCCGGAACCGGCCG
>DASXMX010000556.1:0-15918 GCA_036495445.1 Tepidisphaeraceae bacterium
AAGGTCATCGAGGTCCTGACGGTCTCCCTCCGCTCCGCTCAAGGAAATCCCGACCACCCGATCCGCCGCAAGCTCGACCAGGCGCTCTTCACGTTCGCTTGCCGCCTGGCGGAAGACGATCCAACCGCCACCGACGCGATCGACAACGCCTGGGCGAAGATCATCGCCGGCGCCGACCTTCGCCCCATCGTTGGCGTCGCGCTCGATCGCCTCGCGCAAACGATCGCCGAGCAGACCGCGTCCCTGCAAACGCCCCTGATGCAGTTCCTTCGCGGCGTCGCGATCCGCCAACTCGACGCCCTGCGCAACAGCCCCGCGGATCGCGAGCGGCTCAGCGCCTGGGTGCGGGAGAAGGTGATCGCGGTCGTCTCCACCCGCCGCCACATGATCGGCGACACCGTCCGCATGAACCTGGCCGAGATGGCCGACGCCCAATGGTCCGGCGAGATCCAGGACCGCGTCGGCGACGACCTGCAATGGATCCGCGTGAACGGCGCCGTCGTCGGCTTCCTCGCCGGAATTGCGATCGCGGTCGCGCGGCACCTGCTCGCGCTGCTGGGGTGAGGAACAATCGCGTGAACGCTATTCGGCGCCACGAATCCTTTGTCATCCTGAGCGGCAGCGAAGGATCTCTGAAGCGGGAGACTCACTCGACGCCGAGATCCTTCGCTGCCGCTCAGGATGACAAGGGAGAGGCAATCCCTATGAAGCAGCGGACTCGCAAAGCGGGCCCTACAGGTTACCTCCCCTGCTTTGCGCTGTTGGCGCCGGCGCCAGAGGGGGCCAATAGCGGGGCGGGCTGGGTCGTCGATCCGCCCAGTTGCATGCCGCGCATCTGCTCGCCGTAGGCGCCGGGTTGCACGGCCCGCGGCGTGATGCGGAAGCCGGTTGCCTCGTCCTTGCTCATCGTCTGCAGCTTGTCCGGCGCCAGCGCAACGTGCGGCGTGATGAAGAAGAGCAACTCGGTCTTCGTTTTGGTCACCTGCGTCCGCGAGAAGACCACGCCCAACCCGGGGATGTCGCCCAGCAGCGGGATCTTGTTGACCGTGCTGGTCTTCTGGTCCTGCATCAGCCCGCCGATGACAATCGTCTGCCCGTCCTTGATCCCGACTCTCGCGTTGGCGCTGCGGAGCGAGAAGACGGGTGCATTCACGTTGCTGGCGATCGGGACGGATTGATCCGTCGTGTTGCTGACCTCCGGGGCCACGTCGCAGATCACCAGGCCTTCGGGGTTAATGTGCGGCGTGATATCGAGGATGATGCCGATATCGCGGTACTGCACGGTGTTGATCTGCTGGCCGGTGTCGGTGAGCTGGCTGTTGGTGATGATCGGCACTTCCGAGCCGATCACGATCTCGGCCGGCTGGTTGTCGCTGGTCAGGATGTAGGGCCGGCTCAGCACGTCCACCTTGCCGGCGGTCGCCAGCGCGTGCAGCGTCGCGGTGAGGTTGTTTTCCACGAGCGAAACCGTCAGCCCGCCCGTCGCCGTTGCGTTGCCGTTGTTCGACGTCAGCGTGAGGCCCGCCTTCCCGCCCGGCCGGCTATTGATGTTCAGGATCGACCAGTCGGCCCCCACGTCCAGCGAGTTGTCGTGGGTCACTTCGGCGATCAGCACCTTCACCATCACCTGCGGGACGGGGCGATCGAGCTGGGCGAGGATCTCGCGCACCTTGGGTTCGAGCTGCATCGTCGTGGCGACGAGCAGCGAGTTGGTGTCCTGATCGGCGACGACGAAGACCTGGCCCATCAGGTCGTTGCCCTTCACGCCGGCGTTCGGCCCACCGCCCGCGGCCCCGGCGCCACCGGGCCCGCCGATTCCGCCCCCTCCGAATCCCCCGCGGCCTCCGCCACCTCCGCCTCCACCGAAGCCCCCGCCGCCACCTCCGAACCCGCCGCCCCCGCCGCCGAATCCACCGCCGCCTCCGCCGAAGCCACCCCCGCCGCCTCCGAAGCCACCGCCACCCAATCCGCCGCCTCCGCCGAATCCGCCCGTGCCGCCGGTCCCGCTGCGCCCCGCGCCGGTCCCACCGCCGCCGGTGGTTCCCGTGGTGCCGGTCTGCGACCCGTTGAACATCCCCATCACGGTGTTCTGGATGTCGATCGCCGACCCGTTCCGCACCGGGTACATGAAGAAGATGACCCCGGCCACCGGATCGGTGTCGAGCCGGTCGACCATCTCGCTAATCACGTCGAGCTGGGCCGAGGGGCCGACAATCACGAGCGTATTGGTGCGCGAGTCGGCCTCGGCGTTGACTTTGCCGAGGTTCCCCTCTTCGCTCGGCCCGGCGCCGCCCGCGCCGCCCCCGCCCGGCCCACCGCCGAAACCGCCCGCCGGCCCGCCGAAGCCACCACCGCCGAAACCCCCGCCTCCACCGCCGCGTCCGAAACCCCCGCCCCCGCCGCCCCCGCGGCCGCCCCCGCCGCCGCCGCCAAACCCGCCGCCTCCGAATCCCGGGAATCCGGGGAACCCGCCGCCCGGCCCGGGGAAGTTCCCTTGCCCCTGTGCCTGTTCCGGCGGTTTGAACAAATCGGTGATCACCTTCGCCAGGTTCGTCGCGTCGGCGTGCTTGATGTGCTTCACCAGCACCCGGTCCTCCACCGGGTTCTGCTGGTCGAGCCGCCAGACGATCTCCGCCACGCGGCGGATGTTCGCCGACGTGTCGGTCACGATGATGGCGTTGCTCCCCGCGTTGGCAACCAGGTCGGTGTCGGCGCCGACCAGCGGCTGAAGGTCGGCCCTCAGCTTCACCGCATCGACACTCTTGAGCGGGATCACTTGCGTCACGAGTTGGTCGGTCGCCGGGATCTGCGCCGGGTCTGCGCCCATCCGCACGGGAATGTTCTGCCGCCGGGCCTTGTCGATCGTGGTGACCTTCAGCACCCGCCCCATTGGGATGATCGTGTAGTTGCTCGCCTTCAACACGCTCTGCACGAGCCGCACCGCTTCATCAGGCGAGACCGGCTGCGCGCTGATCACCGTCACCGGCTGGTTCAACGGCGAATCCCGCAGCACGATGAACCCGCCCTTTTCCGACAGATAGTCGAGGATCACATGGACCGGCGTGTCGCGGAAGTTCATCTGCAGCCGCGTGCCCGGCGATGGCTCGGTCTTGGGAACCTCGATCAGAGGGACATTGCCATTGCCCCCCGCCGCGCGCTGAGTCGCCGCGGCCCCCTGGCCCGCGACCTGCCCGCCGGCCTGAGCCGGCAGGATCCACGCGGGCGACGCGGCGCTCACCGCCGCCACGACCAGTCGCTTACCCATTCCCATCAATCACGTCCTGCTCACACGCCCGCGAAAAACGGTGCCCGCCGTTTGGTAGCGCAGCGGCCTGCGAACATTCCCTGACACATGAAAATGTCGAGAACGAAATGCGCGGCGTCGCCGGAGACGGCGCATGCAACTTGGAGAGTAGATATGAAGGGGACCGCCCTACAGCCGCACGGCGGTTCTCGGGGGAGTGCGCCCTACGATTGCCCCGCGGCCGGCCGCTGCGGTTCCAGCTCCAACGATTCGTGGAGCACGTCGGCAACGTAACTCAAGACGATCGGGTCGCGCATCGGACGCAGTTCGATCATCTCCTCGCCGCGACAGCGAATCACCAGCTTGCCGGAATGGGAGACGTACTTTACCTCGTAAACCTTCGACCGGGGCAGAAGTCGTTCCGGCTTGCTATCGTTCGGGATCAGCCGCCGCACGATCAACGCGTGCGCGTTGAGCTCGAGGGCGGGGACCACCCTGCGGTAGCGCACCTCCCGCCAGGCTGTCGCAATCACCACAGCGATGGCTTCCACGGCCAGCCACGCCCATAACGGCCAAGCCGCCAAGGCAGTCAGGATCCAAAAATTCGACTGGAGTCGAAACAGCAAAAGCAGAATCGAGCCGATCACGAAAATCACCGCGAATGCGCCCCAAATCGGAGCCATCATTCCACGGGGAAATTCGATGCGCACTCCGTCCGGCGTCCGCTCGACCGTCAAACCGCGTCGGCAGAGGGCGTCGGCGTATGAGAGGTGGATGGGGTGCGGAGGGAGGGTCATGTGGACTACCCGGATATGGCGCGCGGCGTCGGGCGCGCTCCAAGCCTGCCGCCCATCAAGAGTGCGCGGTTTTGACAGCTCACGCAAGCGCGGAATCCGGTTTCGAGCACGTCCGGTCGGTTTCGGGCCGTTCAACTCGCCTCTTCCGGCGCCCCGTCCTTCCCCGCCCGCTCGTTCCAATCCGCCGCGAATGCGACGAGTTCGTCGCTGAGGCCGTACCCGAATTGACCGTCCCATCGTTCCGCCAGCCGATTCAACCGCGACGCCCGCGAGACAAGGAACCCCGGCGGCAGCCGGGCAAGCGTCTTTTCCAGTCGATTCATCGTGGAGTAGATGTGATCGACGATCGGGACATCGTCGCCGATCTCGCTAAACGTCTTGTACGACATCTCCAGGTCCGCCAGCAGCAGGTCGGCGACGAGCGCCGGGTCGTCCGTCGCCTTCTCGAACTGATCGACCACGCGCTTGGCGTCCGCGTGCCGAAACCGCCCGTTGAAGGCGGCCGACACCGACAGCAATCGCTTGATCGCCCGCTCCGCCTCGGCCAACGTCTGGCCCGCCGCCTGCGGCAACAACCGCGCATGCAGGAACCGGCGGTTCTCCTCGCTCGCGTTGTACAACTCGTGAATCAGTGAGATCAGCCCCGGCTTCGGCCAATCCTTCAACACCGTCTTGCATTGGGCCCAGGAGGCCGCCGCGGGTTTGCGTCGTGCCATGCGAGAGTTGTGCTTGTCGGCGGACCGTCTGGCAAGGGGCGAAGGAGAGGCGGGCGGGTGCGGCTCACCTCCGAGGCCGCCGGACGAACGTGCCGCACTCGGGACACCGCACTGGCGTGGCACGAATGTCGTAGCCGCAGACCGCACACCTCGGGTGATCAACGGATTCCTTCTTTTTACCGTCCCAAAATGCTGCCAAGCGCCAGAGCGGCAGAACCGCAAAGGCGATCGCAAGCCATACACTGTCGATCCGCGCCGTGACGATCGTGAACCAAACCACAGCGCGCGACGAATCGACATACGAGGCATGACCGTACCGAATCCCCCATACCGTCCACACAAGCCAAAGGGGCGAGCTGCCCGGCTTCGAGAATTTGGTGAACTGAGGATGAAGCAATCCGATCACAGAGATCGCCACCATCACCACACAAAGCACGAGCGAGACTGTCGAGACGCGGCGAATCATCGTTCCCATGGTACCTTGGCCTCACCCCGTTTTGCGTCCGCGTCGCCCAACGCGATACGATCCCGGCGTGGACGCGGTCGTCTTCATCGTCGTCTTCGCGATCATCACGCTCTTCTGGGCGCACCGGTACTGGCGAAGGTTCAAATACCTCCGCTGGAAGTGGCGGGCGATCGGCTACTACGAAAAGCAGGACCGCCTCCGCCGCGGGCTCTGCGTGAACTGCGGCTACGACCTCACCGGGAATCTCTCGGGCACCTGTCCGGAATGCGGCACCGCCGTGCCGCGCAAGCGAGAGCCCGCCGGCTGACCGGCCCCGCTCGCAACCTACCGCTCGAGCAGCACGACATCGGTCCATTCAAGCGGAAGGCGCAGCCTGACTCCCGTGGCGGTCCGTTCGAGCCGGACTTCGACGCCTTCGGTGCTGGTGGCTCGCGTGAATGGCTCATCGAGCTTGAGGTCGACTGCGAGAGAGTCGATGGGTTGATAGGTGTAGTTGGCCAATAACAGGACCGAACCACCCGGGCCCGACAAGAGGCTCGACTCGACCACCGGTCGATTGGATTGCGCGACCGGCGTCAAATGGCCGGCGTCCAGCGCGAGCTGGATGAGCCGTCGCGGCGATTCGGGCCAATTCTCCGCCAGCGTATCAGGCCGGAACCCCGCGCCCTGCCCGTAGGCAAGCATCGGCAGGAAGCCAAGCGCGATCACTTTGCCGCCCGCATAATCGATGATCGACCCTGCCGGCGAGCCGTCGGCGAAGCAGGCGATGGGATGGGGCACATCCGCTCTCAACGGCAGGCGACACCCGATGACCGGCAGATCGAATGAAACCTCGCGCGGCCCGTCGAGGCGGACCTGGGCGGTGGTCAGCGGGCGAATGGTCGGCAGATCGACGCGTTCGTTGTACTGGTGCGATTCGATGGTGAGTCGTCCCGCCGCGGCATCCCCCCAGGCCGTGGCGGCGAATGCAGGCGTATACGGCTCGTAAAACTCGTCCCGGGTCGCGGCGCCGGCGGAAAGATAGACCACCCCGCCGGCTTTCACCCACTGGTCGATCCGGGCCGACGCGGCCCGGGCGAGGCACCAGTCGGTCACATAGAGCACCTTGTAGTCCCGCAGACGCCCGGCTTGGACATCCTCCTCGCGCAGAAAGTCCGGCTGCACGTGCAGGTGCCGCAGCGCGTGCCACAGCAGCCGCTTCTCGACGAACGCGGCGGGGCTGTCGCTGTGCCAGATGTCATGGCTGACCGAATACAGGATCGCCACCGGGTCGCGGACCGGCTGCGCCGCATACAGCAGCGGCTCGGCCTTCTCCAGCGTGCGGCCCAGTTTCGCGATCCCGTCGTATTCGCTGCGCAGGTCGGACCAGTAGTTCTCGGTGCCGATGCAGGTCGGCCCGTACGTCCAGAAGAAGAACGACTTGACGCCCTGCCCAAGGGCGGAGAAGGCCTTGAGGCGAAGGTATTTGTCATCGCTCACGGTAATCAGCGCGCGCTGCAGCATCGGCGGCTGGCCCGCCGGGGCTTCTGCCCGGGCGGACCGGCAGATCGCGTTGAAATACTCGAACGATTGCGCCCCCGTCCACGTGTACTGCGGCCCGTACATGTGGTTCAGCCCGAGCCAGTCTTCCGCCGACAATTGATCCACCGACCGCTGCGCCCCGATCTCGAACAGGTCGAGCATGCGATAGCTCATCCCGATGTGCGGCGGGCCCCACGCGTTGAAGAAGCCATGATCGCTCGGGAGCGTCTCGACCTGCATCCCGGGCATCGACGAATGGATCAGGGCGGCGCTACGGGCGAGTTGGCGGGCGGACCACCATTGGCCGAACCTCGCGGCGTAATACATCAGCCGCCGGGTCGGCAGATCCGCATCCCGCGGCAGGGCCTTGTCGAACATCGCCTTGGCCGGGTATTCGACGTCGGCGATCGGCCGGCCGAGCGCGTCGTCGCCGACGCCGCGGTTGCGGAGATACTGGCGGAACCAGCCGTTCAACGCGGCGGGATCGGTTTGCCGGAAATCGAGCGTCTGCACCTCGTCGGAGATGACGTAGTGCGTCGGCTGCGCCGCCGAGGCGGGTGCGCCGGGCGCCGCCCGGCCCGCGGCGGCATGCATTGCTTTGATCTGCGACGCCCAGGCTGCCTCCTCCGCCTCGGGGGACGGGCTGTAGTTCCAGAGCGTCGCATACGTTCGCTCGCCGGCCCGTTGCAGCTCGGCGGGGTCGTAATTGCCGACAACATTGAACCCCAACAATTTCAGCGCCTCGATCTCCTGCCGGGCGAGGCCCGGATCGTAGTGGCCCCACAGCGCGGTGATGAACGTGAACTGCTTGAGCCGCACGGGCTGGCCGCCAGCCGCCTCCCGCGCCCACTTGAGGTGCCGTGCGGCCATCTGCGAGCCGGTCTCGAATTCCCCCGCGTGCTCGCGCAGCGGCGTCGGCAGCAGAAAGGCGATCGTGTCCGATTCGCTGGCCTCCGTGAACGATTGGACAACGCCGCGCTCCGAGGGCTCGTCGGCCAACTCGACCTTCAGCGAGCAGCCGTGGATGGCCTGCCGCGTGCCCTTCTCCGCCACGGTGACGCGCATCGCCGGCCACTCGGCGACGCCGCCCGCGCGGTCGAGCCGCCCGTGCAGCGGCCACTTGCTCGCGTCGAACCACTCCGTCCATGTCCCGCCGGTGGCGTCGATTTGCCCCGTCGGCAGGTGCCACGGCTCGACGTGGCAATACCCGCCCACCGTCAATCGAAACGTCGCCGCGCCCGGCTGGACCACCATGAACCGCGCGAACACCCCCGCGGCACCGGAGCTTGCCGCGCCCAGCCAGATCAGCAGGACCATGGCCCACCACGCCCGTTTCCGATCGCCAATGCTCATCGGGATCCTCCTGCCAGTGGCCTCCCGGGAGCCTAAACCGGCGCGAGAAGCATCGCAACGAAAGAGGCCGGTCACGCAGTTCACCGCCGACGCCGGTTGATCGGCTCCGACCACCCTGTGTGGTACGATCCGGCAGGTGGACACCCACAAGCCCACGCTGAGCTACGCCAGGCCCAAGCCCCGGCGGCCGTGGTTCGAGCCCGCCCTCTTCGCCCTCACCACCGGCTTCCTCGGCGCCGTCTGCGGCGTCATCTTCGCCACCCTCGGATGGTACGCCTTCTCGATCTTTCACCCCGAGCCGCTGATGCAGTACGACACGCAGGAGGCGGCGCTGATCCTGACCGTGATCGGCGTGGGAGGTGTGATCGGCTTGGTCGTGGGGGCGACGTTCGGGGCCCTGCGGATCGCCCGCCGATGAACGTTGCCGGCGTCCGCCGGCGGCCTCGGGACCCGTCCCCTGATCGCGCTCAAACATCGGACGATGGCGTCCGAGGATTGAGGGCGTCACCCATCCCGCGCGCCATTTTCATACGCGGGCGGTAAAATGCGGTTTGTGATCCGGCATCCATTTCATATCGCGTCCGCGATTTCGCTGTCGCTGTGCATCCTTACGCTGGCGGGCTGGTTCGAAAGTCAACTGATGGGTGATCTCAGGCTCGTCGATGTTTGGCCGGGAGACTTCCGCGGCGCCAAAGCCTTGGACGAACAGTCACTCCGACAACTGACGCTCCTGGCGGCGGTCCTTTTTGCGGCCCTCCCCGCAGCATGGATCGCTTCCACTGCGCGAGCGATGCGCCGGGCCGAGCATGCCCACACGCGGATTCTCGCCCACCAATGCGGCTCCTGCGGCTACGACCTCCGCGCCAGCACGGACCGATGCCCCGAATGCGGGACGAAGATCCCGCATCCGCCGGCGCCAGACATCGCGGAGGACTTGCGCCACTGCTCGCGATGTGCGGCCGAGACGTGGCACGTCATACGGACCTATTCGAGCGGTGCACAGCGAATCGAATGCGAGGCATGTAAGCTGGTCACGGTGGATCCGACGTAGAGCATCGAAAGTGTCCCGCTTCCGACATCCCCTCTCCAGGATTCTGGAACGGAATGGTTCGCGCCGGTAACGTACTCGCCTACCGACATGTGACTGGGACCGAGGTGGGCCCAACTTGCGACCGCCCCCGACAAACTCAGGTTTTCACACGGCGGGGAAACGGGGACGCGTCTGGAACGTCACCCTGTACCCGCCGTCGAACAGCAGAGAGCCGCATGGCAAAGACGACCGTGAACGCGGCAGCTCAAGCCGATTCGCTAATTCCTTCCGAGGAGATCGAGCAACACATCCTGCTCGTCCGAGGACAACGGGTGATCCTCGCAACGGACTTGGCAAGGTTGTATGGGGTCCCCGTGAAGCAGTTGAACCAGCAGGTCAAACGCAACCGCGACCGATTCCCCGAAGATTTCGTCCTCCAGCTCACCCGGCCGGAGGCCGAAGCCATTTTAAGGTCGCAAATTGCGACCTTGAACGATTCAGGGGCCGCGCCTTCAAGGTCACAATCTGTGACCTTGAAAGATCCGTCCGTTTCGAAGTCGCAAGTTGCGGCTTCAAAGCGGGGGATGAACATCAAATATCTCCCCTATGCTTTCACCGAACACGGCGCGATTATGGCGGCCAACCTGCTCCGCAGCGATCGGGCCGTGAAGGTCAGCGTGTTCGTGGTGCGGGCGTTCGTGAAGCTGCGCGAGATGCTTTCGGCTCACCGCGAGTTGGCCGCGAAACTCAACGAGTTGGAGTCGAAGCTGCAGGACCATGACGGGCAGATCGTGGCCCTGATCGACGCGATCCGGTCGCTGATGGCCGAGCCCCGCGGCCGGCGGAAGCCGGCAATCGGGTATCACACGGAGTCGAAGCGGAAGAAGTGACGCCGCTCCTTTCCCCGGGCTCGCACGTTCAATCGCGAAAAGGCGACTCATGTTTGAAGAACTCATCCGAGCGGCGGCCCAAGGCAAGACCGGGGCCGTCATCCAAATGATCAAGGCTGGCGCGGACGTGGACTTCGAAGGGCGGATGGGGTGGACGCCGCTCCGGTCTGCGATCGGCGCGGATCGTTATCATTGCGTGCGGGTGCTCGTGAGGGCGGGGGCCGATATTCATCGCGTCGTTCTCGGCCACACCGCCCTTGCGTTCGCGGTAGACACGTCGATCGACGCGACAATCCAGACGAACGGGTTGCCGGGCGACGAGCCGACAGACGTCATCCGGTTTCTGCTCAAGTCGGGCGCGGACCCTGAGCCGGGCCTTCGCGTCGCGAGGCTATACAAGAGCGAGAGAATCCTCGGGTTGATAGCCGCATGGGCACGGGGCGAGAGATCCGAATCACTATGAGGAGCGGAAAACCTGGCCAGCCACGGTGCCAACAACTGGTTCCGTTGTTCTGGAAGGCGCTGCCGACGTGGCCGGGCTATACTGCCGTACGTATGGGGCACGAAGCGATCTTCAGTGTGGCCGTTGGTATCGCTTGTAGGGCACGTTGGGCATTAACGCCTTCAGCTCCAAGGCTCGTTTCAGTCATCGTTCCAAATCGATGTTGACGTGCGTGTGCGGGTAATCCTGTCAGCGATTGCAGAGCCGGGCTCGCACTGCTTGAGCGAACGTGTACCGATACGCACGCGCGTCCGCACTGCCGCGCGTCTGTATGATTCGCAGTTGCCAAATCTGGCGGCAGGGCGACAATCAGATGGAACATGCGCGAGGTCTGCGTGCTGCTACTCCTCGTCGCGGCGATCATCGCGGCCGCCGGCTGCTCAGCGTCATACGCAGAGCCCCTTTACAACGAGCCGCCCGTCGCGCCGCCGCCGGCGAGTGCTGACGAGCCGCCTTTGACGGCCGAGCAACTCGACGAGCTGCTCTCCCCCATCGCGCTCTACCCCGATCCCCTGCTGGCGCAGATCCTCCCCGCGGCGACGGCCCCGCAGGACATCGCGGCGGCCCAGGCATGGATAGCAGCGGGGAACAATCCCGATCAGATCGACGACCAGCCCTGGGATCCGTCGGTTCTCGCGATCGCGCGCTTTCCGACCGTGCTGAAGAAGCTCGCCGATTACCCGGACTGGACCGACGAGCTGGGGTACGCCTTCGCCACGCAGCAGGCCGATGTCGCGGCCTCGATTCAGCGGTTGCGCGCGCAGGCCCAAGCGGCCGGTTCGCTGGTGAGCACGCAGGAGCAGGAAGTGGTGGCGGACGACGGGGGCATCCAGATTGTGCCGGCAAACCCGCAGGTGATTTACGTGCCCGTGTACGACCCGCAGGTCGTTTTCGTGGCCCCGCCGCCGAGCGTCGTGGTGACCCCGCGCATCACCTTCGGGCCTGCCTTTCCCGTCGGCGTGTGGTTGACCAACGACTTCAACTGGGGCGGCGGGTACGTGGTGATCGGCGGGGGCTGGCGATACCGGCGGGGCGGCGCTTGGGTCCCGATCAACAATCGTCCCGCCTATTGGCCGCGGAGTTGGTACCGCTATCGACCCGGGTGGGACGGCCGCCCGCAACGCTGGCGTCCGCCGCCCGGTCGCCCGCCCTTCCGCCCGCCGTCGCGGCCGACGGTCATTCCCGGGCGGCCGCCGCGACCGGGCGGCCCCGGCGGCAATCGGCCGGGCCCGGGGCGGCCCCCGGCGCCGCCGGGCCGGCCCGGCGGGCGACCGCCAGCGGCTCGTCCCCCCGTCGTCAACCGGCCGCGCCCCACGGACGAAAATCGCGGACGGCCCGGGCCGGGGAATCGGCCGAGTGGGCAGCCCGGCGGACCGCCGGCACAACGCCCCGCGCGCCCGGGAGGGCTCAGTGACATCGACCGCCCCAGCGGAGGCCGGCCGAATTCCACCCGCGGCCAGCAAAGTCGCTCGGGCGCTGCCGCGCAACCCTCGCAATCCGGGCGCGGAATGAGCGGAGGCGATTCGGCAAATTCGGCCGCCCGGAATAGTGCGCGCGGAGCCCAAAGTCGCGGGCAAGGCGGTGCTGGCGGCGGTGCCGGTGCGAGAGGCGGAGGAGGCGGAGGTGCCGGCCGGGGCGGAGGAGGCGGCGGTGGGGGCAGCCGCCCACGGTAGTGTTTTCGCAAACCGCGAGCGGTCATCATTTGCGATGGGATCGGAGCAAAGCTATGGCCACCCTGAATCGTTCAACGCCGCGACTGATGCTCGCATTTTTGGCAGCGGCAGTCTTGCTCGGCTCCCAGCACGGGTGCGCCACGACCAATCCCAACGCCCCGGCGGCCCCAGGAACTTCCGGCTCGCCGACCACCGGCCCGTCGTCTGACCAGTTGACGTTCCCATCGGCAGCCGAAGCTTCCGCCGCGCTGATCACGGCGGCCAAGGACAAGGACAGGGATCAACTCCGCAAGGTCCTGGGCCCGGCGATGGACGAACTCGCGTCCGGCGATCCGGTTCAGGACGCCAACAATCTCGACAGCTTCGCAAGGCACGCCAATGAAGCCGCTCGCCTGGAGCAGGTGTCGGACGACAAGGCCGTCGTTCACATCGGCAGTAAAGATTGGCCGTTTCCGATTCCGATCGAGAAGGATGCGTCCGGGAAATGGTACTTCGACACGGCCGCCGGCAGAGACGAAATCCTCAATCGCCGGATCGGCGACAACGAATTGACGACGATCGACGTCGTTCGCGCCTATGTGGATGCGCAGCGGGAGTACGCGTCGAAGGATCGCATGGGCGACTCCGTCTTGCAGTACGCGCAGCGGATCAAATCAACGCCGGGCAAACGCGACGGCCTCTACTGGCCCGCCGCCGAAGGCGAAGAGCAAAGCCCGTTCGGGTCCCTGGTGGCTGACGCGCAGGATCAAGGGTATGGCGCCAAGATCGGCTCGGGGCGCAAGCCTTATCACGGCTACTTCTACCGGATTCTCACAAAGCAGGGCCCGCACACGCCCGCCGGGGCCTACAGCTACATCATCAACGGCCGGATGATCGCCGGCTTCGCACTGATCGCTTATCCGGCGCAATACGGCAACACCGGGATCATGACGTTCATCGTGAACCACGAGGGCAAGGTTTATCAGAAGGACCTGGGCCCCAACACCGCCGAAATCGCGTCCAAGATGGACACCTACGATCCCGACGACACGTGGACGCTCGTTCAATAGGCGGTCCTGCACCTGGAAACCGACTTCATCCCGCACCCAACGTACAAATGGGTTCCGACCCAAGCCGCCACGGAGCGGCTGTTCGACGACCCGCCTCAGCCCGTCATCGAATGGGAACGATCGGGAATCCCGTCGCCCCAGTAGGGTCCGTGGTCGCGATTCCCCCTTGTCCCGCTCCGTACGGTACGATGCCGCCGTGCGCGAGATCGTGTTCACTCTCCTGTTCGCGATCTTCATGCTCGCCGGCACCCTCCGCGCCTGGGAATCCTTCCAGCACCTGCGAGACAAGTGGCGTGCGATCGGCGACTACGAGCGACAGGACCGCCTTCGTCGAGGACTTTGCGTGAAGTGTGGATACGATCTGACCGGCAATCTCTCCGGCACCTGCCCGGAATGCGGCACCGCCGTGCCGAACGGGCAAAAGCGCACACGATGAGAGCCCGGCGGCCGTTTCGGGCGATCGATGAGGGTCTTCTTATTGACATGGAGGGTGATGTTCCTGGTCGGGCTGGCGGGAACGTTCGTCTCCGTTCTGCGAATGTCCCGACGGGATATCCCGAAGCGTTTCGAGGCCCTTCCCGATCCCTCGAATTCTTTGTGCCGTCAGTGAGTTCGGGTAGGCTGGGGGCCATGCGCCCGCAGCCACTGATCTGTGTCACGGATGTCGAAGCCAGCAGCCGGTGGTATCAGCGCGTGCTGGGCTGCCGCGGAGCCCACGGCGGCAGGCAATACGAGCAACTGGTGAAGGACGGCCGCCTCGTCCTCCAATTGCACAGCTTTGAAGCCGAGCATCACCACGGCCCCATCGGCAATCCCGCCGACCGGCCCTACGGCAACGGCGTGCTGCTCTGGTTCGAGGTGGACGACTTCGACGCCGTCATGCAGCGGGCCGCTGAAATGGGCGTCGAGATCGTCCTGCCCCGCCATCGCAACCCGCCCGAGGGCGAAGGCGACGGCGGCCCCAATCACTGGGCATGCTGGCTGCGCGACCCGGACGGCTACACCGTCGTCGTCGTCAGCCCCTACGGGACCGCCGACGGCGCCTGGCGCCCCGGGCCGGATCTGTTTACATAGCCAGATGATGGCACCGGGTCTTCCCGCTGATCGCCTTTTAACCCACGCAGATTTCCGGAAAAAAGGGGACGTGGGATCCGATCTTCAGTGCGGCCGTTGGTATCGTTTGTAGGGCACGGTGGACAGAAACGCATTCAGTTCCAAAGCACGTTTGAGTCCTCATTCCAGTTCGATGTTGACGTGCGTGTGCGGGTGATCCTGCCAGCGATTGCAGAGCCGCGCTCGAACTGCTTGGAGGAGCGTGTACCGGTATGCGCGTCGGCAATGCAGCTCGTCGCGGAGGCATCCGTCAAAGTAGTCCTGGTGGCCCGCGGTGCGCCAGAACGGAAGGTGGCGTTGGGGGAGGATGTCGTTGACGAGCTTCGCGACGGAGCCATGGAGCTTGCGCATCATCGGCCCGAGTTCCTCGCCCTTCTTCAGGTAGCCCACGGTGTGGTAGTGGTTATACAGAAGCGTCGTGACCCAGGGGATGAACCCATGCGCCTGCGTGTAGTGGTCGAACCGGTCCCAGAAGATCTGCGCGGCTTGGTCCGACGCAAATGCGGGGAACTTGTCGCGACCGCGGGAGGTGATGAAGTAGACGGTATTGTCGCGGTACCAGTGCTCGAAGCGATGTTGACCTTCGAAGATATGGGTGTGAGTCGCTGAGCTTTTTCGGAAGCGCCCCATGTCGGGATAGCTTACTGGACTGGTCAGTTAACTGACCAGTCCGGTTATGCAAAAAAGAACGCGCAAGCTGATCGCGCGGATCGGAGGGGCAGGCCCCAGCAGAAGGTGCGATCACGGGGATCGCTCCGCTCTGGTCGGGCGTTTGGACACCTCCACGCCGCGCCGGCATAATCGTCAATGCGTCACCCGAACGATGGGCGGAGTCGAGCACCCGTGTTGAACCTTTCCATTTTTTCCGGCGGGCAATTGGGCGGCATGCCGGTGCCGTTCACGCTCAACGACATCGCCCGCATGCGGGTGGAGGCGATCTCGTTCTTCCTGATGGTGCTGCTGGTCTCGGCCGCGGCGGTCCGGTGGCTCTGGAACGGGCTGCGGGGCTCCTTCCCCCGCCTGCCGCACCTGAGCTACTTCAAGGCCCTGTCCCTCGTGCTCCTCTGGGGACTGCTGTTCGCGGTTGTGCTGGCGATGATCACCGGTGCCCGCGAGTTGATGACGCCGGGGGCATGGGAACGGCACGGGGCCACGTACCGGCTCAGCGAAGGGCGGGACCGGTGAGCCGCAACGCCAAACGTGTCGGCTGGGTTGTGGGGGTCCTGGTCCTGCTCACGTTTCTCGAATGCATGGGGATCTGGATCCCGGGTTTGGACATTCTGTTCGAGCTCTTGTCCGGATGGATCACATTCCTCGTGCGGGTCATGCCGAAGGTTCAGGTCCGATGGGACCTGGTAGTCAGCACGGCGATCTACGCTATCGTGCTGGTCGGGGGCGCGCACGGCTTTTTGCGCTGGCTCTGCCGCGAGATGAGCCGCGGACCGGCGGGTGTCTCGGCCGGCCCCGTGCCGCGGTGGCGATGGCGGTGGACGCTGAGCGGTTTTCTGATCGTGATCCTCATGTTCACCGCGGGCATGGCGGCGATCGGCGTCCTCCATCAGGC
>DASXMX010000557.1:0-5904 GCA_036495445.1 Tepidisphaeraceae bacterium
AACTCCCAATACGGCCTGCTCGGCGTCTGGTCCGGCGCGGAAACCGGCATCGAAGTGCCCGGCGGCTATTGGGCCGCTGTCCAGCGGCACTGGGAATTCACCCAACGGTCCGGCGGGCAATGGGACTACGGCCACACGACCGGCGGCGAAGGGCCCACCACCTCGATGACCTGTGCCGGCATCGCATCGCTGTTCATCACGCACGACTATCTCGACCCCGCCCGATTTGGCGACCAGGTCGGCCGCGACCCGTTTTCGCCCGCGCTGCGCAAAGGCCTGCAGTGGCTCGAATCCGATGACAACAGTGTCGACCTGCTGCCGGTCGATCCCTCCCCGTATCGCGACTGGGGCTACAACCTGTATGGCCTGGAGCGCGTCGGCCTCGCCTCGGGATTCAAGTATTTCGGCAAGCACGACTGGTATCGCGAACTGGCCAAGCAAGTGCTCGATGCCCAACTCCCCGATGGCTCCTGGCCCGGCGTCGATCGGGTCGACACGCCTTACGTGCTGCTCTTCCTCGCCCGCGGGCGGCACCCGATCCTGATGAACAAGGTGCGGTTCAGCACCTACTGGGCCAACCGCCCGCGCGACGTCGCCAATCTCGCCCGGTTCGCGTCGCGCGAACTCGAGCGGCCGCTGAACTGGCAGGTCACGTCCCTCGAGCGCGACTGGGTGGATTGGACCGATTCGCCGATCCTCTACATCGCAAGTCATAAGCCGATCCTGTCGCTGGTGGACGACGACATCAAAAAGATCCGCCAGTTCGTGCTCGCCGGTGGGATGCTCTTTACGCAGGCCGACGGCGACTCGCCCGAGTTCGACGCCTTCGCCCACGACCTGGCCCGGCGCATCCTGCCCGAATACGCGATGACCGAAGTCCCGTCGAACCACCCGATCTACTCGGTGGCCGAGCCGGTCCGGCCGCCCGTGCCGCTGAAGATGGTGAGCAACGGCGTGCGGATCCTGATGC
Organism: Tepidisphaeraceae bacterium; assembly: GCA_036495445.1. Classification (GTDB taxonomy): domain Bacteria; phylum Planctomycetota; class Phycisphaerae; order Tepidisphaerales; family Tepidisphaeraceae; genus DASXMX01. The sequence goes on from DASXMX010000557.1 coordinate 971, forward strand.
TTCACTCCCCGCGCGACATCGCCAAGTACTGGCAGCGCCGCGACACGAAAGGCGAGGGCGAGCGGTTCTTCCGGCTCGGCCTGAACCTGTTCGTCTACGCCGCCGGCAAGCAGGATTTTCGCAACCGTCTCGATTCGACGTACGTCCCGCGCGTGACCGACGTGCCGGTGCAACATGTCTCCCTCGCTCGCCTGCAATACGCCGGCGCCTGGGACCCCGAGCCCTACGGGTGGACGCGCTTCGCCAACGTCTTCGAGCGCAAGACGGGTTACGCGCTCGATATCACCCCCGTCCAGATCCGCGATCTCCGCCCCGGCTCGTTCCCGATCGCCCACCTTACGGGCGCCGCCAGTTACACATTCACGCCCGCCGAAACGGAAGCGTTGCGGCAATACGTCGTCGCGGGCGGCGTCCTGCTGATCGACCCGGCCGGCGGCCCCGGCCCATTCGAGATCTCCTTCCGCGACGTCCTGCTCCCCGCCGCGTTCCCGGAAGCCAAGCCGCAACTGGTCGGGCCCGCCCACCCGCTGCTCTCTGCCGGCCCGCCCGGCATGCAGGACCTCGCCGCCCCCAGGCTCCGCCGCATGACGATCGACACCCTTGGCTCCCACGCCGGCAACCTCATGGAACTCCACTTCGGCCGCGGCCACGTGATCTTCACGGGCCTCGACCTCACCAGCGGCCTGCTGGGAACGAACACCTGGGGCATTCTCGGCTTCACGCCGGACTACGCCCAGTCGCTCGTCCAGAACGTGATCCTGTGGACGTTGGACGGGCAGGCGAGTCACTCCACCGAGCTCCGAATGTCCCATAATGTCCCATAATGTCCCGTCTTTTGCGATGATTGCAGCAACGACTAGACAAATGTCCCATCCTTTCCCCGCATGACCGTGCACGAACGTGCATCATGATCGCGCCGCTCGGATGAACCACGGAAAAGAAATGCATTTGAGCCACAGATGGGGCACAGATGCACACAGATAATAAAATGCAGCTCCGAAATCTGGGATTTCAAATCTCGAATCTGGAATCCCCATCTGTGTGCATCTGTGTCGATCGGTGGCCAACTCTCTCCCTTGTTTTTCCCTCTGTGCCCTCTGTGTCCTCCGTGCCCTCCGTGTTTGCATTTCAGAGTGGCCCCGCTGAAGCGATCGATCGCTCCCACCCGCCCGATTCCGCAAAACCGTCGCATTCGTCGCATGGGAACACATTCAATCAGCCCGTAACCCCAAGCCGCGAGCGTCCTTGCGATCCCGCCTACCCGACCGGCCCGTGCGACAGCGGGTCGCCCGTCGCACGCCCCGTCGCATCCGCCGCCGCCGCGCCGGCCGGCCCGGCGGCCGGCCCCATCTCCTGCTCCGGCCGAAGCTTGCCTTCGTCGCCAGGCGTCTGCTCCGTCGCCCCCGCGTGCGGCGCGTCGCCCGGATTCGCACCCGGCGTCGCATCGCCCGCCTCCAGCTTCTCCTTTCGCTCCGCCGCCTGGATCGCCGCCCGCAGGTCCTCCATGAACTTTGGCGAAGCCCGGCCCGCCATCGCCTCCCGCCGCTCTTGGCGGGGGATCCGGGCCTTCTTCAGGACGTGATTGGCCAGCTTCACCTCCGTGTTCCGCAGTTCGCGCTTCTCCTTCAGCGCCAGCTTTACGACGGCCGCACGGCCGACCGCGGTGCGTCCGACAACCTGCGTCAAATCCGCTGTCCACAGGAAGTGATCGTTCCATTTCTGGCTGCGCCGGTCGAAGAGGGGCACGAATTTGCCCGAGACGGGGTCGAGCGCCTCGACCGCGGTGTATTTGCGGTCATTGCATCGCATGCACGACCACGCGAGATTGCCTTCGTCGCTGGTGCCGCCGCGCGCTCGGGGCACAACGTGTTCGACGGAAAACGATGAGGCGGAGCACACGGAAGGCCTTTGGCAGTATTCGCAACGGAACTGTGCGCGCAAAGCAATCCGCTCCCGCACCACCGGGCGCGGTGACGGGGTGGAGGCGATTTCGATTCGGTGGAGTTTCTCCAATGGGTTGGAGTTCGGCGGCGGTTGAGCGTGATCCCATTCGGTCGGCTTCCGGCGCAATGGCGTCGGAGACGGTCGGATCGCGGGCCGGTCCGGAGCGGCTCACATTGGTATCCCGTTTGATCAGAATCATCCCGGGCGGTCCCGTGGCAATGAACCTCAAGTACAGGCAACCCCGCGGTGGCGGCGTCGCGGCGCCGGCAATTGTCTGGCTCGCGCTCGTGCTTGGCGGTTGCACGGTGTTGCCGGCGACGCCGAGCGGCGCGCCCTCGCATGCCCTGGCTGATACGTCCGGCACCACGCTTGGACAATTCGCGGCTTGCGCGTGCGGGGGCGAGGGGGCGGAGTCGAACGTCTCGGCGGTGTGCATCCTGGATCGCGGGAAAGAGGCGTTTGTCAGCCGCATCGCGTTGATTGACCTGGCGGAGCGGAGCGTCGACGTGCAGACCTACTCCTGGTCTGCCGACCGCACCGGGCGGCTGCTTGCCGCCCACCTGTTGCGGGCCGCGGATCGGGGCGTCCGCGTCCGCGTGCTCGTGGATGACATCGACACCGGCGGCCGCGACTTCAACATCGCGATGTTCGATGCCAGCCCCAATATCGAAGTCCGTCTCTACAACCCATTCCGCATGCGGTTCGGCTGGCGGGTGCTGCGGCCGATCGAAATGCTGTTCAACATGGATCGCCTCGATCATCGCATGCACAACAAGACGTTCGTGGTCGACAACCAGGCCGCCGTCATCGGGGGCCGCAACATCGCCGACGAATACTTCGGCGTGAACCCCGATTTCGACTATCGCGACTTCGACCTGTTGGCGCTGGGTGGGGCGGCGGCGCAGGTTTCGGCGTGCTTCGACGCCTACTGGGCCGACCCGCGATCCTACCCCATCCACGACGTATCGCCGCATGCGTTCGAGCCGGCCGACGTGCGGGCCGCGCGGGACCGGCTGTACGCGTTCGCCGCGGCGCAGCGGGCGACCTTCCCGTACCGCCTGCCCGAATCCCGCGACCAGGACGAGGGAGAGGTCGTGCAGGTAATGGCGTCGGCTGTCACCGCGACAACTGAAGTTCTGTTCGACGACCCGAGCAAGGGGGAGGAGGACGTTGACGCCTCCCAGCCTTCGCATGTTCGCGCCGTCCTGGCCCGATCACCGCCCCGGCACGAGCTTCTCGTGGTGAACCCCTACTTCATTCCTCAGGACCACCTCGTCGCCGCGCTGGAGTCGGCCAGGAAGCGGGGGATCGCGGTACGCGTCCTGACCAACTCGATGGCGTCGACGGACGTGGTGGCGGTCCACGCGGCGTACGCCAAGCGGCGCGAGGGCCTGCTCGCCGCCGGCGTGGCGCTCTCGGAGCTGCGGCCGGACGCCGAGGCGCGGGCGGACCTCATCGCCGCCGATTGCCCGCGGGCGACCTTGGCGCTGCACGCCAAGGCGATGGTGCTCGACCGCGACCGCGTCTTCGTGGGGTCGCTCAACCTGGACCCGCGTTCGCACCGGCTGAACACCGAGGCGGGCATCCTGGCGCATTCGCCGGAACTCGCCGCGCAGGTCGCCCGGGCACTCGGCGTCGAGTTTGAGCCCGCCAATGCCTGGCGGCTCAGCCTCGACCAGGGGCACGTCGTCTGGTCCACGTCACGCGGCGGCGCAACCGTAACGGACCGGGATGATCCCGACGCTTCGTTCTGGAGACGCATCAAGTGCGGCGTCGCCCAATTGCTGCCGATCGAAAACGAGCTCTGATGTCCGGGAGATACCGATGAACCGCTTCCGGCTGGCGCTGAGCCTCACCGCGTTCTGGTTGTGCATGACGGCGTTGGCCGGATGCATCTCCGAGACCACGTCCCAGGGGGTCGCGAATCTCTGGCGTGGCGAGTCGCCGCCGGTATTTCGGCAGGGCACGAGCACGCAGCAGGACGTCCTGACCGCGCTCGGGCCGCCCTCGCAGGTAATCAGCCTCGGCAATCAGACGGTGTTTTACTACTTGCTGCAGCAGACCCGATCTCAGAGCGCGGTGCTGATCGTCTACAACCAGATACAAACGAACATCGTCTACGACCGCGTCATTTTCTTCTTCGACGCCAAGGGACGGTTGACGGACTTTGCGACCAGTAATGAAAAGATCGAACGGCCCAAGAAGTGACTCAACGCCTGCATCGGCGCTGCGGCGTGCCTCGGGGCGGACCCGCGCCATCGCAACGGCGATGGCGCTGGCCTTGTTGCCCGCGGGCTGCTCGCACATCACAACCGATGTCGGGGAGCCACTGCCCTCTCGCGCATCGATCGGCTTGACCGTGGGAACGAGCACGGTCGCGAGCGTGGTACGCGGGCTGGGCCCACCGGCGCAGATGTCAGCCGTCGGGGACGGCGGGTGCGCGATGCTCTACGAGCACGACCTCGTTACCGAGTATCAAATCGGCTTCAGCATTCCTTACGGGGCTCTGAAGTACTTTAAGTTTGTATATGCGCGGGCGACACTCAACCATCAGTGCTGGACGATGTCGTTCGATTCACACGGGATCCTCCGGGGATGGGGCGAGGAACGTCGGGACGGCCCGTTCGGCAGCGGGTTCGCCGCGCAAATCCTGTTTGCGTCAGAGGGGTTAGTGGATACGTCCGCGGTGAGTCGCCCCGCCACGCAACACGGGTGGGGCATGGATTGCCTGAATCCCCTGCCGCAAACGCTCAATCAGGCGCAAAGTCTCACGAGCGGGGCGAGCGGTGTTGAGCAGAAACTCACTCCGGTGGGCGTCGGACAGCACGCGTCGGAGATGCGCGCTGAATGAGGATTCGAGAGTCAGCCGGATGTTGAACGCGGCCCCTTGGGTTGGAGTGAAGTGGGCCTTTCGTGGAGTTTCTCCAACGGAATGGAGTTTGGAACGACAACCGGGGCCGACGCTTGACTCTTGACAGCGCGTCAAGAGT
>DASXMX010000558.1:0-3893 GCA_036495445.1 Tepidisphaeraceae bacterium
CGAAGGAGGTTCACGTGCTCACTGGCAGTGTGCGTCAATGGTCGCATCGCATCCGAAAGGCCGCGTCTCTAAAAGTCCGCCGGGACGGGCTGCGGGCCCGACGGTCGTCCGTCCGGCCGGCGATGGAAGCCCTGGAAGTTCGGGCCCTCTTCGCGGCCACTCCGGTCGTCGGGGATGTGTTTTACATCGAGATGGAGAACCACAACCTGACTCAGCCGGGCAGCGTCACGTCGCCGCAGCAGCTTCTGGGCAATTCCGCGGCCCCGTATCTGAACAGCCTCATGACCCCGGGCAATCCAAACGCCGCGCAAACCTCGTACGCCAGCAACTACTACAACGTGCTGTACAATAACCCGTCGGCAAGCATTCACCCGTCGGAGCCGAACTACGTCTGGCAGGAGGCGGGCCTCACCGGCCCCCTCAACGACGCCGACCCGTACGCCAGTACCCCCAACAACATCGTCAACGCGCCGAACCTGAGCGCGTTGCTCCAGCAATCCGGCATCGCCTGGAAGTCGTACCAGGAGGACATCGACCTGACCCCCACCAGCGGGTCGGTCAATCAGCCGGGCGCCAACGCGCTGACCAGCACCGTCGCCCCGCAATCGCAGTGGACGGTCCCGCTGCAGAGCCTCAGCGGCACGTCGTCCAATTACACCAATGCGTACAACGGCAGCCACCAGTACAATTTCGCGGTCAAGCACGACGGGCAACTGTTCTTCACCGCGACCAACGGCAGCAGCAGCACCGCGCCCAACTTCTCGCCCTCGAATCCCGAGGTCTCGCACTACGCGCCCCTGCAACAGTTGCAAACGGACCTGAACAGCAACGCGGCGGCCCGGTACAACCTGATTACGCCGGACCAATACAATGACATGCACTCGTCATTGAACACGCCGTTCACCTATAACGGCGCGACCTACGCCGCCAACACCGATCAAGAGGCGGTCGCCCTGGGCGATAACTTCCTTTCCAAGATCGTCCCAGTGATCGAGGCTTCCCAGGCCTACAAGAACAACGGCGCGATCGTGATCTGGTACGACGAGACCGAGGGCGGCAACACGACCTCCTTCACGGTCCCCGAGATCGTCATCTCGCCGCTGGCCAAGGGCAATGCCTACAACAGCACCCTGGCGTACACCCACTCTTCGGACCTGAAGAGCATGCAGGAGCTCTTCGGCGTATCCGCGCCGGGCGGCGGGTTCCTGGGTGACGCGAACACGCCGGGGACGAACGACCTGAGCGACATGTTCGTGCCGGGCGTCTTCACGCCGTCTACCCTGGGCGGGACGGTCTACAAGAACTCCGGCAACGATCATCAGGTGATGGCCGGGCTGACCCTCGTGCTGACCGGGATCAACGACGCGGGCCAGGACGTCTCCTTTACGACGACGACCGGCGACGATGGCTCGTATAGCTTCAGCGGGTTGCTCCCGGGCACCTATGAAATCTCGGTGCAAGGCGCCAAGAAGGACATTGGCATCAGCAGCATCGAACTCGGGGCCGGCCAGACGCTGAGCCACGAGGACTTCTCCCTGCTGGGGCCCGCCAGCAGGAAATAGATCAACGAGCGGTTCGACGCGGGCCGGAAGTGGCCACGCCCATCTCACTCGGCAGCTCGCCCGGGGTTTTCCCCCGGGCGAGCTGCTTCAGCGGGGCACCCGCACGGCGCGGGATTTTGAACAGATCAAGCCCGCCCGCCACAATGGCGGTCATGAGATCTTCTCGAACCGCGATCCTCCTGCTGGCCGTGATCCTCCTCGGTGGCTGCTGTCCCGAGCGCCCCGGAGCCGACGCGAATGCGACGGTCGTCAGCTCCACGACGCAAGCCGCGACGACCCGAGCCACCACCCTCAAGTCCCGAAGGTACGCGTTTCAGGAGCAGGACCTGGAGCAGAGCGTCGCCGACCGGGCGGAGCGGAAGGGGCCGGGGAAGACGATCAGCGTGCTGGTATTGTCTGGCGGCGGGTCGAACGGGGCATGGGGCGCGGGATTCCTCAAAGGCTGGGCGGCCGGCGGCTCCAGGCCGACGTTCGACGTCGTCACCGGCGTCAGCACGGGCGGGCTGCTGGCGACCGGCGCCTTCCTGGGCGACGACGCCATGCTCCAGCAGGCCTTCACCACGACCAGCGACAATGACGTCAAGGGCGGGCGGTTCGCGCTCTCGGTCCCGTTCTCGGATTCGGTCTACACCTCGGAGCCGCTGAAGCGGCTCATCGCGAAGTACGTGACCGATGCGATGATCGACCGCGTCGGCGTTGAGGCGGCGAAGGGCCGGCGGCTGTACGTCGCCAGCACGGACCTGGACGCCGGCCGCCTGCACATTTGGAACCTGACGGCCATCGCGCAGGCGCGCGACTACGACTTCTACCGGACGGCGCTCCTGGCGTCGGCGTCGGCGCCGCTGATCTTCCCGCCGGTGGAGATCGAAGGCGTCCTCCACGCCGACGGCGGCGTGAAGGCGAACCTGTTTTTCCGCAACAACCTGCTGCCCCGGATCGCCGCCAGCCACCGGCACGCGGAGGAACGGCTCGGCGCGCGGACGCGGCCCGCGACCGCGTCAACACGGCCGGCGCTGGCGAAGCCGACGGTTTACGTGATCGTCAACGGGCAGCTCGACGCGAAGGTCGGGCCGGTCAAGGACTGCCTGATCCCCCTGGCCCAGCGGGCCGTCGATTGCCTGATGGATTCCAACAACGTCGGCTGCTTGTACGAAACCAAGTACTGGGCCCGCGACATGCGCTACGACTTCCGCCTCGCGTTCATTCCCGACGACGTGGCGGCGTGCGACTCGTTCACGTTCGACCAGCCGAAGATGCAGGCGCTCTACGCCACCGCCATCACATACGGCCGCAAGTATGCAGGCCAATCCAAATGGATGACGATCCCCGACGTCGACGAGGCGCCCGGCGAGCAGCCGTAACGTGCGGGCGTCGGCTCATTGCACCGCGATCGAGTCGTTGAGGAGGCGGGTGCCCTGGAGTTCGTGGAGGCCGACGCGGACCTCGCCCCTGGGGGTGCGGGGGACGTTTTCGAAGCGGTAGCGGCGGATGGTCGTGGCGCCGGGGGCGAGGTTCACCACGACCCGCTCCTGGCGGGCCTGGCCGGGGCAGGTGGCGAAGGCGCTGTAGTTGATGGGGCGGTCGCCGTAGTTGGTGATCATCTGCTGGACGAAGATGTCGTGGCCGTCGCGCATGGCGATCGTCTCCATGCCGACGTCGCTAAGGCCGAGCTTGAGCGTCAGCGGCACGCCGAAGCTGGGGTTCTTTTCGCCGTCGATCAGGAAATCGCAGTTGAGCATCTTGACGCCGGCGACGCTGCTGTAAGGGAAGAGGATCGAGACGGGCTGGTCGAACTTGTCGCCGGGGTTCAGGTTGAAGTTGAACGTGGGCGGGTCGAGCGTCCAGCCGTCGGGGGCGCGCAGGTGAAGCGTGCCGGTGATCGCATGGTCGTAGGTGTTGACGAACCGGATCCGCCGCTCGTGCGGGCGGAAGGTCGATTCGAGCAGCGGCTGGTCGATGGCGACGCTGGCACGGAGCTGGGCCTGGTGGCCGTCGATGTCGATCAGGAAGATCGGCATCGGGCCGATGTCCACCCGCACGCGGCCGCGCTGCTCGCCTCGGGGCTGCAGCAGCGGAGCGGCGTTGCCCCAGAGGTCGAGCCGCGCGGGGTGGTCGCCGAGGTTCAGGGCCAGCTCGCTGGGCTGCGGCGTGTCGCCCCGGCCCCAGAGCGCGATGATTCCTTCGCTGCCGCGATCGAAGAGGAAGGCGTCGATGCCGTCGCCGAGGGCCACACGGCCGCGATACCTGGTGCCGCTAAGCGTCGTCAGCATCGTGCGGAGCACGACGAGCAACTCGTCCGGCTCGCTGACGGCGCCGACGTCGTCGCTCTCG
>DASXMX010000559.1:0-14586 GCA_036495445.1 Tepidisphaeraceae bacterium
CCCCAATGCTGTATGGCGCCGGTTGTCTCGCGGCACTCTGGCTCATCGTGGCCCAGCTCGTACTGGCGCCGATGGGATGGTCGGTGCCGATCCTTCTGCCACTGCTGGCCATGGCGGCAATTGTGGCCTGGCTTCAGGCCACATCGTGGATGCCGTTCTGGCTCCCCTTCGCCCGAGTCGCGGCGAGTGTCGGCATCGTGAGCACGATCATTGCATTCGTGATCGCCGCTCCCGCGCTTGGATTTGCCCAGCCGGCACTCATCGGCGGCCTCCTGGCCGCGTGGAGCGTTGTGGCGGCTTTGATGGCCGTGGGCGGCGTGGCCCGCGCCCGCCGCGGCGACGGGACGGTAGCGCCCTGGGTCGGCCGCCACGCCAGCGGCCGCGCGCAGGTGCCGGAACGCCGGCCATTCCTATCCGCACAGCGGGCACAAATCTGGCTGGAATTGCGACGGAATTGCACCATGCTGGCCGGGTTTGTCGTCTCGGCAGCCATGTTGATGCTTTTCCCACCGCTGTTGGCAGGCAGGAGCCCCAGTCCGCTTTACGCAGGCGGAATCATGATTCACCCACAACTTCTTTTGATGACGGTCGTCCTCGGATCGCCGGTCTTTCTTGCCGGCGCATTGGCCGGCAATCTTGGCAAACCCGATGCCTGGTCGAAAAGTCTGACCATCCCTTCGTTCCTCGCGGCTCGCCCCATGGAGGGCTCTGCGCTCATCGCCGCGAAGCTGAAGGCGACGGCCCTGTCGGTGGCGATTATCTGGGTGATCGTGCTGGCCATCCTCGCGATCGATTGTCTGTTGCCGCACAGTTACAGCGAGCCTGAATCGATGGCGCACCTTCTGCTTCGCCACGCGACGCCGCACCGGGTGGCGCTCGCGGCGGCCCTGATCGGTGCGCTGATGCTGATCACCTGGCTGAACGTGATCAAGGCGTTCGTGTTTCCGCTCTACGGGCGGGCGTGGCTGGTAAATACGGCGGGCTTTGGAATGCTTGGCATATATATGGCGCTGGGATGTGTCGGCTATTTGGCATGGCTCCATCCCGGTTCACGCACCGCCATGTTGAACGGGGCACCCACCGCACTTTGGATCCTACTGGCCGCGAAAATCGCTACGGCAGCCCTGGTCGTTCGCGCCAGCCGTCAACACCGCGTCGCCACAGGCGCACAGCTCATCGCCTGGACGACAACGTGGCTGCTCGCCGTGGCGTTGGTCTTTTCGCTCGTCTGTTGGCTTGCCCCCGCGGTGCGACATTCGCTGCCCCTGCTGGCGCCCGGCATCGCCCTGGCCCTTCCGTACAACCAGCTCATCGCGATGCCGCTTGCATGGCATCACAACCGGCACCGGTGAGCCACTTCGGACATACGAGGCGATGATACTTCAACTGATCGAGCACGAGGATCCGCGAGCGTTTCGCGACGTCGTCATTGACTGGCTCCTGGAGGCGGAGGCGGAGAATTGCGTCCAACTCGGGCTGTTGGAGCGGATGGCTCGGGAAGGGTGCGCGCCGGTGTCGATCGATGAATTGGATCGCCCGCTGCTATGGACGATCCGCCACGGCTCGGCCATCGACTGCGTTGCGATGCAGACGATGAAGAAGTCCATGCTGGTGACGCAAGCCTCTGCCGAGGGGGCCGCGTGTCTGGCCGAAGTGCTCGCCAAACGGCGATGGGCCGGGGAAGCATTGATCGGCGTAGCGTCCTCGATCGAGATGCTCTCGGCGCGCTATGCCGAGTTCACGGGTCGCCCGCGTCGGCTAGGGGTCGATCTGCGTCTGTACGAATCGCGCGAAGTTCACTGGCCCGCCCTGCCGGCGGGCGGGCACATGCGTCTTTGTGACCCGGCGGACCGCGAACTGCTCGCCCATTACGTCACGGGATTCGAGGCCGATACGCAGCAGCCCGTAGTGGAGCACCCGCTCTCGCGGGCCGACCGGCTGATCGCGGCCCGGCGAGTCTTCTTTTGGGTGGACCGGCAGCCGGTCGCGATGGCCGCGTGGGCCGGCCCGACTCCGAATGGCGTGCGCGTGAACTTCGTCTATACGCCCCGCGAATCCCGCTGCCATGGATACGCCTCGACACTCGTGGCGAGCCTCAGTCAGCACCTGCTGGACACCGGCCGCAAGTTCTGCTGCCTGTTTACGGACGTGGCCAACCCGACCAGCAACAGCATCTATCAGAAGATCGGATACCGGTTCGTCTCGGACGGACAGCGATGGAATTTCGGCCCGGCGTAACAGGACCGCAACTCGCCCGGTATCAACGGGCATGACCCCGCGCCATCTCTGCGTCACGGTGTCGGCATTGCTCTCGGTCACACTCCTGGCCATTGCAACGGCGCCGGCCGCAGCCGGTGATGAAAGCGTCGCCGCTTCCAAATGGTCGTGGGATCAGCCGCAGGCGAAGGTGCTGCCGACGGGCGACTTGGAATGGGCGCCGCGCCCCTTTGAATATGAGCCCGGCGAGTCGATCCGCTATATCGATTTCGACTCTGGCGCCGACACGAACGATGGCCTTTCGAAGCAGACGCCGTGGAAGCATCATCCCTGGGACCCGAATGCCACGGGCAACGCGAAGGCCTGCTCCGGCGTTCACACCTGCGTCTTCAAACAGGGCGTGGATTATCGCGGCGACATGAACGCCAACGAATCGGGCACCGAGGCGGCTCCGATCTGCCTCACGCGCGACCCGTCCTGGGGAACGGGGCCGGCAATCATTTGTGGCTCAGAGGCGGTGACGGGCTGGAAACGGGGGGCGGACAATCCGCTCATCCCCGAGCCGCAGAAGGTTTGGTATGTCGACCTCGACTGGGCGCCGCGGAACGTCTGGATGGTGGCGAAGGACGGCACCGTCACCCGCATCCCGCTCGCCCGCACGCCGAATTGGAGCATCAGCAACCCGGACGACATCAAGAGCGAATGGTGGACGTGGAAGAACCCCGACAAGCCGTTTGACAATTATGCCAATTTCCATGGCCAACGGCGGCACCTTGCATTCGACAAGGAGCACATCAACCCCAGCCACCCGCAGGATTACTACGAAGGCGCGATCGTCTGGACGACCAAGGGCTGGGTCATGGGCAGCCCCTTCCAAGCTCGCGTCCTGGCGGCGGATCGGGAGAATGGATCGCTCACCTTCGCCGGCCAATGGGGCGGCACGCCGACGTTCAAAATCATCCGCGGATGCCAGTACTACCTGGAAGACAAGGCCCAATACCTCGACGCCCCGGGCGAGTTCTGGTTCGACAAGAAGGGCAAAGGCGGCCGGCTCTACATCCGCCTTCCCGGCGACCAGGATCCGAACCAGGTCCGCGTCGAAGTCGCCCGGCGCATCCACGCGATCGAGAGCCGGGGGATGAGCCACGTCCACATCAGCGGCCTGACGTTCCGGTTTACCAACGTCATCTGGAACATGCTCACGGCCCCGTACTGGGTCTCCCACGAGAACATCGACGTCGAGCCCGGCTGCGTGCGGTTGCTCGGCAGCGGGACGGACCTCCAAGTCACGAATTGCACCTTCGAGCACGTCCATCGGGGCGTGCGGATGAAAGCCGAGGGGAAGGACGACGTCATCGACCAGGTCGTCGTGAGCGACAACGTCTTCTCCGACGACGACGCCGGCGGCGTGGAACTGGCGGACGGCACGATCTACGCCAATTTGGACGGGCCAATGGGCCGGCTCTGCGACGTCCGAGTGCTGCGGAACAAGTTCGATCACATCGGCCTCCGCCCCGACCTGTTCGGGCAGGGCGTCTCGCTGGAGGTCGATTACGCCCAAACCGTGGAGGTTGCGGGGAACATCTTCGATCGGGTCTGCGCCCAGGGCGTGGACGTTCACGGGGCCAAGCAAAGCGGCGCTTCCACCAACCGCCCGTTCACGCGCATTCTCATTCATCACAATAAAGCGGTGGATACACTCCTGAACAACGACGACTTCGGCGGCATCGAAACCTGGCAGGGCGGCCCGGCCTACGTCTTCGACAACATCTCCGGCAACCCGGGCGGGTACCGCAGTTGGGACCACGCGATGAACCCCAACAAAGAGAGCCGCTTCGGCCATGCCTATTACCTCGACGGCGCGTTCAAGAACTATTACTTCAACAACATCGCCTGGGGAAAATCCAATGGCCCGGCGGGCAAGCTGGCCAACACCTCGGCGTTCCAGGAGATCATCAGCTACCAGAACACTTTCTTTAACAACACGGTCTGCAACTTCGTGCGCGCCTCGCGCCGCCAGGCGCCGCAGGCGGGCCGGAACAAGTTCCTGGGCAACGTCTTCCAGGGCATGGGCGCCAGCGTCTTCCGCGACGCCGACCCGGCCCGAAGCGCCGCCGGCATCGAAAAGGACGCCGGCCCCCGCCGAAACCGGTTCGCGCTGGAGACCGATGCCTATGCCCGGAACGTTTTCTACGACATTGGAACGAGCGAGGGCTTCGGCGTGCTGGAACCGTCCGGGCGATGGCTCATGACATTGCAGGATTTCCGCGAAACGCTGGCGAGTTACAAGCCGCTGGCCGCCGAAGTGGGCGTCATGGCCGGGCAACCGCCGCTGCGCGACGCGGCTGCCCATGATTTCCGCCCCTCCGCCGACTCGGTGGCCCGCGGGCGTGGCGCGAAACTCTTCGTGCCCTGGAGCCTCTATGAAACGGTCGCCGAGTGGAACTTCTGTCCCATCGAAGGTGACCCGACGCGCATCCTCGACGAGCACTGGGGCATGCCGCCCTACTACACCAGCCGGGATGACTACTACAAGTTCCCGACGTGCCCGCTCACGGCGGTCAACGTCACGCTGAAGGATTATCAGGACGCCCCCCTGGAAAACTGGACGACCGGCGCCCTGCACTTCAACGGGAGCATCCAGTACGCCGTGCTGAAGAACCAGGACATCGACCGCCCCGTCACAATGATTTCGGGACGAGGCAACTCCGGCCCAAGCCGCACCTTCAGCGGAGCCGAATTGCGCAACCCGCAGATTTACACCTCCAACTTCCTCATCGAAATCTATTTCCAGACAACGCCGGGACTGAAAGATGCGACGTTGATTCAGAAGATGAACAACGCCGGGTGGGCCCTGAGCATTGACGGGAATGGGCACGTAGAGCTGACCGCCAGGTCAGGCAAGCCCATCGCGCACCTGGCCAGCCGCCGTGCGGTCAACGATGGCCAATGGCACCACGTCATCGCCGAGGCCGATCGCACGGCTCAGACGTTCGCAATCTATATCGATGGCAAACCGGACAGCGCCGGCCCGGGCCTCGGGCGCGACGCGTCGCTCGCCAACGACGCCGACCTCTGCGTCGGCGGCACGCCGGAGGGTCGCCACCTGAACGGCGCGATCGACTTCCTCCGCATCGCGCGCGGGACGCTGGCCGACTCGAAGACCACGATCGAGGAACTGTACGCGTGGGAGTTTCACGGCCCGTTCCTCCGCGACTTCACCGGCCGCCCCCGCCCCGCCGACGGCGGGTGTGCGGGCGCGCTCGACCAGGCGACGCCGTAGATGCCCGTGATCTCATGCGGCGCGGAACTCCGTCGTAACATCCTGCTGACGGGCTTTGAGCCGGAGACGCCGTGATCCGACCGAAAAGCCGGATGATCGCTGTGCGGTTTCGCGCCGGGCGCGCTTTAATTCGGGGCGGTCGGCGGACGGGCGGACCTTCGGTCCAGCCGCTACGCGGGGAACACCGGACGTGCCGAGATCTGCATTACCGCCGCTTCAATGACTTGCTTGCCGGACGCGACGAGGGCCTGCGGGCGTCGAATCCCGAGTCGTCGCCGTCGTGGATGAAGATCCGCCCGCGGAGATGTTTCTCGTCCGGGTCCAGCACCGCCCACCCATGGCCGGATACCTCATCCATCTCCTCGTTCCCCTCCCACGACCACTCCACCGCCGGGCGTCCGTCCCGCTCGGTGAATCGGCCATCCATGGAGCCCGACACGTAACCGAACTGGAATTCCCCACGCCCGCGCTCGTCGAATCGGATGTACGCCTTCACCTCGGCGTCAACATAGTCCTTCTCCCACTGTTCCATCTTCGTGATGCGCCACTGGCCGAGAATCGGAGACGTCTTAGACATAGGGTTCAGCTTCAAGCTGCACCCCACGATAATACCATGGAGATGGATTGGGAGGGCGAGGCTCCTGCCGAGCCGCGGGTCGTGTCATAGGCTTCCAGCCTATGAGTCCCGCAAGGCGCCACAGGCTGGAAGCCTGTGCCACAGCATCGGCCGGGCACGAGCCTCGCACTCCCGGTGGCATGCTGCGACTAGGGTTTTCGGAAGAACCCGACCGTCGATTGAAGGATTCGATCCCGCAACGGCCGCGGGTCGGATTGGGTTTGCTTTTGGAGGTCGTCCACGTTTGCAGTGCAGAACGGACAGGCGACAGTCGTCAGGTGGAAGCGGACGTAGGCGGACCAGTGGGCGTCGAGGGTGTTGAGGAGGTAGCCGCCCAAGGTGGTGCGCTTGGGGCAGGTAAGGCGTTCGATTTCCCAGAGTTCGGTGAGGAGCGAGTCGAAGGCCGCGGGGTCAGGGGCATCGGGTGAGGCGCTGCCGCGGGCGAGGTGCGGGCCGACGCGGTCGCGGACCTGCTTGAGCCAGCGGTGCTTGGCCATGGCGACCTGCTCGGGCTTGAGGTTCAGCGCGCGGGCGATCTCCTGGTTGGGGCGCTGGGCGAAGAAGATCATTTCGAGCAGCTCGAGGTCCGCGAAGTTGCAGTCGCGCTGCAGCGAGGCGGTCAGCCCGCGGAGCGCGGTCGCGAGGGCGGCCCGGGCGGCGTCGCGGTGCTCGTCCCGGCGGGCGTAGCCGCTGGCGGTCAGGTCGCGGGCGGCGGGCTGGATCGGCGCCGCTCGGTCATCCCCGCTCGATCCGTCCGGCAACTGCACGGCCGGCGACCTCCGGACGCGGAAGAGCTCGATCATCCGCCGGCGGAGGATCATGAAGAGGTACGTCTCGACCGAGGATTGCCCGCGGAACTCGGGCAGCCCGCGGAGGAAGCGGAGGAACGTGTCCTGCACGAGGTCCTCGGCGTCCGCGCCGCGCGGCTGGCGCCTTCGCGCGAACGCCAGCAACCGGCCCTGATACCGCTCGACGAGCTGCGCCCAGGCGCCATCGCTCCCCTTGCGGACCTGGTCCAACAGGAACTGCTCGGCTTGCGTCCATTCGGCCATGCGAAATGCCCGTTTTCGTGCGGTCGCGGCCTTCCTTCAGACAAGGAGCAGAATCCCGACGCTTACAATTGTAGCGATCCCAGCCATTACGCGGAGGCGGGCGGTAATGTAGCCGCGGGTCACGGAATTCAACAGCGCGTAGGCGAGCCAAGTGACGATCAGCAGCGCGCCCGCGAGCGCCATGAGAGCGCCCGCCCGCCGGTGCCGCACTCTCAATTCGGTCGCCGCCCGATGAATCACCGGTTGCAGGTGATCCGCCGACGCATCGACCAGGACGGCCCCGGCATACACCGTCCCGTAAGGACGATCGAACCGCTCGACGAACGTGTCACTGTCCAATCGCCCCGCATCGACGTCCGCTTCGACGCGGGCCTGCAGCCATCGCTGGTCGCGAGGCCATTCCCTTACCCGGGAGCGGAGGATCGGGTAAAGCTGCCGGGCCGCGTCGGCGCGGGCCGACGCGATCGCCTCCAACCCCGTCGTAGCGGGCTGGTCGGACCGGCCGACGATCCATTGTCGACCCGCATAAGCGTTTCGGAAGGCGACGTCGTCGATCACCCAGGGCTTCACGCTTACCGGGTCCGTGCCGGTGATCCGCCGCATCGCGGCGCCGACGTCGGTGGAGGCCGGATGCGGCCCGCGCACGAGCCGGGCCGTTCGCGAACGCGCGATGGAACGGACCCGGACGAACACCACGGCGCCGATCGCCACCACCAGGATCAGGATGAACGCACGCTTGCACATAAGTGCTGCCCCCGTGGCACGGGTTTTCAACCGGTGCTCATGGTCCCAATCACAAAAAGAGGCATATGGATCACAGTTCGCTCCGATTTCCGGCTTGGCCGGCACGGGTTGGAAACCCGTGTCACGAGGCGTCGAGTGCAGGCATCATGCGGCCACCTTGTTGCGCGCCTTCGGTGGCCAGAGGAAGAGGAAGGCCGCGAGGACGAAGAGCCCCGCGCCGACCAGCACGCCGTGCAAGCGGATCGATTCGAAGATCGTTTCGATGGTCGCGGCGGGCGTCTCGCCCGGCACGAATTCGGACCAGTCCGGCAGCGCCCGCCCGAATGACACGGCCGCGACGAACGCCAGCCCGACCGCGATCAGCCCGCGGAACATGTGAACCGCCCCGGCCCCGCGACGCGGGAGCAGCAGCAGGCCGGTCGCGATGAACGCGAGCACAAGGGCGACCACGATCCCGATGTGCCGAATGAGTTCCGGCCAGTGCCGCGTGCCCCAGTGCTCGACCATGTCGCGCGAGAAATGCGGGTCGACCGCGGGCGAGTTCCCAAGCCCCGGCAAATTGCTCACGACCGCGACCGTCAGCAGCAGCGACGCGGCCAGCACGATCAATCCCGCGACCGACGAGACGAAACGGAGGAATCCCCCGCCGATGCCAGCCAGAGTGATTGAAGGCCTGCCCGGCTGCCCCGCCGGGGCGGGCATAACGGTTGACGCGTAGGACATGGTGCCTCCTCGATTGCGATACAATGTGATGACGAACAGGACGACGGCGGGGAAGATGATCCAGAAGATGGCCATCGCGGTCTCGCCATCACCTAAACCCGGATGCTCGGTGACAAAGAACGAGACGGAAAGCAAGATCGCTTGGACGCATCCGATCCAGACGAGCGGCCGGAAGAAATAGGACCACCAACTGTCGAATTGGGTCACGGTGCTGCGGCGATAGCAGATGAAGGCGAGGATCGACGCGCCGCACCCAAAGGCGAAGCAGACCGGGCCTTGACCCTCCCCCCGGGCAACGAACAGCGAGCACGCAAGCAGTGTCAGGCCCAGCGTCGCCGCGGCGATGAAGAGCACGAGCCACAGGATCCGCACTCCCGTCGGCACCTTGTGAATGCGTGCCAGTGGGGGCTCAGGGGTTGCGAAAGGCGCAGCGGGGACGGCATGCTCAACTGCCGTCGTCGGAACCGGGACTGGGGGCGGGGGAACAAGCGGGGCCGCGCCGGTCGGCGCGGGCTCCGCGGGCCGCGGCGGGGTCGGCCGCCGCGCGGTCGGGTTCCATCCCGAAACCAAGCCAACCGCCAAGGCCGTCCCGGCGACGGCGAAGATGCCGAGGGCTGGGTTGCCGTCGAACATCCCGGTCAGCACGTACGCCGCGATCGTCGCCGTGATGATGTGCCCGAACGACACGCGCGCCGGGCGGATCGCGGTCAACCGGGCGGGCCAGTCGAGGATCAGGAAGCCCAGGAGGACGGCCATCGATGTCCCGCCGTAGTGGGCGCGGCCGCCCGCATGCCAGAAGGGCACGGTGAAGACGACCGAGACGATCCCCGCGGCCCCACCCAGCACGATCCGCATCAGCCAGGGAGACTCGTGCCGGAGCCCCGGCGCCAGCAATCGCCAGGACAGCGATAACGCCGTCGTCGCGCCGGCGATCGACCAGAACACAAAGAACAGCGGAGCTGGCCCGCGATCATCCACGACCGCCGCGCCGACCGAGGCCATGAGCGCGACCAACACGCCCAGCACGATCCGTGCGCCGAGCGGCATCGGGTCGAGGCTCGGCTGCTGAAACAGGTCCCCCGCCACCGGCGAATCGTCGCCGAGCCACGGGGCGCGTGGGACGCCTGGAACGCCCATCTTCGCCAACCGCATGTTTGCCCGACGTTGCACGCGGTCGCACCGATCCTTCATTCTGCGCTGCATCCGGTCGAAGCGTTCTTCGAACCGATTCCGCGGATACGGGGGCGGCGCCGGCGCATCGGACGGCGTAAACGTGCCGTCCATGGCCGGCGCGATCTTCTTCGCCGCCTGGCCCGCGACCATCGAGAGGCTGTCGGGCGAGAACTGGGAGACGCTGTTGCGGACGTGTTCCGTCCCGAAGACGGCCTCGACCATCTCCTGCACGCTGCCGTACCGCTCGGCGGGGTCCTTCGCCATCGCCTTGCGGATCACCGTCGCGAACGGCTCCTCGATCCCGCTCACGTCGACCGTGCCGTTCAGGTGCTTCATCAGCACCTCGGCGGGCGACGAGCCGAGGTACGGCACCTGCCCGGTCAGCATCTCGTAGAGCAGCGCGCCCATGGCGTAGATGTCGATCCCCTTGTCGTACCGCCCGACGCCGATCTCGGGGGCCATGTAATGGACCGTGCCGACGGTGACGGTCTGGCCGCTGTGCTGGCTCGAGCTGATCAGTTTGCTCAGCCCGTAGTCGCCGATCTTCACGTATCCGTTTTCGAAGAAGATGTTGGCCGGCTTGAGGTCGCGGTGGACGATGCCGCAGTCGTGCAGTTCGGTCAGCCCCTTGCCGATCTCGCGGAGGAAAAACGCCGCCTTCTGCACGCCCAGCCCGGCCGGCGCCGCGTCGAGCAGTTCGCGGAGCGACGGGCCGCTCACGTATTCCATGATGACCCACGGCCGGCCGTCGTTCCCGTACTTGACGTCGAAGATCGTGACCAGGTGCGGGCTCTTGAGGTTCATGCACTGGCCGATGCCGCGGAGCTCGATCTGCTCGTAGGTGTGAACGACCTTGAGCGCGACCTCGCGGCCGCTGTCGCTCAGCGCGTAATAGACCTCGCCGAACCCGCCGCGGCCGGCGCCGCGCTGGATGGTGTAGCCTTCGAGCGGGCGGTCGCCATGCTGGTAGCGATAGCCCGCCGCGCCCCCTTCCCGCCGCTCGGGCGATGCGATCGTGGCGGTTGTCGTCATGACCCTATCCTCCTTCTTCCCGCACCAGGATCAGCCCGACAGGGCCGATCGTCACGTGAACGCCCGGCGTGATCAGCGGCTCGGTTCCCGCGGGCCGCCCGTCGAGCAGGACGGGATCCGCGGCCCGACAGACCAGCCCGTCGCGCCGACGTTGAAAGACCGCCGGCCCGCTGAGCGCATCGACGCGCACATGCGCCGCCGGCCCGGGGCCGACGATCAGCTCGCGGTCGAACAGGATGACCTGGCGGACGTCGCCCCGCGCGAGACGGCCCGCCGTCACGTCGAGCACGACCGACGTGCTGGCCGGGTTCGGCCGCCGCAACCGCAGCCGGCACCGCGGGCCGACCGCGATCGTATCGCCGGGGGCGAGCAGCGCGTGCGTCGTCGGACTCCCGTTGACTTCAACCGGCTGGCGCGACTGGACGAAGTAATCCTCGTCCGATCGCGAGATCGTCACGACCGGAACCGAGGCGTCACCCGTAACGGCGACGTCCACGTTCCGCGACGAACTCGCCGGACCGAACGTGACGGATTGGCCGCCCATTACACGGAACCCGCCGGCGCCGTCCACATGCAAGACAAAATCGCCGTCGTCATCCGCCCTCTCCGATCCCCGGTACTCCGGGGGAGGGCCGGGGAGCGGGCTTGCTGCACCGATCATGCCCAGCGGGCCCGCCAACACCGCCTCGGCGGACGTGCGGATCTGCTGCACGTGCCTCAACGCATCGGAGACCCAAGAGGCGTTCGGCCACTGTGCGGAAAGCCCGCGTAGATTTCGCTCGGCACCGGCGGTATCCGAGCGCTCGACACAAGCGGCCGCTTCGCGGCACTGACGAAGCGCCTCCCGCAGCCGGTCGGCATCAATGAACCGTCCGGGCAACTCCTGATGACGTTGCAACAGCGCGCCGGCTCGATCCAAGCTGCCAGATTCAATCGCCCTGGTTGCCTCGGCGACCACCGACGCGGTCACCCTCCCACAAAGTTCCCGGACGTCCGGATGCCGCGTGACTTGCCGATCCACCTGGGCCAGTTGATCGAGTGCCGCTTCCCAATCTCCCGCACCGATCGCAGCGCCGACCTTCTTGGCGACTGCCTGAATCGTCGCCCGGCGGGCGGCCAGTTCGCTGCCAATGCGTTGCGTCTGCACGTCGGCCGGGGCGGCGGCGAGCAACTGACCGCCGAGCGTAAGCTGCCCCTGGTCCATGTGCCGCCGGACGGCGGTGGCGAGCTGGTCCCGCCGCTGGTCCGCCCGCCTTCGCTCGGCCATCGCCTCGCTCACCGCCGTGCGAAGGGCGAGGACGTCGGGCAGATTGCCGGCGGTCCGGGCGGCCCGCTCACAATCGGCGGCCGCCGCCTCAAGTTGCCCGGCGGCCAGGTGCGCCCGCCCCCGATCGAGCATCGCCTTCGCCAGCCGGTCCACCAGGTCCTGCCCCTTGCGGTGCGAGCGAAGGTCCGGCGACCGCAGCAGGTCAAACGCCTCGTCCAGCCTGCCGGCGTTCAGCGCGACCTCGCATTGTTTGAGCCGGACGAACAACACGGCATTCTCCCAGGTTTCACAAGCCGGCAGGCCCGAAGTGACGCCCCCCATGACCGACGTTTTACCGCGCCCGTGACGCCGCAACTACTGTATGTGGCACAGCCGCCCCCGGCTGTGCCACATCAGCCCGGACGGATTACTTGCCGTCGCGCACATCCGCCGCGATCGGCTGCGGGTCGCCTTGGGCGAGGCGGGCGTCGACTTGCTGGAGCAGGTCCTTCTCGTCGATCGAGTCCACCGGAATCGCCTGCGTGAACTTGGCCTCGTGGGCCAGGACGTGCTCGGTCACGGCGAGCTGCTTGCGAATCTCGCCGACGACCTTCTGCGCCTCGGCGAGCCGGCCTCCGTCGAGTTGGAACTGCGTGCCCGCGGACGTCGCCTGCACGAGCCGATACTGCGCCTCCAGCCCCTCGACCTGCGCCTCAAGAGTCGCCTTCTGTGCCTTGGCCGTTTCCATCGCCTCCATCGCCGCGACCAGGGCCTGCTGGCGGCTCTCGAGCAATTGCTGCCGCGCCTTCAACGCCCCGTCGGCCTCGCGGAAGTGGGCGAACTGCCGGCCCAGATCATGCTCGACCTGCTCGCGGGTGAAATCGATCCCGTCGAATGTGAAGCTCGTCTGCGAAGTATTCAGGCAGTTGCGCAGGCTCTGGATCCGATGCTTCTCGGACGCCAGCGACACCCGGCTCTGCTCCAGATCGGTCTTGAGCGACGCGATCTCGACCTCCTGCTCCGCCACCCGGCGGACGTTGTCGTGCAGTTCCGGGCCGACGCCGTCCAGCAGGTCGCGCGCCCGGCGGAGCTGGAACTCGACCGGAATGTTGTCCTTGATCGATACCTGCATGCTGTGGCAGGAGCTGCGGAGATAGCTGCCCAGGTCGCTGCCCAGGACCAACCCCCCGGCCAGCAGCCCGACGCCCGCCGTAAGGGTCCCGAATTTGATCGCCTTCCAGATCATGACCGCCTCCAGAACGTGGTTTTTTGCGGAATCGTCACTCGCCGATTCCCGTCTTTGGAGGTAGTCGAGGGGTGGGGACGGTCATTGCACGAATTCAGATGCGGCCGGATCCGCCGGTCGTAAAGACAGTTGCCTCCGAGTTCCGGATCGCTTAGCCTCTGCCGCTATAGCACGGCTGCCACTTCCAGCAACCCCATACGCGAAGGTCACTTATGCGGTCCTTCACCCTTACGGTCACGCCCGGCGGAAAGCGGTTGCAACGAGTCGTCGCGGCGGTCGCCGTCCTGTCCGCCGTCTGGCTCTGCGTCCCCACGGCGGCGGACGAGCCGCCGCGGGTGCGGACGATCACGATCACGGTTCCCGCGAACAGCGCCAGAGACCTACCAACTCGAGCACGACACCGGCGAGATCATCCTTCGCATGAACGGAAAGAACGGCGATTTCTCCAAGAACACCGGCTCCGTGCAGTACAAGCTGACGATCGCCTCGGCCAATTGGTCCCCGCCGGAAGGGCATCCGGTGAGGGAACCGAAGTGAGTGGCCGCGGAGTGAGGAGTCGCGAGCCGATCCGAACCCGCCCCAATTCGCTGGCCTATTCAGTCAACAGCTCTCAGCACGCACGCTGCATCCAGCCGATTAGAATCAATCGAATGAAGGACGACAAATTCCCCAACTACGCCTCGCCAATGCCGCCAAAGCCTCGCTCGGTGGCGGGTCGCGCCTGCGTTCTTGTCACATCGACCGAGCAGAATTAAAGGTTCGCGTCACATTTCACCCTTCGCGGACGCTCCGGTTCTGGCGCACCCGCCCGCTCGCCAAGTCCGGCAGTCGATAGCCCCCCGGGCGTGCGCCGGGCAACCCCGCCACAACCCGGGAAAACCCGTGTTTTGTGGCGCTTTGTGGCGCGATTTTCGAGCACCATTTCACCACAAGCTAATCAGACAAATCGATTTACAACAGTTTTATCCATTTTAATGATGCGCAACACGCCCTTTTGACACCCCGTGTCGCCGGGGAGCTTGCTCCCCCGTATTCACCGGAAACGGGGAGCAAGCTCCCCGGCTATACGGGCTTCCCAATGATGCATTTGATGCATTGACTCCCATACGTTTGAGTCGTAAAGCCCTCATTCTCAAACTTTTGTATTTTTCGATCTCTTCACAGACGATGCAACATCCGTCCGAACGTTGCATGCGACGTTGCAGGGACTCCGCGAGCCCATCCGCGCGAGTCGAACTCCCGTATGTCACGATT
>DASXMX010000560.1:0-8074 GCA_036495445.1 Tepidisphaeraceae bacterium
CGTCGCGAAACCGCCAAGCGGCTTCGCGACGGCTTCTCCGGCGGGCGGTCCCGCCCCGTCCAGACCGCTGTCGTGCATTCGTTAAAGCCGATATAATCATGACCAGATGCCCACGGCTTCTCCATCGCGCCCGCAGCCCCGGCCGCCGTTCGAGAACGGCGCGCAGTGGCTCGCCGCGTTAGGCGGCGTGCCGCTCTCGCGCATCATCTTCAATCCCTGGCCGGGCGACGCGACGGAGGCCGACCTGCTCTACATGCTCGAGCACGAGAAGCGGCTGTGCGAGCTGATCGATGGGACGCTGGTGGAGAAACCCGTGGGGTACTGGGAAGGCATCATCGCGGCGAATATCATCGCGCTTCTGACTGCTTATGTGAACCCGCGCGACCTCGGGGCGGTATCTGGCGCCGAAAGCACGATGCGGATGAAGTCCGGCCGGATCCGTCTGCCGGACGTTTCGTTCGTCGCCAAGGCCCGGATGCCGCAGTCGCTCGATCCCGTGTGACCCGATCAAGCGTGACAGAACTGTCGAATTCGCTCCCCTTTGCGCAAACTTCTACGTTTGGCCAACGTTGTATAATGACGGGGAGACGAGTATCTTACCCGCCCCTTGGCCGTGGTGGCGCTCGGTTGAAACAGGCCGTAAACCACGGAATTGATTTGACCTAGCAACTGACAACCGGCCACGACTAACAGCGATTTGACATGAATTCTGTGCGAAACGACATTCGAAATGTTGCCATCATCGCCCACGTCGACCACGGGAAGACGACGCTGGTGGACGCCCTGCTTCGGCAGAGCGGTAACTTCCGCGACAGCCAGGTTCAGCAGGACACGCTGCTGGACTCGAACCCCTTGGAGCGCGAGCGCGGCATCACGATCCTGGCGAAGAACGTCGCGATCAACTACATCGACCCGGCGAGCGGGCAGACGACGAAGATCAACCTGATCGACACGCCGGGCCACGCCGACTTCGGCGGCGAGGTCGAGCGCGTCCTGAGCATGGCAGACGGCGTGTTCCTGCTGGTCGACGCCGCCGAGGGCGCGATGCCGCAGACGCGGTTCGTGCTCAAGAAGGCGTTCCAGCACGAGCTGCGGCCGATCGTGGTCATCAACAAGATCGACCGGCCCGATGCCCGGGCGGACGAGGTGCTCAACGAGGTGTTCGACCTGTTCGTCGAACTGGGCGCGGACGACGAGACGCTCGACTTCCCGGTGCTCTACGCCAGCGGGCGGCAGGGCATCGCGTCGTGGAAGCTGGAGGAGAAGGGGACGGACATCCGCCCGGTGTTCGAGGCGTTGCTCAAGCACGTCCCGGCCCCGCACGGCGACCCAGACAAGTCGCTGCAGATCCAGATCAGCAGCATCCAATACAACGACTATGTGGGCCGGATCGGCGTCGGCCGCATTTACAACGGCGTGATCAAGACCGGGCAGCAGATCATGATCGTCCGTCGCGATGGCACCAAGATCAAGAGCAAGGTGCAGCAGGTGCAGTGCTTAGAAGGGCTGGGGCGCAAGAACGTCGAGGAAGCCCGTGCGGGCGACATCGTCGCGCTGATCGGGCTGGAGTCGGTCGACATCGGCGACAGCATCTGCGACCCGGTCAACCCGCAGCCGCTGGAGGCGACGGAGATCGAGCCGCCGACGCTGACGATGATGTTCAGCGTCAACGACTCGCCGTTCTGCGGCCGCGAGGGCAAGTACGTCACGAGCCGAAACCTTCGCGACCGGCTCGTGAAGGAACTGGAAAGCAACGTCGCGTTGAAGATCGAGGAGACGGCCGACAAGGATGCGATCAAGGTTTCGGGCCGCGGGCTGCTTCACCTGGGCATCCTGATCGAGAACATGCGCCGCGAGGGGTATGAGTTGTCGATCAGCAAGCCGCATGTGATCATGCACCGGGACAAGGAGAGCGGTCAGCTCCAGGAGCCGATCGAGTACCTGGTCGTCGACGTGCCCGAGAAGAACATGGGCGGCGTGATGGAGCTGGTCGGCAACCGCAAGGGCGAACTGGTCCGCATGGACAACCGCAACGGCCAGGTCCACCTCGAGTTCACCATCCCCGCCCGCGGCCTGATCGGCCTGCGGACCCGCATGCTCACCGCGACCCAGGGCACCGCGGTCATGCACCACAACTTCCACGAGTACGCCCCGCAGCGCGGCGAGGTGCCGGGCCGGGCCAACGGCGTCATGGTCTCGATGGCCGGCGGCAACGTGAACGCCTACGCCCTGAACAACCTGCAGGACCGCGGCGTGATGTTCGTCTCGCCGAGCGACCCGGTGTACGAGGGGCAGATCGTCGCCGAGAACGCCCGCGACAACGACATGACCGTCAACCCGACGACGGCCAAGAAGCTGACCAACATGCGGACCACCAGCAGCGACGAGAACATCATCCTCAAGCCGCCCAGGAAGATGACGCTGGAGCAGGCGCTGGAGTACATCGAGGAGGACGAGCTCGTCGAGGCCACGCCGCAGAGCATCCGGCTCCGCAAGCAGAAGCTGACCGAAACCGAACGTAAAAAGGCCGGCAAGAAGTCGGCGGAGACGGTGGAGGTGTAGGCGGGAGCGAACGGGAGCCGTGCGAAACGGTGGTTCTCACAACAGACTGAAGTCAGGCGCGAGCCCGTCCATCAGGACGGGCTCGCGTTTTGCGCGAGCCAGTTCTCGGCGTCTTGGAGGCCGTTGAAGTTGAGGATGGCGATTAGAAGACGATCCAAAACTGGTTGCGGCAGCGCGTCAATTCGGTCGGCCAACGCTTCCGAAAGAGGCCCAAACCTGTGCCTCAATAGCAGCACCGCGCCTTGCGCCCTGCCCTGTCGCAGTCCCTTGGCAATTCCGGCCGCATCCCATTCGTCGATGACTTCCACGATGGACTCCTTTTCGGCGGGTTCGAGCCGCTCGTATTCGGAATTATACATCGTTTGCTCCTGTGCGGTCAGCTTGAGGTAGCGGGTCATGAAATTGCGAAGCAATTCGCTTTTCGCCATGTCCAGGCGAAGTGTCGCCGCCATCCGCAAGAACTCCAACTTCACCCGCGGCCGATCCTCCCGCGGGATCCGCATCTTGGTCAGAAGGGCCGCGGCCACCGGATTGGGCTGCCGGATGTAGTCGCGCCAATTCAGCCGGTTGAGTTGAATCACGCGAAATGAGGAATCGAGGACCGACCGATCCGGGAAGGCGACCTGGTAGCGATCCGGCTCGGGCCGCTGCGGGCTGTCGTACGAGAAGAGGGCGACGGGATAGACCGGTAGGTCGAAACTCTCGTGCAATCGGGCGAAGTAGCGGAACATCCGCTTGGCGAACGTGTCCTGGGCCGAGGCCTGGTTTTCGATGTGGATCAGGAAGAACGCATCGGACTGGTTGAACTTCGCCTTGACCAACAGGTCCACCTCGTGCCGCTCGCCGGAGGTCAGGTCGGTGAAGACCTCTTTGTCGACAAACTGGATCGTCTCCCGCGCCAGTTACGCGTTCACCTCCGGCAGGAACAGCTCGACGAACTCGACGAAGAACGTCGTCAGGAGCTGTTTGAACAGCCTGTCGTGGTCCATGTGGCGCATTCTAGCGGGAACGACGAATTGTCCATCATCGGCGGGTGCGGGTGGCGGTGGAGGAGGATGTGAGGGCGCTCGAGGCCGTGGGCGAGCATGAGCGGCTCATCGGAGAGCAGCTTGACCGTCGGCCCGGCCGCGACGACCTGGCCGCGGTCGAGCAGGATCGTGCGCGAGCAGAGCTCGACCACCATCTCCAGGTCGTGCGTGGCGATGACCTTCGTGGCGGGCAGTTCCTTGAGCAGCGATTTGAATTCGCGGCGCCCCCGAGGGTCGAGGTTGCTCGTCGGCTCGTCGAGGACCAGGATGCCCGGGTCGCAAGCGAGAACGCCGGCCAGGCAGACGCGGCGTTTCTCGCCGCCGCTGAGGTGGTGGGGGGCGCGGCGCTCGGCGCCGCTCAGGCCAACCTTGGCCAGTGCGTCGGCGATCGTCTGCTTCAAGCGGTCCGGCGCGAGGCCGAACTGGCGCGGGCCGAAGGCGACGTCTTCGAAGACGGTGGGGCAGAAGAGCTGGTCGTCGGGGTCCTGGAAGACGACGCCAACCTTCCGCCGGACGGCGTGCAGGTTCGCGCGGGTGATCCGCTCGCCGTCGATGTGGACGGCGCCTTGGGCGTGGGATTGGTCCGGGAGCAGGCCGTTCAGGTGGAGCAGGAGGGTGGACTTGCCCGCGCCATTCGGGCCGATCACGCCCACGCACTCGCCCGGGTCGATGGTGAAGCTGACGTCCCGCAGCGCGGGCGTGCCGTCGGGATAGTGGTAGCAGAGGTTGTCGACGCGGATCGACCCGCTCATGTCATTTCCATCCCCGGGCGCACATGGCGGCGTAGATGCGGTCGGCCCGCAGGCCGCAGCGGACGAACAGCTGCCCCAGCACGCTCGCCGTCGCGTGCCAGGTGTGCCTGCGATCCGCTGTAAACGTCCGGCTCGCATGGGCGGCGCGCATCCGGGCCGATTCGTCCTTCAGCACAAACAGATACCGAAACATGAGCGCCAGCGTCGTCACCATCAGGCTCGGCACGCGCGCCCGCTTCAGCACGTCAAGCAGATCGGAGAACGGCGTCGTGTTCGCCAGCAGCACGAGCGTGAACAGGCAGAGCGTGCTGCGCGTCGCGACGACGAGGAACCGCACGCCGCCGTGCGGCTGAAATAGCGTGAGGACCGCGACGCCGAGCACGAACGGTTCGAGCAGGACCAGCCGTTTAATCAGAAACACCGCCGGCACTCGGCTGATCGCTGCAACGATGAGCAGAATTAGCGCAACGGCAGCAAACAGAATGACCGAAGGCGGCGAGACGACGAGGAGGATCACCGTTGCCAGTGCGGCGATCACTTTCAGCCAGGCCGGCCGCCGGTGTACGGGACTGTCCAGGTGGCCGTAGCTGTCGAGCAGATGCTTATGCACCCGGCGCCTCCGTCGGCTGGGGCCCGTTGCGTTCGGCTCGGACCAGCAGGCGGGCCATGGCCCAGGCGATCGCGAACATCAGCACCGTCCCGATGCCGCCCGCCAGCGCCGTCGCCAGCGCGGGCGATTGGACGCCCGGCAGGTGATATTCCGCCAAAGGCGCCTTGGCCAGTACGTGTCGCTCCCGCGCCGCGAATCCGAGCAACGTCGCCGCGTGGTCCAGCCCATCCGGCAACGCGGAGGCGAAGGGAGCCACGAACAGCGCCAGCCCCAGCGCGATCAGCCCTCCGAACAGAAGAAGTTCCGCTCCGCGGCTCGGCGCCGGCCTCGCAGCATCGAGCAGTTCCGGCCGGCTCCGCGCGATCGACGCGACGACCAGCGTGGTGATGATCGCCTCGCCCACGCCGATCAGCATGTGAACCCATGCCATCGCGGGCAGCGTGACGGACCAGGGAGCGGTGCCGGAGAGCGCGAGCTGCCCCGCGCAGACGACAGCCGCCGCGACGGTGGCGGCCCAGCTTGCGACGGCAACAGCCAGCAAACGTCCCCGTTCGCCCGGGAAGATCCGGTGCAATCCGCGGTAGATCGCGTATCCGCCGACGGCGCTGACGATCGCCATGTTGAAGATGTTGGCCCCCAGCGCCAGCACGCCCCCGTCGCCGAAGGCCAGGCACTGGACGATCAGCACGCAACTGATGACCAGGACGGCCGCACTGGGCCCGAGCAGCACGCCGCACAGCACGCCGCCGACCAGGTGGCCCGATGTCCCGCCGGCCACGGGGAAGTTGAGCATCTGCCCCGCGAACACGAACGCGGCGGCCAGGCCCATGAGCGGGACCTTTCGCGCGGGCAACTGCACGCGCGCCCGCCGAACGGCCAGGCCCAGTCCCCCGATCGACAGCGCCGCCGCCGTCGCGGCGGTCCTGGCGTCGAGGAATCCGTCGGGGATGTGCATCGCCCTCTAGGATAGCCGCCGCCCGGCACCGCGGGGATCAAGAATTTCGGGGCGGAGCCACCCTTTCACAAGGCAGAAGAAATGGGTCCGCGAATGGACGCGAATGAACGCGAATGAGACAGAGAAGAAGCACGAAGCGCCGCTCTGTCATGCCTTTGGCATTCATTCGCGTCCATTCGCGGACCAATTCCTCCGCTCCATCCGTGCGAATTCCCGTGAAACCACCCGCGCGGTCCTTGCGGCGCGCTATCCTTGCGAGGATATTGCGCCCGATCCACGATCACGCACGAAGTCCCAACCCGAACACCCGCCATGCTTCTACGACTCGGCCATTCTCCCGACCCGGACGACGCCTTCATGTTCTACGCGCTGGCGAAGGGGAAGATCCCCACCGGCCCCTATGCGTTCGAGCACGTCCTGCAGGACATCCAGACGCTGAACCTGCGCGCCCGACAAGGCGAGCTGGAGATCACCGCGATTTCCATTCACGCCTACCCTTATGTAGCCGACCGCTACGCCCTGACCAGTTGCGGCAGCAGCATGGGGGACGGGTATGGCCCCATGGTCGTCTGCCGCGCCGGCGAGGCTGCGAAATTCGGCGACGATCCAATCAAAGGTCTCCGCGGCAAGCGGATCGCCATCCCGGGCGAACTCACCACGGCATTCCTCTCGCTGCAACTCGCGATCGGCAAAGCGGGCGAGGCGTTCGAGTATGACGTCGTGATGTTCGACCAGATCCCCGCGGCGGTTCGCGAGGGCCAGTACCACGCCGGGCTGATCATTCACGAGGGGCAGCTTACCTACGCGCAGATGGGCCTGCACAACTTGCTCGACACCGCCGAGTGGTGGGGCCGTCGGACGGGCCTGCCTCTGCCGCTCGGCGGCAACTGCATCCGCAAGGACCTGGGGCCGCGGGTCATGCAGGAAGTCACCGACATCCTCAAGCAGTCGATCCAATACAGCCTCGACCACCGGCCCGAGGCGGTCGAATACGCGCTTCAGTTCGGACGCGACCTCGACCGCAACCTCGCCGACCGGTTCGTCGGCATGTACGTCAACCACTGGACGCTCGACTACGGGCCGCGGGGGCGGGAGGCGATTGCGAGACTGCTTCGAGAGGGGGCGGAAGCAGGATTGGTGCCGGATGCGGGGGAGGTTGAGTATATCACGGCGGGCGCGTGAAACGTGATGAGTGAAACGTGACGAGCACAGGCGTTCGTCACGTTTCACTCATCACGTTTCACGTGCCGGGTCTTCCAATCCGCAATCCGAAATCAGCAATCGCTCCCCAATGGCCCGGCTACAATATCAGCACGAGGTCATCGCAGTGCCCGACCGAACCGACGGAACAAAGCATGCCGCGCTCGAAACGGACTCGCGCTTCCCCAGCGGCGAGTGGAAGGGGTTCTGGCTCCATCGAGACCTGGCCGGCCGGCAGTGGATGAGCCTCGCGATCGAGTTCCGGGCCGGGCACCTCAGCGGCGAAGGCCGCGACGCCGTCGGCCCGTTCTTCCTCCGCGGCACGTACGACCTGAAGGACGGCCGCTGCACGATCACCAAGACCTACCCCGGCAGCCATGACGTCCTCTACGCCGGGGCCAACGAGGGCGACGGCAAATGGATCTGGGGCCTCTGGCAAATCCACACCGAAACCGGCGGCTTCCACCTCTGGCCCAAGGGCGAGCCCGACCCCACCGGCTCCGAACTTTCCGAAAGCAAGGACCTCCCCGCCCACGAACACCCCCCGCGACGGCCGAAGCTGATGCCGGTATGATCGGCCGCGCAGCGGAGGGAGAGCGAGCGATGAAGTCGTACGTGGGTCTGGCCGCGATCGTGTGTTTTGCCGCTCTCGGCGGCTGTTGCATCCTTCCGTCTGCTGGAACATGATGCCGGGTTATTACGATCACCGGATCATTCCACTCGCGGTAATCGTCGACGGGCCACGAGCTGGGACTTGGGTGGACATCTCCGGGATCTCCCAGCTTTCGTTTCAGAACGGTGATACCCACGGTAACGCCATTCTCGGACCGGGACCGGACGTGATCCAAAAGATCGCGCCATAGTCGCGTAGTGCGCAGGGTTTCGCTTCAGATTCACACAGATCTGAATTTGAGATTTCCGACCTGCCGTTCATCTGTGTGCATCTGTGCCCCATCTGTGGCTAAAA
>DASXMX010000561.1:0-10989 GCA_036495445.1 Tepidisphaeraceae bacterium
GCCCTCACGCGGTCCCGCCCCGCGTTGGGGCAAACCACGGCCCCCGTCACGGTGCGGGTCACCGTCTCCCCGGACAAACCACTCGGCCGGATCCCCGCCGATTTCATCGGGCTTGGTTACGAGATCTCCTCGGTCGCGGAAGCGGGATTGCTCGGCGGGAAGAACGCGAAGTACGTGCAGCTCGTCCGCACGCTCGGCCCCGCCGGCGTGATCCGCATCGGGGGCGACACGTCTGATTACGCGAGTTATGTTGCGGACGGCGCGCCGTCCGATGCGCGGCGGGCGACGATCGTAAACCGGTCAGTCCTCGACGATCTCGGCGCGTTCCTCCGTGCCACGGGATGGAAACTGATGTGGGGATTGAACCTCGGCCGGGGCACCGCGGAGCAGGCGGCGGCGGAGGCCCGCGCGGTCGCGGAGGCGGTGGGCGATCGGTTGCTGGCCATCGAGATCGGCAATGAGCCCGACCTGTTCCCCGGGCGATGCCGGCCGCGCGGTTACGGGTATGCGGACTTCCTGGGGGACTATCGCCGCTTTAAGGCGGCTCTTCGCGAGCGCCTCCCGCACGTCCCGCTGGCGGGACCCGACGCCGCGGTGCACACTGATTGGGTGGAGCGGTTCGCGGCCGACGAGGGAGCCGACCTGAAGCTGCTGACGCATCATCACTACTCGCAGGGGCCGCCCGAAAACCCGAAGACGACGATCGAGAACCTGCTGGCCGGCCCGGCGAAGCTCCCGGATACGCTGGCCCGCCTGCGAAAGGTCGCCGCCGCGGCCCGGCTCCCCTACCGGTTCTGTGAGATGAACTCCTGCTTCCACGGCGGCAAGCCGAGCGTCTCCGACACGTTCGCCTCCGCCCTCTGGGTGCTGGACATCATGCTCACCATGGCCTGGCAGGACTGCGCGGGCGTGAATATCGAAACCGGCATCAACCAGCTCGGCTTCGTCAGCCCATACTCGCCGATTTACAGCGACAACAAAGGAAGCTTGACCGCCCGGCCCATCTATTATGGCATGCTCGCGTTCGCCCGTGGCGCGGTCGGCACTAAGCTGCACGTCGAGACGGATGCGGGCGACCTGAACGTGAAGGCTTACGCGACCAGAGGCGAGGCGGGACGTACGCGGGTGATCCTCGTCAACAAGGAACTGCGTCACGGTGTTGACCTGCGGATCGAAGTCGGTGAGGCGACCGCGACGAAAGGAAGCGCCCTCCGCTTGGCCGCTCCCGCGGTGGACGGCACGCTCGGTGTCACGTTCGGCGGTAATGAAGTCACCGCAGCGGGCACATGGAAGCCCGCGATCACGGAAACGATCTCGGTGCGGGAAGGTCGCGTTGCGATCCGCCTTCGGGCGGCGTCGGCAGCCGTGGTCGAGATCTAGCGCGCTCCCCGAGCCGGGCGGGCCGGCCCGTGTCAGGGTTGTGCCGCTGCGCATCGACGTGCACCAGGAGAAAGGCGGTTGGCACGGGTTGGAAGCCGTCGCCGCATCGTCAATTGCAATCAACCGAGGTAACAGTCATGGCCCGATTGACACGTCGATCGTTAAGCGGGTTTTGTGTCGCGGTCTCGTTGCTCTCGTTTCTGGCCTCAGCTCTTTGCGCCGCGGCCGATGTGCCGCCTGCCGCCGGCGACGATCCCTGGCTCCGCCCCTACTCCGGCCCGACCCGATCCGACGTAGACGCGACGACGCTCGATGGCAAAGTCCTCTGCGGCTACCAGGGCTGGTTCAACACGCCCGGTGACGGGACGCGGTTCGGCTTCAGCCACTGGGGCGAGCGGCTGGACCAAACCGATCGCGGCAAGTTCGTCGTCGACATGTGGCCGGACGTCTCCGAGTACGACCCGGCCGACCTGACCGCCGTTCCCGGCCTCAAGCTCCCCGACGGTTCGCCGGCCCGGCTCTACAGCGCGTTCCGCGCCGGCCCGGTGCTGCTGCATTGCAAGTGGATGCGCGAATACGGCATCGACGGCGTCTTCCTGAGCCGCTTCGTCGGCGAGACGGGCAGCCGGGAGCGGGCGCGGCACGTCAACCAGGTGCTCGCCAACGTCCGCGAGGGGTGCCACCGCGAGGGGCGCGTCTGGGCGATGATGCTCGATTTGTCGATGGGCCGGAACGTCAGCACCGACGTTGTTAAGAACGACTGGAAGTTCCTTTGTGATCAGGTCAAGGTCCGCGAAGACTCGCGATACCTGCACCACAACGGAAAACCTGTCGTGCTGCTGTGGGGCCTGGGCTTCAAGGACCGTTATTGGACGCCGGCCCAGGGCGAGGAACTCGTCAACTACTTCAAGAAAGACCCGAACTACGGCGGCGTTTACCTGATCGGCGGCATCGATCCGTATTGGCGCACGCTCCGCGGCGGATCGATGCCCGACCCGGCCTGGGCGAAGATCTACCGCTCTTTCGACGCGATCAGCCCGTGGGATGCCGGCCGGTATCGGGATGATGCCTCGATGGACCGCATCCGCAAGGCCGTTTGGGAACCCGACCTGGCGGAACTGAAACCAGTGGGCATCGGCTACCTGCCGACGGCGTTCCCCGGCTTCTCGTGGGACAACCTCCGCGGCACGCCGCCGGGCACGACGATGATCCCGCGACGCAAGGGTGAGTTCTACTGGCGGCAGTTCGCGATCTTCCGCGAGTTGAACATCCGCACCGTTTTCGTCGGCATGTTCGACGAGGTGAACGAAGGGACGGCGATTTACAAGGTCGCGAACGACACCCCGGTGGGCAAGTACTTCGTCACTTACGAGGGCTTGCCCTCCGACTACTACCTGCGACTCACCGGCGCCGCGACGAAGATGATCCACGGGGCGGTCCCGCGTTCGGAAACGATCCCGAATCCGCTTCCCGGGCCGACCTTCTGACCGCGCGTGAACGCCGTTGGGATCACCTGTTCTAGCTGCGCCCGACAAGATGAACCCGCCGATGAAAGGCCGGGCAATCGTCTTCGTCTGACATTGTGTGGCGGTTCGACCACGCCGGATGCACGGGGCACCCGGTTCGGTGTCGCCATGGCATGACAATGCTGTCGAGTCGGGTTGAGGTCATGGTCGACGGCCAGACGATCCGTGCGAGGGAGGGCGCCGCCCAGGCGCATCACCGGTGTTGCAACCTCTGCGAACACCGGTGCGGCGTCGACCGGCTGGCGGGCGCGCGCGGGCCGTGCAAGGCGGGGGGGACGGCCCGTGTGTTCCGTCACCGCATCGAGTACGGCGAGGAGGTCGAGCTCGTCCCCTCCCACCTGTTCTACCTGTCCGGCTGCGACCTGCGGTGCGCGTTCTGCATCGCCGGGCTGAACGCGTTCGACCCGTCCCGCGGCGTCGAGCTGACGCCGGAACTTTTCGAGGCCGCCATCGCGTGGGGGCGGGCGCGCGGGGCGCGCAACGTGCAATGGGTGGGTGGCGAGCCGACGGTTCATCTGCCATCGATCCTGCACGCGATGTCGACTTGCCCGGATCTTCCGCCGGTGGTGTGGAAATCGGATTTCCATTGCACGCCGGAGGTGTTCGACCTGCTCGATGGCGTCGTCGATGTGTTCGTCGCCGATTTCAAGTTCGGCAACGACGCCTGCGCCCGGCGGATCGCGGGCGTGTCCGGCTACACCCGCATCCTCACCCGCAATTTGCAAATCGCCGCAAAGCGAAGCCGCCTGATCGTGCGTCACCTGCTGCTGCCGGGCCACCTGGACTGCTGCTATCGGCCGATCGCCCGGTGGATGGCAGCGAACCTGCCGGACGTCCCGTTCAGCCTGCGGGAAGGGTATCTGCCGAGTTGGAGATCGGCGCGGTTCGCCGAGTTGGCCGCGCCCCTGGAACCTCACGTCGGGCGCGAAGCGCGGGATCTCGCCCATGGGCTGGGATTGAAGGTGATCCAATGAATGACAATGACGCCGGCGCGGATGTCGTGATGACCGAGGAGACAGACGTGACGGAGATCACGATCCAGCCCGACGGCCGGGTCTACGTCTTCGGCGCGTCGCTCGGCGTGCTGGAGGCGCTGGACGCGATCAACCCCCACGACGCCCGCGTCCGCGCCGTGCTCGCCCAACTGGGCCGGCTTGAAACAGCGAGGGAGGGCAAGGCTCCTGCCGAGCCGAATCGTGTGCGAACGACTCGGCTCGGCGGGAGCCTCGCCCTCCCCCCTGATGATCCGACCTTAACGATCCGTGTGGACCATTGAGAGGAGACGCCCCCGCGTGCAGCCGCAATCCGCCTCTTCCAACCTCGCGCCCCGCCAACCCGCACCCGCCGCGGCACCGCCCCCGCCTGCGCCACCACCTGCGGCAGCCGTGCCTGCGAGTCGGCGGCTCGTCCAATGCCTGGATCCCGAGGACGAGCTGGAAGTGCTGATCCGCGCCCGCTACCCGATCATCTACGTCATAAGCTGGGAGGAGGAGCGGGTCGAGAAGCAGCTCGCGCAGATCGCGGCGGCGCGGAACAAGAAGTTCCACGTCTGGACCTACACCCAGGGCATCGTCCGCTACGGGGCCGAGCCGCAGCGCACCAAGTCCGGGAGCGGCAGCACGACCGACCCGCTCTCGGCGCTCGACGCCGTGCTCCAGCACGTCGAGCCGGCGATCTACCTCTTTAAGGACTTCCACCCCTTCACCGAGGAGAACCGGGCGAACCTGGCGGTCATCCGTCGCCTGAAGGACGTCGCCTATCACCTGCGCGACACGTACAAGACGATTGTGATCGTCGCCCCGGTCATGCGGATCGCGCCGGAGCTGGACAAGGACGTGACGGTCATCGAGTACCGGCCGCCCGACGTGAAGGACTTCAACCGGCTGCTGGACCGGATCATCGAGGACGTGAAGGACAAGCCGCAGGTGCGGATCAACCTCGACGCCGCCGGCCGGGAGCGATTGCTGCACGCGGCGCGCGGGCTCACGCTCAAGGAGGCCGAGAACGTCTTCGCCAAGACCCTGGTGATCGACGGCACGCTCGACGCGGACCACGTCGGCGTCGTCTTCAGCGAGAAGCAGCAGATCATCCGCAAGAGCGGGCTGCTGGAGTATTACGCGAGCACCGAGGAGTTCGATCACGTCGCGGGGTTGGAGAACCTCAAGCAGTGGCTGGGCAAGCGCAGCGCCGCGTTCACCGAGCGGGCGGCCGAATTCGGCCTGCCGCCGCCCCGCGGCGTGCTGCTGCTGGGCGTGCAGGGGTGCGGCAAGAGCCTCTGCGCCAAAGCCATCGCCAGCCTCTGGCAGCTCCCGCTGCTTCGGTTCGACGTCGGCCGGATGTTCGGCAGCCTGGTCGGGTCGAGCGAGGAGAACGTCCGCCGGGCCATTCAGACCGCTGAGAGCGTCGCGCCGGCCATCCTCTGGGTCGACGAGATCGACAAGGCGTTCTCGGGCTCAGTCGGCTCCGGCGGGAGCGACGGCGGCACCGCCGCCCGCGTCTTCGGCACGTTCCTCACCTGGCTCTCGGACAAGACCGCGCCGGTCTTCGTCATCGCCACCGCCAACGACATCAGCCAGCTTCCGCCCGAGCTGCTGCGCAAGGGCCGCCTCGACGAGATCTTCTTCGTCGACCTGCCCACTGAGACCGAGCGCCGGGCGGTGTTCACGATTCACCTGGAGAAACGCGGCCGCGCGCCCGACCGGTTCGACCTGGACCTGCTGGCCCGCCACAGCGAGGGGTTCAGCGGCGCGGAAATCGAGCAGGCGATCGTCTCCGGGCTGTTCGACGCGTTCAGCGCGGGCGCGGAGCTCGATACGGCAACGCTGATGGCGAGCCTGAACGAGACGGTGCCGCTCTCGAAGACGATGAGCGAGGACCTGAACCGCCTGCGGACCTGGTCGCAAGGCCGTGCCCGCCCCGCGTCCGGCCGCCTCGCCACCGCCGCCCCGGACGTGCGGCGGAAGATCGAACTGTGACGGGCGGCGCTCGCCCGCGCGCCGCCGTCGTTCGGGGAATGCCCTCCTGCCCCCTCTCCCGCCGGGAGAGGGCTGGGGTGAGGGGGGATTGCAAGCGCGTTGCCGGGCCTTCGCGAGGAGATCGTTATGAGTTCCGTCGTCGTCGTCACGCCGTTGATCGTGGCGGGCTGGCCGGTGATCACGGCGGCCGTCACCGCCGCGATCGGGTCGTTGGGGTTCAGCGTCGTCAAAGGGGCGGAGGCCCCGGCGACGATCGCCAACACCGCCAAAACCAACACCCGCGCCGAGGTCGACGTGGAGGACAGTGAGGTCCTCCAGGAAGCCGCCTCGGCCGGGTCGGAACTGGTGGTCGAGCGCGACGGCGTGCGGGTCATCTTCAGCCGCGACCTCCGCGGCGCGCTCAAGCTCTGCGTCGAGGGCGAGGGCCACTCCAAGGCCGAGCTCAAGCGGATCGGCGAAGAGCTGCTCGGCCGCGTCACCCAGCAGTACGTCTACCACCGCGTCGTCAGCGAGCTGCAGGAGCGGAACATGACGATCGTCGACGAGCAGGTCGCCGCCGACCGCACCGTGAAGATCCGCGTCCGGAACCTGTAGGAGGGAACTCGACATGGCCCAGGAAGAAATCGAAATCGAGATCGCCCCGAACGGGCAGGTCACCGTCCGCACGATCGGGATCAAAGGCCCCGTGTGCATGGACTACGCCGACCTGTTCGCCCAGATCATCGGCCGCGAAGAACACCGCGAAAAGACGGCCGAATACTACGAAACCGCCGAACAGCAGGTGCAGCGCCATGTCGACGTGAAGCAGCGGCGCTAGCCCTCTTGTTTAGCCGGCACGCATGCGTGCCGTCGGCCTTTGGCGCGCCGCGATGCGATGCAGAAACTGCCAATTCCAGAACATGCCCGGCACCGACCTGTGCGGCCGGTGCGGCACGTCGTTGCGGATCGCGACGGCGGTCATCGACGTTCAACCGCCTCGCGCCGGCCGGCTGTCCAAGCGGATCCGTCGCGTGATGCCCCGCCGGCCTTCCGGCTATTACGACGCGCGGGACGCGATGCTGCAGGCCCGCGACGAGTTCACCGGTCGCGTTGTTTCTGCCGTCCCGCGGCTTCCCCCGGCGCCGGTCGTCTGGCGCCTGGTGATTCCCGGGTGGTCGTACTTCTACCTCGGCCAGCGCGGGCGGGGCCATCTCGCGCTTTGGGGATGGCTCGCCTTCCTGCTCCCCGGATTGTTCTTCTTCGGCACGACGCTCGGCAGCATCCTGCTCGGGCTCGCGTTCAGCGTCCACTCGTCGGCCGCGCTCGACATCGTCTCCCGCACGATGCAACCCGCCGAAGGCGTCGTGCGGCAGATGATCCGGGGGATGGGCGTGTCGATCGTGCTCTTTGTGGCGGTCTACTGGCCCGCCGGTTGGCTGGTCACGCGCGTGGCCGACGCCCACGGCGTCATGGCCGCGGCGTCGCCGTTCGACGAGGGCGACGTCGTCCTCGTGAACCATTGGCGCAAGCCCCTGCCCGGCCGCGTGGTGCTCTACAACATCCCCGACTTCCGGCAACGGCCCGCCGTCGCGCACGGCGTCACCTATTACAACTTCGAAGGCGAGCGGATCGATCGCGTCCTGGCCGGCCCGGGCGACCGCGTCCGATGGGCCGGGGGCGAGTTGTTTGTCAACGGGAAGCCGTCCCCTTTGAAGCCCCTCGCGGCCCGGTGGGTGCCGGGGCCGATGGAGTTCGCGGTGCCGGCCGATCAATACCTGATCCTGCCCAGCACCACGCCGCAGGTTCGCAACGTTCAGGACCCAGTGCTCTGGCACGTGCTGGGCCTCGTGCCAAGGGAAGACATCGTGGGGCAGGTCTACCTCCGCAGCCATCCGCTGGGAAGGTTCGGGGCAATCCGGTAAGCGGAGCGCTGTCATGAGTCGTTTCGATCGCCTGGAATTCCGCGAGCCCGAGCAGACGCTCGGCGCGCGGGGGCAACAGCAACAGCGCGCCGACCTGCGGCAGCCGCTGGACGAGGACTTCGACGAGGGGCACTGGCTCCGCATGGCCGGCGACGAGCGCCGCCGCGGGCTGCACGAGAGCGCGTTGCGGTATTACTCCCGCGCGCTGGAGTTGGACAAGTCGCTGGTGGCCGGTTGGGTCGGGCAGGTGCAGATGCTGATCGCGTTGGGGGAGTACCCGGAGGCCGAGCTGTGGAGCCGCAAGGCGCTGGAGCTGTTCAAGAACAACGCCGAGCTGCTCGCCGGGCGGGCGCAGGCGCTGTGCCGGGCCGGCG
The DNA here is from genome assembly GCA_036495445.1 of Tepidisphaeraceae bacterium. Classification (GTDB taxonomy): domain Bacteria; phylum Planctomycetota; class Phycisphaerae; order Tepidisphaerales; family Tepidisphaeraceae; genus DASXMX01. Next base: position 8,157 of record DASXMX010000561.1, read on the forward strand.
ACCTGCGCGCCGCGCAGGCGAGCTGCGACGCCGCAATTGGGCAGCAGGGGATGTTCGCCTGCCCGTGGATCGCCCGCGGCGAGCTGATGGTCGCGCGAAAGGACGCGCTGGACGACTACTGCTTCGACAAGGCCGCCCAGATCGACCCGGACTGGCTGGTGCCGCTGGAGATCGGCGCGATCTACCAGCACTACGGCCGCGACGCCAAGGCCCTGACGCGGACGCGGCAGGCGGTCGAGCGGGCGCCGGACCAGGCGTATTGCTGGTACCGACAGGGCGCCTGCGAGCTGGCCTTGGGCCTGACCGCCCCGGCCGAACGCAGCTTCGCCCGCTGCCTGCAACTGGTCCCCAACCACGCCGACGCGCATCGCGCATTGGCCGACTTGAAGAACAACCGCCGCGTGTTACTGCGATTCTTCCGCCGCCTCTTCAATTGGTCCTAGAGATTCTTTTATGCCCCTCACCCTCGACCAAATCCTCCGCGGCGGCCGCGAGCTGGGCGCGAGCGACATTCACCTGTGCCGCGGCGTTGCGCCCGCCTACCGCGTCCACGGCGAGATCCGCCTCGCCCGCGCCGAGCCGCTCAACGAGGAGATGCTCCACACGCTACTGGACGACCTGCTGAATGAGAAGCAGAAGCAGATCCTCGCCGACGAATGGCAGCTCTGTTTCTCGCGAAACCGGCCAGGGATCGGCCGGTTCCGCGCCAGCATCTACTTCCACGACGGGTGCGCGGAGATGGCGATCCGCGTCACCGAGCCCGCCATCCGCTCGCGCGAGGCGCTGCGGCTGCCGCCGGTCATGGATGAGCTGACCCGCCGGCCCAACGGGCTGATCCTCATCACCGGCCCGACCGGCGTCGGCAAAACCACGACGCTCAACTACATGGTCGACGTCATCAACCGCGAGCGCCGCGCCAAGATCATCACCATCGAGGACCCCGTCGAATACACCCACGAGAATCGCAACAGCATCGTGATCCAGCAGGAGGTCCACACCGACACGCCGTCGTTCGGCAAGGCGCTGATCCACGTGTTGCGGCAGGACCCGGACGTGATCGCGGTGGGCGAGATGCGCGACCTGGAGACGATCGCCACCGCGCTGACCGCCGCCGAGACCGGTCACCTGGTCCTGGCGACGCTGCACACGCCCGACGCGGTGCAGACGATCCAGCGGATCTACGGCGCGTTCCCGCCGGGCCAGCAGAACCACATCATCCAGCAATTGTCCAACTCGCTGCAGGCGATCCTCGCCCAGAACCTGCTGCCCCGCGCCGACGGCAAGGGCCAGGTCTTGGCGTGTGAGGTGTGCATCATGACCCCCGCCATCCGCAAGATGATCCGCGACGGCGAAGCCCACCTGATCGTCAACGAGATCCAGATGGGCCGCAAGTACCAGATGCAGAGCATGGACATGGCCCTGTCCGACCTGTACCAGCGCGGCGAGATCACCTACGACACCGCCATGTCCGCGGCCCGCGACCCCAACCAGTTCCGCAAGAAGGCCGAGTGACGCCCGCAATCACGTCAGCGCGTCGGCTCACAGTTGCGACCCGTTCTTGCCGCCGGTGCCCAGGCCGTACTGGATCTGGAACACGCCGGCCTCGTTGTCGTCTGCCAGGCCGTCCCACAGGGTGGAACCGGTGGCCCAGTTATGGGTGTTGCTGGCACCCTTGTCGAACTGAACCTGGAGGATGCCGGCGTCGTCGCCGCTGACCATGCCCTCCAAGGCGTAGTCGCCCACGTACGTGTACTTCACGATCACGTCGTTGGCCCCGAGATTCTCGCTGGCCGATCCGACACTCCACTGGGACAGCGAGCCGAACATCAACTGGTTGTTGTTCACCACGCCCAGAGCGACCTGCTCGTACCCGGCGGCGGCATCCGCGGCCGTCGCGGACGAGGAGCTCAGGCCGAACCCGCTCCACGTGCCGTCCGGTGTGGCCGCGTCGCCATGCCGTCCGGTTTTGGCTTGGGCGAAGACCGTGTTGTAGGCCGCCGCACCGGAGGTGTCGGACGTGCCGACATGAAGGACCAGGTCGTTGTCGGCCAGATCGAGCTTGCTGGTCGCGTCGATGGAGAACGTCGGGTCGGCAGAGGCGCCCAGCGTGCCGACGACTAGGACGTTGTGGTTGGCGTGCGTGCGGCTTGCTCCCACACTGACGACCTGCAGGCTCGCCCCGTTGCTGAGCGAGATGCCGCCCACATGGATGTCGGTCGGGCCGGTCGCCGGCTGGATCTTGAGCTGGGCAGCAGGCCCGCTCTCGACGATGTTCGGTTCGTCACTACCCGGGTCCGCAATCAGGGTGGCCGAGCCGGTGACCGTCAGCGTGTGCGTCAAGGGGTTCCATGTGGCCTGGCTGTTGGCGGAAAGCCAGGCGGGCACGACGGTCTGGGTGTACGCGACTGACTGGCTGGCGGCGAAGTTCGGGTCCCCGCCGTATACCGCGACCAGGATGTGCGGGCCGACGGAGAGTGTGCCGGCGGGGACGGCGATTGTCGCAGTGCCACCGCTGAGCGTTCCGGTGGCGATTACTACGTTGTTGTTGCTCGCATCGTCCAGGTTGACGGTCTCGCCATTGGGCACCCCGCCGCTCACCGCAGCCGTGAAGCTGAGCGACTGTGTGGTGTACGACGGGTCCGAACCCGACGCAGAAAGCGTCGTTTGGGTGCCCTTCGGCGTGTTGGCGACGAGTTCATACGCCCCGATGTCGTACCCGGCCCCCTGGGGCCGGGGGTTGCCGTCCAGGTCGGTGGGCAGGGCGTTCTGGCCGGCCAGGGCGGCGGCGCCGGTGTCGACGGCGGGGCCGCCGGCCTTGGGGTGGTAGTCGTTG
>DASXMX010000562.1:0-6268 GCA_036495445.1 Tepidisphaeraceae bacterium
GCAAGACTGTGTCCCTGCTCGTCCCGCTGACCCAGATCCCGACGCTCTCGACCGGCAACTACTTCGCGCTCGTCCTCGTCACCGACCCGCAACAGGGATCCTCGACCGCCGTTTCCGGAACGCCGATCGCGGTCACCGGGACATGACGCGCATCCGCATTTGCATCGGCATTTACTCCCGCTCCCGGTACGCCGGGAGAGGGCCGGGGTGAGGGTTCACCGCGCGACGCTCGCTCTCAAGTTCAGTTTCCGGCCAGAGGAAGCATTCAGAGCCGGGCCGTGTCGGCCCGGTCTGGACCGAAGGTCCAGATCTAACGTCCAGTTGTTGAATCGCGCCGCTCGTTGAAATGCCCCGGAATCTCCGTTTGCCCCCCAGGGGACGCGTCCCGGTTCCAATCTGTACCGTCTGGTCTCCCGTTCTCCCTCCTATTCCCACCCGCCCTCCGCCCGCCTATCCTTGATCCCATGTTCGTCGACGAGGCAACGATTCACGTGAAGGCGGGAGGCGGCGGCCACGGGTGCGTCTCCTTTCGCAGGGAGAAATTCGTCCCCAAAGGCGGCCCCGACGGGGGCGACGGGGGCCACGGCGGGAGCGTGATCTTCGTCGCCGACTCCTCCAAGGACACGCTCCTCGACTTCTCCGGCAAGCACCACTGGACCGCCCCCAAGGGCCAGCCCGGCATGGGCAAAAAGATGGCCGGCGTCGGCGGGCAGGACCTGGTCGTCCCCGTTCCGGCCGGCACGCTCATCTACGACGCCGACCACAACATCCTCCTGGCCGACTTGAACGAGATCGGCAAACAGATCGTGATCGCCAAGGGCGGCAAGGGGGGCCGCGGGAACTGGCATTTCCGCTCGCCGACGAACCAGGCCCCGCGCTACGCCGAGCCCGGCGAGGAGGGGCAGGAGCGGAACCTGAAGCTGGAGCTGAAGCTGATCGCCGACATTGGCCTGGTCGGCATGCCCAACGCCGGCAAGAGCACGCTGCTCCGCGCGATCTCCGCCGCCCGGCCCAAGGTCGCCGCCTACCCGTTCACCACGCTCGACCCGCAACTCGGCATCGTCGAACTGCCCGGCTACCGCCGGATGGTCGTCGCCGACATCCCGGGCCTGATCGAGGGCGCCCAGCACGGCGCCGGCCTGGGCCACGCCTTCCTCCGCCACATCGAGCGGACGCAGTCGATCGTCCACCTGCTCGACATGTACCCGATGGACGGCTCCGACCCGGTCGAAAACTACCGCACGATCCGCCGCGAGCTTGAGGCCTTCAGCCCCGCCCTCGCCAACAAGCGCGAGGTGATCGCGGCCAACAAAATGGACCTCTCGACCGATGACGAGGCCCTCAACCGCCTGATGGAAGCCCTCCCCGACGAACAAATCTTCCCCATCTCCGGCGCCACCCACCAGGGCGTCGACAGCCTCTTGGAAACGCTCTGGAAAATCGTCGAGGAAGAACGGGCCAAAGCACTGCCGAGTGCAACCACTGAGAAAACCGAGGACACGGCGAGCACAGAGCAAAGACAGTGAGCGAATCGTCGGATTTGGCCACGATGTCAGCGCGTTGCAGGAAATCGGGACCGCGGATTACGCAGATATCGCGGATGAGAAAGCAGACCTTTCTTTCCAATCCGCGCTCATCCGCGCCATCCACGGTTATTAGCCTTTCTCTTCGCATTCGCTGTGTGCCTGGTCCGTGAACGTCTTCGTCACTGGCCAGCCGGAGATAACATGCCGATCAAGCTTGGGTACCGTCGCGTCGCTGGGATCATCGTTCGCGCGCCACGTTCCAAGTTGATGACGACGCTCGGTGCCGTATTGGGACTCCTGGTCGGCATTCTCGTTACCCAGTTTGCGAGGATTGAGCTGGAAACGAGATTCGGCACCACCGTGGCGGGCTGGAAGCTTCTGCTTGGGTTTATGGCCGTCGGGGCCGCCGGATTTGGATTTGTGATCGGTCGCGGTGTGCGCGTCCGCCTCCTTGCCGCGCGCGAGATCCACGAGGATCGGCTCCGCTGCAATATCTGCGGCACCGAGACATGGCATGTGATCCGCAGCTTCGACGCCGGTTTCCAACTTACTGAATGTCTGACGTGCCGATCCTCGCACTGGAGCGGAGGACGTCTCGCCGATCAAAAAACGTGACAATGCGTCGGGTGGACCGGGAGGGTCCACGTGAGCACTGCGTCCGCTGAAGCGGCCCTCACGAAACCCACGTCCCTCTCATTTCCCTGCCACCCAATTTAGGGCGGTCCCGGCGCCCCGTCCAGCCAGTTCACGTCCCAGAGCGTGTCGACATCGGTGTAGAGCAGGCAGTCGCTGTCCGGCGGCGTCCAGGCCTGGTGGATCGTGCGGGCGGGGAGCTGGTTGAACGTGCCCGGCGTCATCGTCACACGCTGGCCTTCGCATTCCATGATGAACACGCCGCGGACGAGCATGTGCTTTTCGGTGCCGGAGTGCCAGTGGCGGGGGACGTGGAAGCCGGGCGGCGTCCAGATCAGCATCGCCGTCGCGCCGGTCCGCGGGTCGTGGTGGACGACCGCCAGCCTGGGCGAATTCTCGCCCATCGCGGGGAGGATCTTGCGCCACTGCATCTGCTCCGGCAGCAGGAACTTCGCCGGCTCACCGGGCGCACAACTCGGCGGGTGCGCGTGCGGGACGACGATCGGCTCGGGGATCGATTCAATGCGGGTCATAAGTGGCCCCTGATGGTTCGGCTGGCAGCCCGCGATCCGGTCTCCAAAATCATAACCCCTCATACTATACGCGCAGACTTTAGATTTTGGCGTGTAACTGACCGCCGCCAACGCGGTTGCAACACCGTTGCGCGCTTCTGCGCTTTTGGCGTTCCGTGGCTGCTTTGCGTCTTGGTGGCGGTTTTGTTTACATATCCCCATGGCTTGGCCGACGTCGCTTCAGATCGCCCTCAAGGAATGGGCCTCGGTGTGCCGCGCACTGGAAACCGGGCGGCAGATGATCCTGCTGCGCAAGGGGGGCATCTACGAGGCGGCTGGGGAGTTCGAGCTGGAAAACCCGCAGTTCCTCCTCTTCCCAACCTACCTCCACCAGAACCTCGCCATGCTCAAGCCCGAGGCGCACGAGGGGTTTTCTCCCCTCAGCGCCGAGCCGGGCGAAGTGCGCATCTCGGCGGCGGGCGTCGTCAGCGACATCATTCAGCTTCGTTCGCGCCAGCAGATGGAGGCGATCGACGCCGAGCACGTCTGGACGCCGCCCTTGATCGACATGCGGTTCAATTACAAGGCGCAAAACCCGCTCTATCTGCTGCTGGTGCGGGCCTACCGGCTGCATCAACCCATCGTGGTGACGAACACGCCGGCCTACGCGGGGTGCAAGAGTTGGGTACCGTTGGACGAGCCGATCACGACGGGGGACGCGACGCCGGTGTTGGATGATGCGCGGTATGAGCTGCGGCGCAAGCAGATCATGGAGCGGATCGGGGGTTAGAGCGCAAGAAAAAAGACGGGGACGCAAGTCGTTTCAGAATGCCTTGGGTCCCCGTCTTTCCCGTCGGCCTGAGCTTCTGCATCATCGGGTCTCTTTGCCCAACCAATTCTTCCGGAAATACGGCCGGCCATGGCGTGATGGAGGCGGTCGAACGCGATGGAACCGACGACGCCGGTGGACGTGAGGATTCGCGAACTGTTCGTGGCGCACGGCCCCGCGTTGCTGCTGTACGCGCGGCAGTGGCTCGACCGCGCCGCGGCGCAGGATGTGGTGCAGGACGTGTTCGTCCGGCTGATCGCGGGCGGGCGGCTGCCGGCCGAGCCGCGGACGTGGCTGTTCCGTTGCGTGCGGAACGCGGCGATCAGCGCCTGCCGGTCGCAAGGCCGACGGGGGCGGCGCGAGCAGCGCGCGGGGCGGGCCGCGGCGGCGGCGGGCGGGTGGTTCGTGCCGCGGGTCGACGACCGGATCGACGCCGAGGCGGCCCAAGAGGCGCTGGCGTCGCTGTCGCCCGGGCAAAGGGAAGTCGTGACGCTTCGGATCTGGTCGGGGCTGACGCTGGCGCAGGTGGCCGAGGTGACGGGGATGCCGGTATCGACGGTTCACGACCAGTATCGGGCGGCGCTCAAGGCCGTGAGAGAACGATTGGAGCAGCCATGCAGGAACCCACCCCCTTAGGGGAGAACAACCGCCGGTGCAGCATTTGTGGTGCAGTCCTTCCGGGCTGCACGTGCAGCCCGCATGGACTGCACCACAAGGGGATGTCTGATGCCGCGAGTGGGCCTGCTCTCGATCCGCCGGAGCAGGAGGTCGAGGAGGCCTTGGCGTCGCTGGCGCTGTCGCCAACGGGGATTCCCGCGGAAGCGCTGTGGTACCGGGCCGGATTGGCGCGCGAGCGCCGCCGGGCGAACGGTTGGCGTGCGGCGGCGGCCGTCGCGCTCCTGGCTGCCGGCGCGGCGGTGATCTGGCGTCCGAAGCCGACGATGGTAACGGTCGCCCACGTCGTCGTCGTCCGCGAGCAGGCAACACCGCCGGCCGTGGCGCCCGCGCCTCCCGAGGCCGCTGCGGTCGATTCCGATGCGGCGGCGCCTGGAAATCAAATCGCTTCCGCGTCGTACCTGCGGCTGCGGGATCGCGTGTTGCAGGACGGCCTCGCGAGCCTGCCGCCGGCCGCGGCAGGCCGGAGCGATGCGGCGCCCGAGCAACGCGCCTGGCCCCTGCCCAACGCCGCCGGGGCAATCGAGTCTTACCCAAAGCCGAAATACCCCTTCATTCAAGGCGGTTGATCATGCGGACGCTTTCACTCGGTGTGATCCTTGCCATTGCGGCCGGCAGCGCGTGGACCTCGTTCGTCCGTGCGGCGCCGCCATCCCTTCCGCCGGAGCCCGTCGCCCGGCTGACCCTCCGGCCGATGGCGACGACGCAGCCGGCGCTGAAATACAAGTTGCTGCCGGAACTGCAGGACCAGGACCAAGGCAACGCCGCGACGTTGTATCTCATGGCGTCGAAGCTCGGGCCGGATGAGAAGCAGGCCTTCGAGCAGATTGACCGCGCGATCGAATACCTGGCGCGTCCGATCGATCAGATGCCGCGTGACAAAGCCGGGGAAGTGCTGTCCTTTTTCCCCTCGCGGCTGCGGCTTGCCGACCTGGCAGCCCACCGGGAGGAGGCGAAGTGGGACTATTCGTTCCGCGAGGAGGGCGCCGACGCACTGTTGCCGCACCTGAACGACGCACGGGGATTCGCGCTGTTGTGGTCCCTGCAAGCCCGTCTGCAGCTCCTGCGGGACGACTGGCCCGCGGCGGCACGGTCGATCCTGGACGGGCTGTCGCTGGCGCGCCAGCTCAACCGGCAGGCGGTGCTGGCGCAGGCACTGGTCGGGTCGGGCATCGCGGACGAGATGCTGGAGCAGAGCGCCCGGGATTGGATTTCCCGACCGGACGCGCCGAACCTCTACTGGTCGTTGAGCAGCCTCCCGCAGCCGTTCGTCGACCTGCACGAAGTCGCGCGGTGGGAACGGGCGATCATTTATTTCACCTTCCCGGTCCTGCGGGATGCCCGGCGCGGGACGGCCGACGCCGGTCGCTGGCGGGCGTTCTTCGTGCAGCTCCCCGCGCTGAACCGGCTCCCGCCGCGCCGCCGGGCGGACACGTTCGAGAACGAAACCGAGGCCGCCGTCCTCGCGGCGGTGGCCTACCCGCGTGCCCGGGCGCACCTGCTCGCCACCGGCCGCACCGCCCAGCAGGTTGACGCGATGTCGATCGACGAGGCGGTGGGGACCTACTTCCTCGACGATTATCGCAAGCGGGCGGACGAGGCGTGGCAGGCGTGGGAACTGCCGTTCCCGGAGGGGCGGGCCGCTTTCCCGAAGTGGTCGGTTTGGGCCATCGACCGGCGCGTGCCGCGTGAGCCGGGCGCCAACCCTCTGACGGCGTTCGCGTCGGGGAACCCGGGTGCCCGGTTTCAGTTCGCCCGGCTCGACCGGGAAATCGCCCTGCTGCGGATCGTCGAGGCGGTGCGCGATTACGCCGCCCGGCACGACGGGCAGCCGCCCAATTCGCTGGACGAGATCAAGGACCTGCCGGTGCCGATCGACCCGGTCCGCGGGCAGCCGTTCCGGTACGAGCGGCACGGGCAGGACGTGACGATCGAGGCGACGTCTTACAGCGAATACCCCCGGGACGGCGAGCGGTACGAGCTGACGGTCGTGAGATAAGGGCGAGGCGCATCCATTTACCCTCTCCCGGTACTCCGGGAGAGGGCAGGGTGAGGGTTTGCCGCGCAAGCATCCATCTGAATTCGAATGAGCA
>DASXMX010000563.1:0-4596 GCA_036495445.1 Tepidisphaeraceae bacterium
CCGGCCGGCCGTTGCCCCAGATGCTTGCCGCCGCGGACAAAGAAGTCATCCCTCAAGTCCTCACGCATCACCCGGCCCCGCAAACGCGGCCGCAAACCGCGGCCGATGCGCACCCGTCCCGGCCGACGATGCCGCCGATCTACCGCGCGAGCTTTTTCAACAACGTCCGCATCAACCAGCCCGCCCCGAACGGGAACGGCGACCAGATCCTGATCGACAACGTCGACCGGATGGACGTTGATTTCCTGATGAAGCAATCCAGCGCCGTGCCCGCCACGCAGCCCGGCGCCGCGGCGCCCGCGGCCAGCCAGCCCGCGCCGGCCACCGCGCCTGCTGCCGTGGCCGAAGCCCCGCCCGCCACGCAGCCGGCGGCGCCGAAGGAGCCGCCAATCTACGTCCACTGGACCGGCGTCCTGCGGGTGACGCCGCTGCAGTCGGCGCCCCTGGTGCCGCTCGAACCGGGCGATTCCTCGGTCCTGCTGACTGGCGTTCCCGTGAAGGTCCACCGCGTCGATCCCAAGGGCCAGGGGACGGACGACATCCGCAGCGCGACCGTGCTCTACGCAACGGCCGGCGATCAGGTCACGCTCGGCAAATCCGACGCGTTCCCGCAGATCTACGTCGATCAGCGGCCTGCTGCCTCGGCCAAGTCGCACGACCCGACCCATTTGATTTCATGGGGCCAAATACAATATTCCCGCGGCGATGGGAAGGAGGGCGGAAAGACCCTGTTGACGGGCCGCGGCTCGGCTCAGGTGCCGCTCGAACCCGATCCCAGGACGCCGCACCCGCGGCTCGACGCCGCGTGGACGAAGCAGGCCGAGTTCGACTTCACGCCCGAATCGGACGGCCGGCAACCGACGGTGACGTTCGGCCGATTCGAGGGGGACGTCGACATTCGGCATCCCAAACTGACGCTGCGCAGTCAGACGCTCGATCTGCTGTTCGATCCCCCGACGAAGGGTTCCGACGGCGCGGAGGCCGCGAGGTCGTCGTCGCCAAACATCCGGCAGATTGTTGCAACGACCGGCGTCGCGTGCCAGGTGGAGGGATCCGACGGCAAGCTATACGCCCGTCGCCTGCGCACCAGCGGCGGCGCGCATGCGTGGGGCGACGACGACCTCCGCGCCGTCTCGATCGACGTGCTGCTGCATCCGTCGAAAAAGAGGCCGGCCGAAGGTGCGGCGAAGAAGCCGAGCGATGATACGGCGGCGGTGGAACTGGAACGAATGGCGGCCACCGATCAGGTTATCGCCCGCTCGAAGGACGGCAGCGTCGCCACCGGTGACGACCTGCTCGTGACAACAGTCGAAGGCAACCAGCACACGGTCCTCACCAGCCGCACGAACGCGACGGTGACCGATGTGAAGGGGAGCATCGTTCGCGGGCCGAGGATCGAGTTCGACTCCGCCGACGGCCGCGCCCACGTCATCGGCCCCGGCTCGATGCACGCGATCCAGCAGGCCAGCACGACGCAGCCCGCCCAGCCGGTGGACGTGGCCTGGTCGGGCGGCGCGCTCTTCGATGGCGAGGCCAACCACATCGACGTCGACGGCGCCGTCCGCGCCACGTCGATTGACAAGAAGGGGTACGTCGACACCGCAACCGGCGACCACATCCGCATCGACCTGCGCCCCAAGCCCACGACGCAGCCGGTCGAAGCGACGCAAACAGCGGGTGCGTCCTCCTCAAAAGCCTCAGGTGCCGCTGGGGGGAATCTGAAGATGGACCCGTTCAAGGGCAAAGAGGTCTCCGCGATCACGATCGAGAAGGATGCGGTCCTGACCTCCACGCTCTCCGCGGAGAATGGTGACATCCTCCAGCAGTTCGAATTGCTGGGCCCGACGATCCACGTCGACGAGTTCGCGCCGGACGGAAGCCCGTCGCGTCGCATCACCGTCCCCGCGGCCGGGCGGATGCTCGTGCGCGATCACCGCCCGCAGGAGCGGGAAAAGACAAAGTCCTCCAAGGACGACTCCTCCGGCGCGCGCGGCGCGACCGCCTTCCAGTGGAGCAAGCGGCTCGTTTACGCCGAAGCCACGCACCAGGCCGACATGCTGGGTGACGTGGTAATCGTCCACCAGGATGACGACCCCAACTCTCCCAAGGTAACCATGCACGCCCCGCGCGTGATCGCATGGTTCGAGCCTGCTCCGAAGGATCCGAACCAGAAGGGGAATGCGGACAACGCACCGATGCAGCTTCATTACCTCTCGGCCGCGGGCGAGCACGTGATCATCGACCGCGACACGGACCAGGTGGACGCGCAACAGGTGGATTACGACCCCAAGCGCCACCTCCTGATCGCCACCGGCACCGTCCGCAACCCGGTGGCGTTCAACAACGGCGGCGCCGCCTCCGGCAACGCCCGGATCATCGAGTGGGACACGATCACGTGGAAGATGCACATGACCGACGTGGTCCTGAATGACCGCCCGCCCGTTCCGACCGTACAATCCCCCGCGCCGGTGAAGAAGAAGCCGGACCTCCCGGCCCCGGCCGGCAACAACAACAAGCGTTAGCACAGCCTCGCGTAGCGGCGCGACCGAAGGTCCGCCTTGTCGTTCCGCTTGGAGGGATTCTCGATGGATGCCACTTTTCTCTCGCAGAAGTTCGAATCCGCTCTCCCGTACGACCGCTACGTCCAGACCGGCACTGACGAGCAGCAGCGCCGCTGGCGGCAGGTCTACGACGTGGCGAAGTTGACGCCGTCCCGGCAAGAACTCCTTTCCGGCTTCGTCCGCGAGATGAAGGTGCTGGTCGTCAGCGGGATCTGGTGCGGCGACTGCGTCCAGCAGGTGCCGCTGCTGCAGCGAATCGCCGCGGGGAACGCTGCCCGGATCGACCTTCGCATTGTGGATCGCGACGCCCACCGCGACCTCGCCGCCCAACTGCGGATCAACGGCGGCGACCGCGTCCCGGTCGCCCTCTTCCTGGCCGAGGACTGCGAGTTCTGCGCCGCCTATGGCGAACGCTCGCTTCAACGCTATCGCGCTCTGGCGCGGACGCAGCTTGGCGCCGCCTGCCCGATCGGCCTGGCCCCGCCCGACGCCGACGAAGTCGCCGCCACGTTGCAGGACTGGCTCAACGAGTTCGAGCGGGTCCAGCTCCTGCTCCGCCTCAGCCCGCGCCTCCGCCGCACGCACAACGACTGAGCCCGGCCGCGGCTGTGCAACCTGTGCAACGTATTGCGGGGCCGTCCGTCATTCCGGTATAGTTCCCACCCGGTTCTTCCCTTCGTTCAATTCGGAAGCGAATGCTGGAGCGGGTGGCGAGGAGGGCAAAATGCAATCGGGTCGCGCACTTCGTGGCAGAGGTACGGGATCAAAGCCCGTCGGACGACCGGCTCGGAGCCGGGGCAAGACCGCCCAAATGGAAGCGGTCGAAGCGAGGTTGCTGCTCTCGGCCAGCAGCCAACCGGCCGCGACGACGCCGGTCGACGTGCTGTCGTATCATGGCAGCACGCTCGACAGCCTCGGCGTCAACAACCAGGAGACGCAACTCACGCCGGGCAACATCACGCCCTCCACGTTCGGGCTCAACTTCGCGACGAACATCACCGACACGCCGAACCTCGACGGCATTCCCACATCGACGCTGAACACCTCGATCAGCTACACCGCCCCCGACGGCCAGGCCTACGGCGAGCCGCTGGTGAAGACGGGCGTGACGATCACCACCGGTCAATACGCCGGCACGGTTCACGACGTCGTGTACGTCGCCAACGAACTAGGCAGCCTCTTCGCGATCGACGCGAACGGCGGGGGCGTCCTTTGGAAAGACTCGTTCATCTACAACGCCGGCGGCAACCCCAACCCGCTGAACGCCACGATCCCCGACGGCACCACCGCGATCCCCGGCGGGTACAACACCGAGACCAACAGCCAGGACATCTCCCCCTGGATCTGCATCGTCGGCACGCCGGTGATCGATCCCTCCAGCAACTCGCTTTATCTGATCACCAACACCCGCTACGTGCCCGGCGGCGCCAGCGGCGACCAGAAGAACCCGCACTACATCTACGCGATCCACAAGATCAACCTGTCCAACGGGCAGGACACGCCCTCGGTCTTCGCGGACACGACGTTGGGGTATTCCAACCCGTCCGCCCCGACCTATACGTACAACAGCGGGCCGTACGTCGTCGGGACGGGCAGCGGCGCGGTTACCGTGAGCGGCCAGAGCCGGATCTACTTCAACGCCGTCCGGCAAATGGTCCGGCCGGCGCTGGAGATCTTAAACGGCCGGATCTACATGGACTCGGCCAGCCACGGCGACAACCAGCCGTATCACGGCTGGGTGATCACGTTCGACGAAAGCTCGCTGGCGATCAACGGCGTCTTCTGCACGACGCCCAGTGGCGTCGAGGGAGGCATCTGGTCGGGCGGCGACGGCCCGGTCTTTGACAGCCAGGGGAACTTCTACGTCGAAACCGGCAACGGCACCTTCGACGGCAACTTCACGACCACGAACGGCGTCACCACCTACACCGGCATCAACGCCCAGGGCTTCCCGAACAAAGGCGATTACGGCGACTGCTTCATCAAGCTCTCGCTCGACCCGACCACCACCGTCACCAACCCGAGCATCAACGGG
>DASXMX010000564.1:0-5882 GCA_036495445.1 Tepidisphaeraceae bacterium
ATGCTCGTCGAACTGGGCCGCAAGCTCTATCAGAGCGTCGGGTGTGTGGCCTGCCACGCGATCGAGAAGGGCGCGGCGTCGAAGGTGCCTTCCGTCCCGCTGCCGAACCTGGCGGAGAAGACGACGGTCAATCACCTGGAAGCGTTCCTCGAGGACCCGCTGAAGGAGCGGCCCGCCAGCCGGATGCCGAACCTGGGGCTCAGTCGGGATGAAGCGCACGCGATTGCGGTTTATCTGCTTCGCGATCAGTTGACCAATCCGCAAGTCGCGCAAGGCGAGAAGGCGCGGGTCTCGGGCGTGAAGTATGAGTATTACGAGCACAACGTCGCCGACGCGTCGATCGAGAACGTCGGCCGGAGCAAGCCGAAGGCGACGGGCAGCATCGATCACTTCACGGCCGAGATTCCGGGCCATCGCGAGAACAAGTTCGCCGTGAAGTTCACCGGCATCCTTACCGTCCTCAAGCCGGGCAAGTACACGTTCTTTACCACCAGCGACGACGGCTCGCGACTCTACATCGACGCGCACGAGGTGGTGGACAACGACGGCGTTCACCCCGCCGCCGAAAAGCAGGGCGAGGTGGAGCTGAGCGAGGGGGAACACGCAATCGTCGTCACCTATTTCCAGGACGCGGGCGAATGGTCGCTGAAGGTCGAATGGTCCGGCCCGGACCTGCCGCGTCAGGAGATCCCGCCGGCCGCGCTCCACCACGCGGGCGAGCGGCCGATGGTGCCGCTGAACAGCAGCGAGAAATACACGGTCGATCCGATGAAGGCGCAGTTGGGCGGCCGAATGTTCGCGGCGATGGGATGCGCATCGTGCCACCAGATCAAGGGCGAAGAGTCGATCCGGCAGTCTAAGGCGTTGGCGGACCTGAACGCCGACAATGACACCGGCTGCCTGGGGACGCACGTCGCCCGCGGGCTGCCGAATTATGATTTGAACGACGACCAGCGTGCCGCCATCAAGGCGGCGCTGGCCGACAAGGCCGAGTTGGACAAGCCCTTCGAGCCGAAGGAGCAGGTCGTCCACACGATGGCGGCGGTGAACTGCTACGCCTGCCACAACCGCGACGGCATCGGCGGGCCGACGAGCGAGCGGGCCGAGTTCTTCAAGATGACCGCCGAGTTCGACATGGGCGACGAGGGGAAGATCCCCCCGCCGCTCACGCACGTCGGCGGGAAACTGCTCGCGTCCGCCATGGATGCGATCATCTACGACGGCAAGCTGCACATCCGCCCGGTCCTTGCGACGCGGATGCCGATGTGGGGCAAGCAGGCGCTCGGGTCGCTGGTGGACGCGTTCCAGAAGGCCGACAGCACGCCCGAATCCGACGTCAAGCCGCCGGAGTTCAACGCCCAGGCGGCCCAGGACGGCCGCACGCTGCTGGGCGTGAAAGGGTTGGGCTGTGTGAACTGTCACGGCGTGCTGGGCGTCAAATCGCTGGGCATGCCGGCGCCCGATCTCACCGAAATGCACGACCGGCTGAAGTACGGCTGGTACAAGCAGTGGATGGACAACCCGCCCGCCCTGAAGGCCGGCACCCGCATGCCCCAGTTCTGGGCCGGCCATGAGCCGCCGGCCAACCTAACAGGCGTGGCCGGCGGGACGGAAGACGGGCAGCAGGCGGCGTTGTGGGATTACCTGTCGATGGGCCCGCAGATGATGCTGCCGGTCGGGCTGATGCCCGGCGGGTTCGAACTGGTGCCATCGGATGGCCCGTTGATCCACCGCACGTTCATGGCGGGCGTCGGGCCGCGGGCGATCCTCGTCGGGTTTCCCGAGGGCGTGCATGTCGCATTCGACGCCAACGGCGTGAAGCTCGCCGAGGCGTGGCGCGGCAAGTTCTTCGACGCCGGCGGAATGTGGGAAGGCCGCGGCGGGCGGTGGAACCCGCCGCTGGGGCACGACATCCTCCCGATGCCGAACGGCCCGGCGTTCGCCGTGCTCGAACACGCCGATTCGCCCTGGCCCGAGCTGGAAATGGGCCGCAACGACGAGAAGTTCCGCAACGTCGGCGGGCACTTCAAAGGGTACGTGCTCGACAAGGAGGAGCGGCCGACGTTCCACTACGTCCTCAACGAGACCATCGACATCCAGGAGCAGCCGGTCCCGGTGCTCAAGACCGCCAAGGCAAACCTCGATCGCAAGTTCACGGTGAGCAGCAAGGACCCCGTGAAGGACCTGTATTTCCTCGCTGGGGAAGGCAAGAAGATCGAGCAGACGTCGCCGGGCGTCTGGTCGGTCAATGGCGGGAAGGTGACGGTTACGCTCACCGCCAAGGACGCGAAGCTGGAGCCGGTCGTCCGCGACTCGAACGGGCAGAAGCAATTGCTCGTCCCGATCCAGTTCACGAACGGCGCGGTCTCGTTCGATGAGGAGATCGCATGGTGATGAGAACCTGCCAAACCATGCGGAGCGGGCGCGCATTTGGGGTGGGGCAGACATTCCTGTCTGCCCTAAACCGCCGCAGGGACATTCCTGTCCCTTCCTTATTCCTGCATTTCAGGTGGGGCAGACATTCTTGTCTGCCCTGGCTTGGAGCAGGGACATTCTTGTCCCTTCCTCATCTGCTCTTCAGATCCGCCCCACCCGGTTCACCTGAGACAAACATGCAGTCCCAACGAATCGTCGGACTTCTCGTCCTCCTTCTGGTTGCCCTTCTCCCGGCCGGCCTCGCGCGCGCGGTAGGTGAATCGCAAATCCAGCGCGAGAGCGAATACTACAAGATCACCGAGCTGCCGATCCCCGACGGCGTCGTGCTCGAGCCCGGCGGGCTGGAGTGGATGCCGGACGGGACGCTGGCCGTCTCCACGCGGCACGGCGACATCTACCTCGTCGAGCGGCCGCTGGCGCCCAACGTCCGCAAGGTCCGATTCGTGAAATGGGCCACCGGCATGCACGAGGTGATGGGCCTGGCCTACAACAAAAAGGACGGCTGCCTCTACGCGATCCAGCGCGGCGAGATCACCCGCCTGAAGGACACCGACGGCCGCGGGCACGCCAACGTCTACGAGACGTTCTGCGACGACTGGAGCATCAGTGGCGATTACCACGAATACCCGTGGATGAGCAAGTTCGACAAGGACGGGAACCTGTGGGTGATGCTGACGCTCACCGGCTCGTTCACCAGCGACGCCCGCTTCCGCGGGTGGTGCCTGCGCGTCACGCCCGAGGGGAAGGTGATCCCCACCTGCTCCGGCCTGCGTTCGCCGGCCGGGATCGTGTTTAATGACAAGGGCGAGGCGTTCTGCCAGGAGAACCAGGGGCCGTGGGCCGGCGGGGACAACTTCGATTACCTGGAGCCGGGCAAGTTCGAAGGCCACCCGATCGGCAACAAGTGGTACGACCTGGCCCCCAACATGCAGCCGCGGCCGCAGGACCCGACCTCCGGCAGCCGGATGTGGGTCGAGGCGCAGAAGATCCCGCAGTACAACCCGCCGGCCGTTATCGGCGTCTATGAGAAGATCGGCCAGTCGGGCAGCGGCATCGTCTTCAATAACTCCGGCGGGAAGTTCGGCCCGTTCGACGGGCAGTTCTTCTGCTGTGACCAGCACCACAGCAACTTGAACCGCTACGGCATCGAGCGCGTCAACGGCCGCTACCAGGGCTGGTGCATCCGCTTCCGCGACGGATTCGCCAGCGGCAACGTCCCCGCCGTCCAGGCGCCGGATGGAACGATCTTCGTCGGCGGGACCGGCCGCGGGTGGGGCTCGGTCGGCGGGAAGGACTTCGCCCTCGAACGCGTCCAGTGGACCGGCAAGGCGCCGTTCGAAATCCACGAAATGCACGCGGCCAAGGACGGGTTCGACCTCGACTTCACCCAGCCACTGGACAAGAAGGTGGCCGCCGACCCGAGCACGTACAAGATGTCGACCTTCACCTACATCTACCGCGAACAGTACGGCTCACCCGAAGTCGATCAGACCACGCCGACGATCAAATCCGCCCAGGTCAGCGACGACGGATTGAAAGTCCACCTCGTCGTCGACGGCATCGTCCGCGGGCACATCCACGAATTGCACATGGAGGACCTGAAGAACAGTGAAGGGCAACCGCTGCTGCACCCCGTCATCTACTACACGCTTTGGACGCTGCCGGGCGACCAGTAAGACATATGTGGCACAGCCGCCCTCGGCTGTGATTCCCGGCCGGTGGGTGCCCCTGAAACGTGATGAGTGAAACGTGACAAATGCCCGTGTTTGTCACGTTTCACTCATCACGTTTCACGTGCCCGGCTTCGACCTTCCGTCGAACACAGCCGAGGGCGGCTGTGCCACACCCCCTCGCTGCAATCCCACGGCGCGCTCCCTATAATTCCGCACACCGATGACGAACTACACGCAGAGCATTCAGAACCTGATGAACGAGCTGGCCCGCCTGCCGGGGATCGGCATGCGGTCGGCGGAGCGGATCGCGTTTCACCTGCTCAAGCAGAACCCCGAGGACGCGCTGCGGCTGGCCGACGCCATCCGCGACGTGAAGACGCGGATCAAGCACTGCTCGGTCTGCTACAACCTCACCGAACAGGATCCGTGCGGCATTTGCGCCGACCCGGCGCGCGATCAGGCCGTCGTGTGCGTGGTGGAACAGCCGAAGGACCTCCTCGCTCTGGAATCAACGGGGCTGTACCGCGGCGTCTACCACGTGCTGTTGGGGCGGATCTCGCCCCTGGAGGACGTGGAGCCGGGCGATTTGACGATTGAGCCGCTGATGGAGCGGCTCGCCTCCGGCACCGTCCGCGAGATCATCATGGGCACCAACCCCACGATGGAAGGCGATGGCACCGCCCTCTACATCCAAAGCCTCGCCGGCGGCCGCTTCCCCAACGTCCAGCTCACGCGCCTCGCCCGCGGGCTGCCCGCGGGAAGCAACATCGAATACGCCAACAAAAACATCCTCGCGGACGCGATCAGCGGGAGGCAGAGGATGTGATGGGTGAGGGTTGATTCTCGTCCAATTCCGGGAACAGATTTTTCCGGTCCTCGTCGGGGTTTCCGCGGTCGATCTGGGCTTCGGCATTCATGCCCGTCTCGGCATCGGGGATCCCGGCGCCGGCCCCGCCCCCGGAGTTGGCGTCGGAGGCCCCGGCGGCGCCTTCCATCTCGAAGGGCTTGTCGGGCTGGATTGCCTTTTGATGTCGGGCTTGTTCGTTCATAGGAGACTCCATTTTGAAGCTTGGTGGCCTAAGGCTCCGGTCGTTCTCGGTCGCTTCGGACCTCGCCCGCCGCCTCATCGTCGGGCACGTCGAGTTGCGGGTAGGCGGCGGGGCTGAGGTTGGGCGAGACACCGGACTCGGGGCCGGTGGTGGAGGCGTCGCCGCCGCCGCGGTCAACGGTCGAGCCGATGACGATTTCGGGCGGGCCGCCGTGCGTGCCGGCGGGCAGTTCGTTTTCGCCCCGAGCCGGCGGACCGCTGGCGAAGGGGGCGCTGCCGCCTTCGGTGATGTCGGGACCCTGGATGCGACCGGAGGCCGGGCGAGCGGCGACGCCGCCCTTGCCGTCGAGGCCGATGAAGTCGGGGTCGAGGTCGCCCCCGCTGCCGGCGCCGGGGCCGCCGGGCGCATGACCGACGCCGCTGTCGCGGACGCCGGTGGCGCCGCTGCGCATGGGGCCGGTGCCCGGCTCGGGGCCTTTCTCCATGCCGCCGTCGGGGAGCGGGGCCTTGGCCTGGTCGGCCGGGATGCCGAAGTCGAGCTTGCCGCCGATTTCGCGGTCGGCGGCGCGGTCGCTGCCGACCTTGCCGCTCGTCTCGGGCGGGCTCGTCTTCTTGGGTTTGTGGGGTGTTCCGCGTTTCGAGGCCATGGCGCATCTCCTTGCTTTATTGGTCTGGGGATGTCGCATGCACCATCCACGGTTCAGGTCAGTAAAACGCGTGCCGAG
>DASXMX010000565.1:0-3042 GCA_036495445.1 Tepidisphaeraceae bacterium
ACTCCTGCAGCGCCGCCCCGAGGTTGTTGTACGCGTCGGCGTCCCGCGGATTCAGCTCGACGGCCATCCGGTAGGCCGTCACGGCCTCGGGCGCCCGGCCCGCCCGCCGCAGCGCGTTGCCCAGCGCCTTGCGGGCCTGCCCGTCCCGCGGGCGCATGTCGGCGAACTTCCGCAGGTGCCCGATCGCCTCCTCGTGCAGCCCCTTGCGCGAGAGCGCGTTGCCCAGGTTCGCCAGCGCGTCCACGTGGTCCGCCTTCAGCTCCGCGGCCTTGCGGTACGCCTCGATCGCCTCGTCCAGCCGGCCCAGCGCCTCCAGCGCCATTCCCTTGTTCCCCCACGCCTCCGGCTGCTCGGGATTGATGTCCAGCGCCCGCTGCGCCGCCCCCAGCGCCTCGATCGGCCTATTCATCCGCCCCAGCACCGTCGCCAGGTTGTTGTGGAACTCCGCCCGTTGCGGCTCCGCCTCGATCGAGTTGCGCACCAGGTCGAGCGCCTCCTGCCCCTTGCCGCGGCGCATCGCCGCCAGGCCCAAAAAGTGCGTCGCCTCCGCGCAGCCGGGCTGCTCGGCCAGCACTCGCCGGTACATCGCCTCCGCCTCCGGCACCTTCCCCTCCCGCAAGGTCCGCTTGGCCAGCTTCAACGTCGCGTCGATCTCGATGGGGTGCATGAAGTACTCCTTTGATCCGCCCCTCGCTGGATCACCGTTGATTTGAGTCTGCGACTCCCGTCCCATTCGATTCTCCCGCGACTCTACCGAACGGCGTGCCGCACTCGGGACAGCGGGCGGGCGAGGCGCGTAGGTTGTACCCGCACGCGGGGCAAAGCCCTCGTCGGCGCCGCGTGCGCCGCCGCCACCACTTGAATGGGACCGGGACCAAGGCCACCGACAAGGCGGCGGCGATCGCCCAGAACGGGATTTCGAGGTTCCAGTCGCCGACGACGCCATCGCCTCGCTCGATCGGCTCGAACTTGAACCACGTCCCAAGCGACCGTTCATATTGGTATAACGGACTGTCCGGCGGGTACACGGTTCGCGAACTTACGATGAGCCGGACCGCCGGCCGACCATCCCGAAGGATGCCATCCGGGCCGGTCGGGTTCCCGGAGTTGGCGTAGAAGATGGCCAGGAGACCCCTGTCCGTCCAAATCCCGTGCGAAAGGTAGACGTGTTGCTTGGTTGACCAAACGTACAGGTCGGCGCCGTCGGCGGCCCAGTAACTCCGAACCCAAATCGCACCCGTCGCGGCGAGCGCGACAATCGCCGCTGATTTAAAGACGTGATAACGCAGCATGCCGAAGACCGAACGCATCAACCCTCTAAAGCGCATGGCAAGCCTCCACCTCAGTGGAACCTCGCCGCACGTAGAATGTCGTCCGCCACACGCGACCGGGTCGTTGGCGTTGATCCGTCCGTAATCGTGGCCCAGGAGGTCGGTGGCACCAAGCCGGCCCCCGTCAGCTTCCAATTCCCGTTCGCGCCGATGGTCCCGCTCGCGTCAACCGACCAGCCTACCCCGTTTGACGTCGCGTCGTATTCGCGGACGTAGATTAGCTTAGCTTGCAGGTCCGCCTGTGACGTGTCGGCGCTGATGCTGAGGTCAAATTGGGAAACCATGGTTGCCGTCGTGATTTGAACAGAAAAAGGGGATAAGCACAGTTTCAACTCACGCAACTTAAGATAAAAAAAGGCGTTACGCGATGAGAATGTGTGTTTAAATAGTGCTTATCCCTTTTTCTTCTTACGATCGGGTGCATTGCAATCGCTCCTATTCGATTAACGGCTGTGATCGCTATACAGGTGTTCCGGCTTGTGCCCCAGCATCTCCCCCTTCCCCGGCCTCGGGCGCAGGGCGCCACCCGCATTCGGGACACCGCGTCGGGGTGGCCCGCAAATCGTAGCCGCATTGCGGGCAGTGCCCGCTCTTCAGCTTTCGCCGCCTCGCCCAGCGGCGGAGGAGAAACATGACCGCGGCGCCGACCGGAATGAACGCCGCGCACATTATCGTCCAGTACGGGACGTCGAATGCTCGTTGCGTCAGCCGGCTCGGGGGAAAGGATCCGATCCGCGGCACGAACGTGGTGTCCGACCGATACTTGAAGTCGAATTGCCGCACGATCGCAGGATCCACTTCGGCTTGGGAAACCGGCCGCGTGTGGTATTCCCACGATTGGGTCGCGGGTGCGGCGGCGGCAGCGTCATGTTCCGCCCTCGACGGCACAAACGCATCGGTGTCCCACTCGAGGATCAATCGCCCCCCGAACGAACTGACGATCACGGTTGACCTCTTATCGACCTTCGGCGTCGAAGTGGTCACGGTCACGTCGTCGGTCACAGCGTAGCTCCGCGGCGCAAGCCAGCAGGCAAGTCCCGCAATTACCAGCGACGTGATCACAGTCGCTAGCCATACGCAACGCAGTAGGAACCGTATCATTTCTAGGGTCCATCATCTGAAGATTGCCGCTTCTATGACGTCATTGCCAATCATCCCGCCGGTTCGCAGGATCGTGTTCGCGGGCGCGGGACTCCAGCCCGCTGGCGGAGTTACGCCTGCGCCAAAACTCTTCCATGGATATGCCGGAGCCTTGCCGATGGTCCCGCTCCCGTTGAACTTCCAATCACCCTCGGCCTCGGCGACGTAGACCAGGTTGGCGCCGTTCGTCGCGTCGGTGGTTTCGGCGCAGACGTAGAGCGCAAAGCTGTTCTCGACGTCGGTCCGAAGGAGGGGGTTCGGCGATTTGGCGACTGCCGCGAGATCCGCTTGTTTCTGGAAATCGAGCGGCGTGCCAGCCTTTGGAATGTCGTGCGCGCTACGGGGCGCGTTTTTGGGGGTGCTCGGCTGGTCTAAGCTCGGGGTCCACGGCGGCGCGTACCACGGGTCGTTCGGGCCGGCGCCCGCGGGTCCGTCCAAGACGGGTCCGTAAGTTTGGAAGTACGCGTCCGAGCTCGACGTGCGTTGTCCTCCGCCCGTGTAGAAGCCGACGTTCGTGTAGCCCCCCTTCACAACATTTTGGATGAATCCGACCCGTAAGTTCCCAATTCCG
>DASXMX010000566.1:0-2479 GCA_036495445.1 Tepidisphaeraceae bacterium
TTTTCACCTTCGTCCTGATGGGGATGCTGACTGGGCTGGCGTCGCTCCTGAACGCCGCTCAGTTCGTGATGATCTATCCGAACGCAGGGGAAGGACTTGAGCTGCAAGTGATCGCGGCCGTCGTGGTCGGGGGAACGGCGATCTCCGGCGGGCGGGGCACGCTGGTCGGGACGCTGATCGGCGTCGCGCTGCTGGCGACGATCGGCCCGACGCTCGTCTTTTTCCACGCCCAATCGCAGTGGGCCAAGGCGATCCAGGGCCTGATCATCCTGCTGGCGGTCGCGACCGATGCGCTGGCGCGGAGGGCGGAATGACGACGACCTCCACCCCCGTCGATTACAAGGCGCCGCCGCCTGCGGCCCTGCGGCCGTCACCGCACCGGGCCAGTATCCCGGCGCAGCAGAAGATCCTGATCGGCCTGCTGGTGCTGGAACTCTTGGTCTTCTCCACGATTGGCCTGGCAACGAACAACAACTTTGTCACGACCGGCAACTTCTTCGAAGTCCTTCGGCTCAGCGTCGAGCTCGGGTTGCTCGCGCTGGCGATGACGCCGGTGATCGTCACCGGTGGGATCGACCTGTCCGTCGGTTCGCTGCTCGGGCTGTGTGCGATTGTCATGGGCATGCTCTGGCACGACGCCGGCTTGCCGCTTGGCGTGGCCGTCGTCCTCGCGCTCGGCGTCGGCATCCTCGGCGGCGGGCTCAACGCGCTGCTGATCACGCGCCTGCGCATTCCGCCGCTAATCGTCACGCTCGGCACGTATTCGCTCTTCCGCGGCGTCGCCGAAGGGATCACGGGCGGGGCGAAGAACTACACGAATTTCCCCGCCTCATTCCTCTTCCTGGGCCAGGGGCAGATTGGGCCGGTGCCGACGCAGGTGCCGATCCTCATCCTCGCGGCCATCGGGTTCTGGGTGCTGCTGCACCGCTCGACCCTCGGGCGGGCGCTGAGCGCGATTGGCTACTCGGCCGAGGGGGCGCGGTACGCCGGGATCCCGGTGAATCGCCGGATCGCGCTGACTTACATCCTGGCGGGCCTCGCCTCCGCCGTTGCCGCGGTGATCTATACCGCCCATTGGGGCCAGGCGAAAGCCGACGCCGGGACGGGGTATGAACTGGAGGCGATCACCGCCGTGGTGCTGGGCGGGACGTCGATTTTCGGCGGCCGCGGGAGCATCGTTGGCACGGTCATGGGGCTGCTCGCGATCGCGATCCTCAAGAACGGGCTGGGGCTGGCGGCGCTGCCGCGGGAGCTGACGGCCATCCTCACCGGTCTGCTCCTGCTGGCCGCCATCGGCCTGGAATGGCGGCCCTCGAAGGGATCCCGCTCCGCGGCCGCGATGCGGGCGAAACAGGCCGGAAACGAACAGGAGCTCGACATGCGGAATTCGCAGTTGGCGGTGCTGAGCATCGTCATCCTCGCGGCGGCAGTCATCGTCGCCGGGGCCAACTTTTACCTCGTCCGCTCGATCCAGCAGGACGGGCAATCCCGGTTCGCGGCCGGTCCCGGTCCCGGCTCCTCGGGCAACGGCTCGACGCCCACCGCGTTGGGTAAAAAGATCACGATCGCGATGATGCCCAAAAGCAAGGGGAACGCCTACTTCATCGCCTGCAAGAAGGGGGCGGAGGAGGCCGCGGCACAACTCGGCTCGAACAACGTGGAACTGATCTGGGACGGCCCGACCGACCCGGACCCGGCCAAGCAGAATGAGATCGTCGAGACGTGGATCACCCGCGGCGTGGACGTGATCGCCGTCGCCGTCGAAAACCGCGGCGGGATCTCCTCGGTCCTCCGCAAGGCACGCCAAAAGGGGATCAAGGTCGTGACATACGACTCTGACGCGGAGCCCGACGCCCGAGACTTCTTCGTGAATCAGGCCACCGCGCAGGGCATCGGCTATACGCTCATGGACGACGCCGCCCAGGTGATGGGCGGGCGGGGCGACTTCGCGATCATCACCGCGTCGCTCACGGCGTCAAACATGAACGAGTGGCAGAAATACATCGAGCAGCGCCGGGCCGAGAAGTATCCGGACATTCATCGCGTGACGGTCGAGCCGTGCGACGACAAGCAGCAGGTGGCGTTCGACAAGGCGAACCAGATCATGAACGCCAACCCGAACGTGAAGCTGCTGATGGCGATCTGCTCGCCGGCCGTCCCCGGCGCGGCCGAGGCGGTGAAGCAGTCGGGCCGGAGTGACGTGAAGGTGGTCGGGCTGGGGCTGCCCAACGAGAACAAGCCGTACCTGCGCGAGGGGATCACGACCGACGTCGTGCTCTGGAACACGATGGACCTCGGCTACCTCACTGTGCTGGCCGCGGACGACGTCGTGAGGGGCAAGCTGAAGCCCGGCGAGAAGTCGATGCAGGGCGGCCGCCTCGGCCAGATCGAGATCCAGGGCACCGACATCCTGCTCGGCAAGCCGTTCACGTTCACCAAGCAGAACATCGATCAGTTTGATTTCTAGGAAATGCAAAAT
>DASXMX010000567.1:0-24677 GCA_036495445.1 Tepidisphaeraceae bacterium
CTTGCCGGGTGGCATGGGCATGTACTCATGCCCGTGTTGTTCGAGATCTTCCGGCTGGCGCGGCCATGTACTCATGTCCGTGGTCTTCCGTCGAGCCACCACGGACAAGAGTACTTGTCCGTGCCACCCGATTCAGGGCAAAGACACGGGCATGAGTACATGCCCATGCCACCCACGATGCCCCGGCCAAGTGCCACTTCGCATGGGTTCGCCTTCGATAAGCGGCCCGCGCCAAATGTCATTCACTTCGCGCCTTCGCGCCTTCGCGGTAACTCCGTCTTTTCAAGCGGCCACGCGTCGGACTCCGGATCATATTCTAGCAGCTCATACAGCTTCTTCCGCGGCTGCATGCGCGGGAGCCAGGACTTTTGCGTTCCCCGGCGTTTCAGGTCGCGGAGGGCTTGCTCCTCCGCGTGCATGGCGACGCGGAAGGCGGTCTGCGGGAAGATCACCATCCGGTACCCCATCGCCTCGAGTTGTCGCACGTTCAGCAGAGGGCTTTTGCCGAATTCCGTCATGTTGGCCAGCAGCGGGGCTTTCACTTCGGCCGCGAATGTCTTGAACTCAGCGGCGGTTTGCAGTGCCTCGGGAAAGATCCCGTCCGCGCCGGCCTGCAGGTAGAACTGGGCTCGTCGGATTGCCGCATCGAGTCCTTCGACGGCGCGTGCATCGGTACGCGCGATGATCAGAAAATCGCGGTCGCGTCGTGCGGCGACCGCTGCCGCGATCTTGTCATGCATTTCCTCGGGTTGGATCAACGTCTTTCCCGTCACGTGGCCGCATCGCTTAGGGAAGACCTGGTCCTCGATGTGAATGCCCGCGAGGCCGGCCTTTTCCAGTTCGCGGACGGTGCGCGCGACGTTCTGCGGCCCGCCGAAACCGGTGTCGGCATCGAGCAGCGCGGGGATCTTCACGGCGTCCGCAATGTACCCGGCCAGTCGCGCCACCTCTTCCAGGCCGAGCAATCCGATGTCCGGCACGCCCGCCGTGGCGTTGGCCAGGCCGGCGCCGCTGACGTAAACGGCTTCGAATCCGGCCCGCTCGATCAGCCGGGCCGTGGCGGCATTGAAGGCGCCGGGCATTGCCACGCATCCCTTCTCGATTGCCCGCCGAAGGATCGTCGTCATCCGCGGCCGCTTCATGCCCGCACCTCGAGCAGCGGGAAGACGTCGTCGACGCGATCGACTTTGTCGAGGTTCCACGCCCATTGCACGACGCGATCGGCACGCTCCCGGCCTAGTCGCGGGTCGGCCATCGTGTGGAACTTCCGCTCCACCAATTCATCGCTCATCGGATTCCTCGCGTGCCCGCACGCGTGGTCGACGCGGCGCGTCAACCTGCGGCCATCCCGCAACGTTATGGTCACGATGTTCCCCACCGCCCCGGGATAAGCCGCACTCAATTCCGCGTGACGATGCACCTTCACCTTCTGGACCAGGTCGAGCAGTTTCGGATCGCGGAACCGCTCGGGCGCGAACTGCCGGTCGGTGATTTCGCCATCCGCCAGCGCGGCAGCCACGATATAAGGCAGGCTGTGGTCGGCCGTCTCCCGCGTGCGGGGCGCCCATTTTTCCGGCTCGCTTCCGATGATGTCCACCGCCGCGTCATGGCTCTCGATATCGACGGAGACAATCGCGTCGCGCGCGCCGATCTGCTGGCGGAGTTGCAGCGCCGCGTCGACGGCGCTTTGGGCGTGGTACTCGACGGGCCAGCACTTGATGCTCGTCTTGCAAATCATGCAGTCGCCCGCGGCCGGCGTGGGCGATTCGCCGAACGGGCCGACAGGAACGAGCGGGCCGCTGACGAGTTTCTCGAATCCCTTTTCCCCCTCGAAAATCGGCGCCGGGCCGGTCATTCCCTCGCGGGCGAGCATGGCGGCGAAGACGCCGTGACGCGCTTCGTCGGCAAATGCGCATCCTTTCCAGTGCGAGAGCTCGCCGACCCGGGATTGACGCAAGGCCGCGCTCCGCACGCCGGCGATGTTGACGGCGTGCCGCGTGCGGTGGACGTCGAGCCGCATTAGTCGCGCGGCGGCGAGGGCGCTCGAAAACGCGCCGTACGTTACGTGGTCCCACCCGATCGCGCGGAGACTCGTCGCGTCGCAGAGGCGGCATTGGACTTCGTAGGCGATGACGATCGCGGCGATCAGCTCACGGCCCGTGGAGCCGACGGACTGCGCGACCGCCAGGGCGGCGGGGATGTTGTCGCTGGGGTGGGCGGGTTCCTTCGAAAGGTACGTGTCGTTGTAGTCGAGGTACCGGACCATGCACCCGTTGGCGAACGCCACCCAATCGGGCGGTGCGCGATGGGACGTGCCGATGACCGTCGCGCCACGATCGGCGGAGAGCGTGGACGTCACCCGGCGCGCGACACCGGCGGGCTCGGATTCCCATGCGCCAAGCGCACAACCCAGCGAGTCGAGCACCCGCCGCTTCACCTCATGTACGACGACGGGTGGCAGGTCTTCGTACCGAAGCCCCATCGCATATTCGGACATCCGTTCCGCGAGTGTTTCGACCATTCGATGCGCCCTTCCTCTGGCCCAGCAGGTGCGTGGCATGTCGGGTGACCCGCCCTTTATCCCCTCCCCCGGTATTCCGGGGGAGGGTAGGGAGGGGGTTTCCTCGATTGACCGCCGTTGGCCATGTCCCACATGCCCCCTCCCCAGCCCTCCCCCGGAGTACCGGGGGAGGGAGAAAAACACAATTACCTCTATACCGTCGGTCGGTATCGCCCGACCACCTCCTGCAGTCGCTGGGTGATCTGCCCCAGCGAGCAATGCTCGACGGAGTTGATCAACTCCGCGAACACGTCCCCGCCATCCTCCACGACTTTGACCAGCCGATCCAGCGCCGGCCCCGATTGCTTGCGATGTTTTGTCTTGAACTGCTGCAACCGGCGGACCTGCAGTTCCTTCTTCGCCTTGGGGGTGCGGACGACCCGAACCTCGGGCGCTTCATCGTGCTCGTCGCGGTACCGGTTCAACCCAATGATCGGCCGGGTGCCGTTGTAGATCTGCTGCTCGTACCGATGGGCGGCGGCCTGGATCTGGCTCCGCTGGTAGCGGTGCTCGATCGCGGCCAGCACGCCGCCCAGGGCGTCGATCTGCCGGAACTCGTCGAGGATCGCATCTTCGACGGCGCGCTCGACGATCTGCATGCCGGGGGATGACGCGAGCGCGTTCATCATGTGCTTGAACAGGCCCGATTCCTCCAGCAGGATCGATTGCGCGTTGGCGGCCAGCCGCACGTATTCCTCGGCGGGCGTGGTGAACGGCTCGTCGGCGCTGTTGCTGTGGCACGAGTTCGTGCCGTTCGCGTAGGCCAGCATCAGCTCGACCGCGGTGCGGGTCAGGTTGTTCTTGAAGACGTGGGAGACGAGCGAGCGGCCGCTGGTCTGCGTGTGGAGCTTGAACCGCTGCGCGCGGTCGTCGGCCTGGAACACGTCGCGCATGCCGATCGCCCAGAGGCGCCGGCAGACGCGGGCGAGGGCGAGGTATTCGATGTCGAGGCCGCAGTCGAGGAAGAACGAGAGCCGCGGGCCGAACTCGTTGATGCTCATCCCGCGATCGCGGAACAGTTCCGCATACGCGAAGCCGTTCGAGAGCGTGTAGGCCGCCTGCTGCACGGGCGTGGCGCCTGCCTCGGCGATGTGGTACCCGCTGATCGAGATCGGGTACCACCGAGGCATCTGCCGGGTGCAGTACTCGACCATGTCGGTGAGGAACCGCAGCGATGCATCGACGGGGAAGAGCGTTTCGTTCTGCGCCTGCACCTCTTTCAGCACGTCGGCTTGAATCGTCCCGCGGAGTTTTGGAATCACGCCCGTGCCGAACCTTCGCTTGGCCGCGGCGATGAACATTGCGAGGATCGTCGGCGCCGGCCCATTGATCGTCATCGAGACCGACATGTGCTCGTCGGGCAGCGGGAAGCCGGCGTAGAGCCGTTCCATGTCGTCGATCGTGTCGATCGCGACGCCCCCCTCGCCGACTTTGCCGAAGACGCCGTCGGCGTCGCTGTCGACGCCATACAAAGTCGGGCCGTCGAAGGCGGTGCTGAGGCGGGCGCTGCGCTGGTGGCGGGTGAGATAGTGGAAGCGCTCGTTGGTGTCCTCGGCCAATCCGAGGCCGGCGAACAGGCGTGTCGGTTCCTCGGCCTTCGAGCCGTTCCCGTCGGTCGATTCGAGGTACAGCTCGCGGTACGCGCCGTTGGTGAACGGGAATTCGCCGGGCAGGCCCTCGCCGAACAGGTAGCGGGCGATTTCGCCGGGGTCGTCGGTTTGGGGCAGGGCGAGGCGGGGGAGTTTCAAACCGGTGGGCGTTGTGACGGTCGGAATTTTCTCCCTCGCCGCGTGCCAGCGGGCGAGCAATTCGTCTTGAAACTGAGAATCCCGACGAGCCTTTTCGACCTGCTCCCCGACCTGCCGGCGATGCACGTCGGTCGCTTGGACAACTTGTGCGAGGATGCCCATGGCAGTTACTCCGTCGCAACTCTTGTGGCACGGGCGCCCCGCCCGTGCGTTCTAGCTTGCACGGGCGAGGCGCCCGCGCCACATTGACCCACGGTGCCCGAGCAGATTTGGAACAGGTCGTCGACACCCGGATCCCGGTGTCGCTTGGCCATGGTGGAGACGAGGCGTTGGCCGCGGTTGTTGGAGGCGAGGCGGTGCTCAACCTCGGACGAGGCGGTTTTAGCGGCGGCCAGGTCGGATTTGTTCACGACGACGATGTCGCAGTCGTCGAGCATCGCGATCTTCTGAAGCTGCAATCGGCTGCCGTAGTCGGGGCTCATCACCAGGATCTTGAGATCCACCAGACCGTCTCCGAACGGGACGGCTTCCTGCCCGATTCCGACGGTTTCGAGGAAGATCAGGTCGAAGCGGTCTTCCTCGCGCTGGTTGCGCAGCACTTGGAGGCATCGCTCGGTGGCCGGCGCCAATCCGCCCGCTCTGCCCGCGGTGGCCAGGCTCCGCATGAAGACACGATTGTCCTGGCAGTAGAGCATCGCGGCGCGGTCGCCCAGGAGCGCGCCGTTCCCGACGATGCTGGGATCGTGGGAGAGCACCGCGATACGGATGGTCGGGTTGGCGCGGAGGAAGCGGAGGACCAGTTCGTCGATGAGCGTCGTCTTGCCGGCGCCCCCTGGGCCGGTGATGCCAATGACGCGAGGGCGCGCGAATCGCGATGAACGCGTCGAAAGCCCGCTTCCATTCCCACGGCGGCGCCGTGGGCTTTCATCCGAGTGCCCGCGCAATGTGCCCACCCCTTCCACGGCGCGCGTCAGTGCCCGCGCGATCCGATGGTCCCGTATGTCCTTCGCCGCTGTCCCGTTGCTGCTCCGCCGCGGCGCGCCGTAGGTCTGTTGGACGAATGCGACGATCTCGTCCAGCGAGGTCCCCGGGAAAAACACCCGCGCGACGCCCTGCTTCTGCATGACCTTCGCGTCGTCGTGAGTGATTGTCCCCCCGCCCCCTCCGAACACACCAGTTTCACCCCCGCCCCGCTCGCGCAATCGCCGGATCACCTGGGTGAAGAACTCCACGTGCCCCCCGTTGTAGCTGGAGATCCCGATTGCCCGCACGTCCTCCTGCACCGCGGCGCGGGCGATGTCGTCGGCCGAGCGGTGGTAGCCGAGGTAGATCACCTCCAGCCCCTGGCGGATGAATTCGAGGTTGATCGTGCTGATGGCGCTGTCGTGGCCGTCGCAGATCGGCACGGCAGTGAGCAGCCGGATTGGCGGGCGGGCCCGGGTCATATGCGGGATGACAGTAGCCTCCTTCATTATGACTAACGTATTCTAGGCGTGCATGAGTCATTCCAACGATTTTGCCGGCAAAGTGGCTCTGGTCACCGGCAGCTCGCGAGGCATCGGGGCGGGAATCGCAAAAGCGCTGGCGGCCCGCGGGGCGAGAACCATCGTGAACTATGTCGCCGACCCACAGGGCCGGAATCTGGCGGAGGCCGAGGGGGTCGCCTCGGAAATCCGGGCACCCCTCATCCAATGTGACGTCGGTGATGACAACCAGGTCGCGGCGATGATGCAGCGGGTGCGACAGGAATTCGGCGGGTTGGACATTCTGGTCAATAACGCCGGGATTATTCGCGATCGCACGCTGGCGAAGATGAGCCACGAGGAATGGGACTCGGTGATCCGGGTCAATCTGACCGGCACGTTCAACTGCCTGCACCATGCCGTGCCGATCCTCCGGCCCGACGGGCGCGTGGTGAACCTGTCGTCCGTCACCGGCATCCTGGGCCTCTTCGGGCAAGGGAACTACGCGGCCAGCAAGGCCGGGATCATCGCCCTGACCCGCACCGCCGCCCGGGAACTGGCCCGCAACCGCATCACCGTCAACGCAATCTCCCCGGGATTCATCGACACGGAGATGACGCGCAGCACGTTGAGCGAGGAGATGGCCCGGAAATTCGTTGAGCAGGTGCCGATCGGCCGAAAAGGAACGGTGGCGGACATCGTCAACGCGGTGATGTTCCTCTGCTCCCCGGCCTCGGGCTACATCACCGGGCAAGTTTTGCACGTGAACGGCGGGTTTTTTATGGGATGATGCGACCACCGCCGCGCGGGCCGCTGCGCCGCGTCGTGCCTAGAATCGTATGCTGACTTTGAGGGCTCGCGCGCGGTACGCGGTACGACGATTGCGAGCCAGACCATTGCCGGGAGGAGGAGGACGCTTCCGCATGGCTGACCTCAAAACTCTCAAGGGCGTCGCGGAGAAGGACAGGAAGATGATCGAGGAGGCCGAGGCCCTGCTCGGTCCCGAGCCCTCGACGATGGGGTTCGTGAAGAACCTCTTCTGGGGCCACGTCCGCGAAGACCTCGTCTTCCCCTATCCAGTTATCGATCCCGACGAAACCGCCCGTTGCGACCGGCTCCTGGCGGCGCTCGATCACTACCTCGAAACCGAGCACCCCGCGACGCGCATCGACGCCGAGCAGGAGATCCCCCGATGGGTGGTCGACCGGCTGTTCGAGCTGGGCGTGCTGGGGATGACGATCCCCCGCGAGTACGGCGGCGGCGGGTTCGGCATCACCAGCTACAACCGCGTGCTCGAACGCATCGGCCGCTCGTGCGGATCGACCGCCGTGATGGTCTCGGCGCACCAGTCGATCGGGTGCAAGGCGCTCATGCTCTTCGGCACGCCGGAGCAGAAGGCCCGCTGGCTGCCGCACCTGGCGAAAGATTGGCTCAGCGCGTTCTGCCTCTCCGAGCCCGACGTCGGCTGCGACGCGGGCGGGCAGCGGACGCGGTGCGAGCTCTCGGAAGACGGCCAGTACTACATCCTGAACGGCGAGAAGAAGTGGTCGACCTCCGGCGCACTCTCGGGGCTCTTCACAGTCATGGCCCGCCAGAAGCTGACCGATCCGAAGACCGGCAAGACGTCTGAGAAGGTGACGGCCCTGATCTGCACGCCGGACATGCCTGGAATCGACATCTTCCAGAAGAACCGGTCCAAGTGCGGCATCCGCGGCACGTGGCAGGCGCGCATCCGCTTCAAGGACGTGAAAGTGCCCCGCAGTCACCTGCTGCACCAGGAGGGCAAGGGGCTGAACGTGGCGCTCTCGTGCCTCAATTACGGCCGCTGCACGCTCTCGGCCGGGATGCTGGGCGGCGCAACCCGCGCGTTTGAACAATCGACCAAGTGGGCGCAGACCCGCTACCAGTTCCAACGCCCGCTGGCCGACTTCGAGCTGGTGCAGGCGAAGATCGCGAACATGGCCGCCCTCACCTACGCGATGGACGCGATGCTCTACATGACCACCGGCATGCTCGACCGCCACGACGAAGACATCATGGTCGAGACGGCGGTCTGCAAGCTGTTCTGCTCCGAGATGGGCTGGCGGGTCGTCAACGACGCGATGCAGATCATGGGCGGCGAAGGGTACATGACCGAGAACGAAATCGAGCGGATCTTCCGCGATTCGCGCATCAACCTCATCGTCGAGGGGGCCAACGAGGTGATGCAATCGTTCATCTTCGCCTACGGCGGGAAGCAACTGGCCGAGCAGATGCTCGGCATTCAGCAGGCGGTCGGCTGGGACCATCAGGAATCGCCGACGCAAAACCTCGCCCGGATCCTGCGGGGCCTGAAGCACGGGCCGGTCGTCAAAGCGGCGGCGCCGCTCGGGGCCGAGTTGTTCCTGGGCGTCTGGCCATCGGTGCCGAAGGTAAACACCCTGCATCCGTCGTTGCGCGACGCGGCCGAGCGGTTCGCGCACCGGGTGCGCGATCACAGCCATCACTTCAAGCGGGCCAGCAAGCATTACGGCGAGCAGATCGTCGGCCGCCAGGCGGTCCAGGCGCGCGTGGCCGACAGCGCCATGTGGCTGCACGCGTGGGCGTGCGTCCTGAGCAAGCTCGATCGCGACCTGCGGGCCGACGTGCAAACGGACCGCTTCGAGCGCGACAAGGTCGCGGCGGCCTATTTCATGGCCATGGCCGAGTCGGCGATCCAGCGGTGCTTCCGCGAGCTATTCGAGAACGACGACGACTCGATGCGTGCCGCCGCCGCGGCGGCGCTGCGATACAGCAGCACGCTGCCCAACGACAAGTACGTGATCCCCGAATCCTCCCCCGTCGCCGCCGGCACCGGCCGGCCGCTTCGCCAGGATGGGATCAAGCAGTTCCCGGGCGACGGCGCCGCCAAGCCCGAGCCGGCCGACGGGAACGGGAACGGGAACGGGAATGGCGACGGGGCGATGCGGCGCGCCGTGGTCGAGCAAGCGGAGAGTGCCTGACCCCAATTTCCCTCCCCGGGTACTCCGGGGGAGGGAGAAGAATCCGGCGGCGAACGGGGACCCAGCAGCGCGGAGGTGATATGCCCACACGGACGGTGTACCGCGGCGAGGTCGAGTTCCTTCAGATCCTCGACGAGGAGGGCCGCCTCGACGCCGAGCTGGCCGCGGGCACGCTCAGCGACGTGGACGTGCAGATCCTTTACCAGCAGATGATCGTCTGCCGCGAGTTCGACGACACGGCGTTCAAGCTGCAGCGGTCGGGCCGGATGGGGACGTTCCCGCAGAACAAGGGCCAGGAGGCCGCGACGCTCGGCGCCGCCAAGGCGCTGACCAAGGGCGTCGACTACATCGTCCCCTACTACCGCGAAAACCCGGCCATGTTCCTCCACGGGCTGCCAATGCACTACGTCCTGCTCCACTGGATGGGCGACGAGCGCGGCAACGCGGTGCCGAAAAACCTCTCGATGAGCCCCCTGTGCGTCGCGATCGGCGCGCAGACGCTGCACGCGACGGGGATCGCCTGGGCATTCAAACTCCGCAAGGAGCCGCGGGCCGTCCTCTGCTTCTTCGGCGACGGCGCGACCAGCACCGGCGACTTCCACGAGGCGATGAACTTCGCCTCGGTCCAGCAGGTTCCCTGCGTCTTTTGCTGCATCAACAATCAGTGGGCGATCTCCGTCCCCTGCTGCAAGCAGAGCGCGTCCGAAACGTTCGCCCAAAAAGCCCTCGCCTACGGCATGCCCACCATCCAGGTGGACGGGAATGACCTCTTTGCGGTCTACAAGGCCCACCGCGACGCGATCGAACGCGCCCGCGCCGGGGGCGGGCCGTCGTTCATCGAGGCGGTGACGTACCGGCTGGGCGACCACACGACCGCCGACGACGCCCGGCGATATCGCCCGCCCGAGGCGCTGGAAGCCGCCCTCAAAGCCGACCCGCTCGTCCGCACGCGAGAATACCTGCACTCGAAGGGGCTGTGGGATGACGCCCAGCAGGCAAAGGCGGAGGAGCGGGCGCGGACGATCGTGCATGACGTGGTGCAGGTGGCGCTGAACATCGAAAAGCCCAAGGCCGCCGACCTGTTCGACTACACGTTCGCGCAGCTTCCGGAGGACCTGGAACGGCAGAAGCTCACGATGCGAACCGACTCGCTCGGCCAGGACCCGAC
This sequence comes from Tepidisphaeraceae bacterium, assembly GCA_036495445.1. Lineage (GTDB taxonomy): Bacteria > Planctomycetota > Phycisphaerae > Tepidisphaerales > Tepidisphaeraceae > DASXMX01. The sequence continues at coordinate 9,921 of DASXMX010000567.1, forward strand.
CCAGGTCGGCCTGACGCCGACATGGGAGGAGAAGTCCGTGTCGCACTGATGTTGTAGGGGCACACGGCGTGTGCCCATCGCGTGTAGGGGCGTACGGCCGTACGCCCAGGGCACACGGCCGTGTGCCCCTACATGATGCGAGGAGAAACGATGCCCAAGCTCGACCTCGTCGGCGCGATCAACCTCGCCCTGGCCCAGGAAATGGCCAGCGACGAGCGCGTCATGATCCTCGGCGAAGACGTCGGACTGAACGGCGGCGTCTTCCGCGTCACCGACGGCCTGCAGAAACGCTTCGGCCCCGACCGCGTCGTCGACACCCCGCTGTCCGAATCCGGCATCATCGGCACCTCGATCGGGCTCGCCATGGCCGGGATGCGGCCGGTCCCCGAAATCCAATTCGAGGGCTTTCTCGGCCCCGCCTACGACCAGATTACCAACCAGGCCGCCCGCTGCCGCAGCCGGACGCGCGGCGCGTTCACCTGCCCGATGACGATCCGCGTCCCAATCGGCGGCGGCATCCACGCCCCCGAGCTCCACAGCGACTCGCCCGAGGCGGTCTACGCCCATACGCCGGGCCTGAAGGTGGTCATGCCCTCGCGCCCGCGGGACGCCAAGGGGCTGCTGATCAGCGCGATCCGCGATCCGGACCCGGTGATCTTCTTCGAGCCCAAGCGCGTTTACCGTTCGTTCCGTGAAGAAGTGTCTGAGGACGAGTACACGCTGCCGATCGGGAAGGCCGCGGTCGTGAATGAAGGGACCGACCTGACCGTGATCACCTGGGGCGCTTGCGTCTTCGATTGCCTTGAGGCGATCGACCGCCTGCCGGACGAGGTGAGTGTCGAATTGATCGACCTGCGGACGATCTATCCGATGGACGTCGAGACGATCGCGGAATCGGTGAAGAAGACCGGCCGGGCCGTCGTCGTCCACGAGGCGCCGCGGACCGCCGGGATGGGTGCGGAAATCTCCGCCCAAATCCAGGAGCATTGCTTCCTCTACCTAGAAGCGCCGGTCCAGCGCGTGACCGGATTCGATACCGTGATGCCGTACTACAAGCTGGAGAAGGAGTACCTACCGGATGCGACGCGGATCACCGCCGCCATCCGGGACTGCCTTGCCTACTGAGAAGGCGTCGCCCGTGACACGGGTTTTCAACCCGTGCTGACGAGCTAAAAACGGGAGTGATCTTCCGCTTGCAAGGTATTCGGCACGGGTTGAAAACCCGTGTCACTGGGCATGCAACCGAGGGTTTATGGTCGCACGAACTAGTGGCAATCCCAACGACTTCTGCCTGCCGGACCTGGGCGAGGGGCTGGAGGAGGCGGAACTGGTCGAGTGGTGCGTGAACGTCGGGCAGCGCGTCCGCGAGAACGACGTGCTGGCGAAGATGGAGACGGCCAAGGCGCTGGTCGAAGTCCCCAGCCCGCGCGACGGGGTGGTCGCCCAGCTCCACGGTAAGCCGGGGCAGGCGATCAAGGTCGGCTCGCCGCTCGTGACCTATAAGGACGAGACGCCCGAGCCTGAAGCCGCCGCACCCCGCTCGAACGGCGGCGGCAACGGCGCCCCGCGCGAGGAGCGGCAGGACGCCGGCACGGTCGTCGGCAATCTCGCGACGCACGCCGAATCCGAGGAGCAGGCCGGCAAAGCGCTGGCCGCCCCGGCGGTGCGCCGCCTGGCCCGGGAGTTGGGCGTGAACCTGGATCACGTGACGGGGACCGGAATCGGCGGACGCATCACTGCCTCCGATGTCCGCGCCGCGGTCGATCAAGCGCCGGCCCATGAGCCACCCGCGCCGTCAAAGCGCGAATCCGCGGAACAACCCGCGCCCGCCGGGGCCAGCCCCTTCGCGGAAACGGACCGGATCCCCTTCCGCGGCGTGCGGCGCACGATCGCCGAACACCTGCGCTACAGCGTCAACCGCGCCGTCCACTTCACCGTGATGGACGAGGCGGACGTGACCGCGCTGGACGAACTCCGTCGTCGCCTGGTCGCCGCCAGCAACGAGAAGGTCTCGCTCCTGCCCTTCGTCGCGGCGGCGGTCTGCCGCGTGCTGACGGGCCGCAACGGCCCGCAGTTCCGGCGGCTCAACTCCACCGTCGACGACGACCGCCAGGAAATCGTGCAGCACCGGGCCGTTCACCTGGGCGTAGCGACCGACACCGAGAGCGGCTTGATGGTCCCGGTGATCCGCAACGCCAACCAACTCGGCGTATTGGAGATCAGCCGGCAGATCGCCGAGGTGGCGCGGGAGGCGCGGGACCGGACGATCCCGCCCCACCGCCTGACCGGCTCGACGTTTACGATCAGCAACTTCGGCGCGATGGGCGGCCGGTTCGGCACGCCGATCATCAACTACCCCGAGGCCGCCGTCCTCGCCGTCGGCCGCGCCCGCGAGGGCGTGGTCGTCCGCCACGGCATGATCGGCGTCGGCAAGGTGCTGCCGCTGAGCCTCTCGGCCGACCACCGCGTCATCGACGGCGCCACCGCCGCCACCGCCCTGGCCCGCATCATCGAACTGCTCCAAACGCCCGACGAATTGCTGCCGCCCGGATAAGACACCGATGACCCACACGATGAACGATCCTGAGGAAAAAATGGTGGGGCAGACATTCCTGTCTGCCCTATACAGCCGCAGGGACATTCCTGTCCCTTCCTCATTGGTCTTTTGTTTTTCGTGGGGCGGACATCCCTGTCCGCCCTGCTCTGCCGCAGGGACATTCTTGTCCCTTCCTTCTCATCTCCACACGATCAGGTCGGTTCGGGGTGCGGCATGACGCAGTCCCCCCGCTACCGCTGGTCCCTCCTCCGCACCGGCCCCCTCCGCCTCGACGGCGGCGGGATGTTCGGCGTCGTCCCGCGCGTCCTCTGGAGCAAGGCCTTCCCCCCCGACGAGCAGAACCGCATCACCGTCGCCCAAAACACCCTGCTTCTCGAGCGAATCGATCCCGCCGGCCCCGGCCCACGCCGCGTCGTCATCGAAGTCGGCAGCGGCGACAAGTTCGGCCCGAAGATGCGGAAGATCTTCGGCCTCGAAGATCGCTGCGTCATCCAGGCGATCGAGGAAACCGGCATCGCCTGCGAGCAGATCGACCTGGTGATCGTCTCGCACCTGCACTTCGACCACGCCGGCGGCCTGACCCGCCGACCCCGGCCGGGCGAAACGCCCGACTGGCTCCGCCCCGCCCCCGAGCCCGAGGCGCCGGCCGGCGTCAAGCTCACGTTCGCCAACGCTCGCGTCGTCGTGCAACGGCGCGAGTGGGAAGACGCCCGCGTCAACCGCTCGGTGATGACGCGCACGTATCTCCGCGACCACATCGAGCCGCTGCGCGATCACGTTACGCTCATCGATTCGCCATCGCCCTATTCACCCGGCCGTATCCATGATCGAGGTGACGCGCCGGCGATGCCGTTGAGCGAGCGCGAGACCGAAGTCGCCCCGGGCATTCGCGTGTTTCTCGTGCCGGGGCACACGTGGGGACAGCAGGCGATTCGATTCACCGATGATCGCGGCCGTTCGATCGTCTTCACCCCCGATGTGCTCCCCACCGTTCACCACGTGAATCCCGCCTATAGCCTGGCCTATGACGTGGAGCCGTACACGACGAGCGTGACAAAGGCGTGGTTCCTCAGGGAGGCGGTCGAGAACGACTGGCGGCTCGTGCTCGACCACGAGCCGGGGAAGGCGGTCTGCCGCGTTCGCCCGGACGGGAAGGGGTGGTACGAACTGGCGCCGGAGGAAGAATGAGGAAGAGAGACGGGGAGACGCGGGGACACGGGGACGCGGAGAAAAGGCACCGTGCCAACGGCGCGGCGCGTCGCTCGCATCGTGAATCTTCCGTTGCCGAAGGGAGCCGCGCGGCTCCGCCGCCGGTCGCGTCCGCTGGAAACAGGGCCCCCGCGGATTTGCGGGCGCTCACCGAACGGATTCTCGCCGAAGAAGAAATTCTTCGACGGGGCGGGGGCGAGTCGGGCCATGCGCGGCAGCGAAAGCTTGGGCGAATGCCCGTTCGCGAGCGATTGGCACTTCTGCTGGACCGCGATTCCCATTTCCTCGAACTGAACCTCTGGGCCGCGTGGGGCATGTATCCCGAGGTGGGCGAGGTTCCCGCGGCCGGGGTGGTGACCGGGGTCGGCACCGTCAGCGGCCGGCTGTGCATGATCGTCGCCAACGACGCGACCGTGAAAGCCGGCGCGTTCTTCCCCGCCACCTGCAAGAAGGTGCTGCGGGCACAGAAGATCGCGGCGCGTTGCAACCTGCCGCTCATCTACCTCGTCGATTCGGCCGGCGTCTACCTGCCGATGCAGGACGAGATATTCCCCGACGAGGACGACTTCGGCCGGATCTTCCGGAACAATGCGGTGCTCTCCGCCATGGGCATCCCGCAATACGCGGCGGTGATGGGCAACTGCGTCGCCGGCGGGGCCTACCTGCCGGTGCTCTCGGACAAGCTGCTGATGACCGAGGGGAGCAACCTTTATCTGGCCGGCCCGGCGCTCGTGAAAGCTGCGATCGGGCAGGATGTGAGCGACGAGGAATTGGGCGGTGCGGCGATGCACGCCCAGATCAGCGGCACCTGCGACTTCCGCGAGCCGAACGACGCCGCCTGCCTCGAAAGGCTTCGATCGCTCGTTGATCTGTTGCCTGCCAATGGATCGGATGCTCGCTCGGGCGAACCGCCCGCATCCGACCCGGAGTCGCTCTATCAACTGGTTGACCCCGATGGCCACCACCCGTACGACGTACACGAGCTCCTCGCGTGCGTCGTGGACGGCGGCTCGCTGCAGGAATACCGGGCCGAGTACGGCAAGACGCTCGTCTGCGCGTACGCGTCGATCGGTGGGCGGAAGGTCGGCATCGTCGCCGACCAGCGGCTGCCGCTCCGAAGCGCCCGGGGCGACGTGCAGATCGGCGGCGTCGTCTACGGCGACAGCGCCGACAAGGCCGCCCGCTTCGTCATGGACTGCAACCAGACCGGCCTGCCGCTGGTCTTCTTCCAGGACGTCGTCGGGTTCATGGTCGGCCGCGAGGCCGAGCAGCACGGCATCATCCGCAGCGGCGCGAAGCTCGTGAACACGGTCAGCAACTCGACGGTCCCGAAGGTCACCGTCATCGTCGGCGGGTCGTTTGGCGCAGGGAGCTACGCCCTCTGCGGCAAGGCGTTCGACCCGGCGTTCATCTTCGCCTGGCCCGGCGCGCGGTACGCGGTGATGGGCGCCGAACAGGCGACCGACACGCTCGTCCAACTCAGGCGACGCCAGGCGGAACGATCCGGCAAAACGCTCGCCCCCGACGAGCTGGAGGAACTGCGGCGCACAACCGTCGCCGACTATCAGGCGCAGACCGACATCCGCTACGGCGCCGCCCGCGGGTGGGTGGACGCGATCATCGCCCCGCACACGACGCGGGACGTATTGATCGACGCGCTTTTGCTTGCGACAAGGCCCGCGCCCGCGGGCGGGTTCCGAGCGGGCGTGTTGCAGGTGTAAACGTACCGGAAAAGCACTGCGCCCGACGGCCGCTTGCGTTTGGCGCGAATTGGGAAAGCCGTTCCGGCTCCGCGCCAAGCGCAAGCGGCGGTCGGAGCGGATTGGCGCGGGACAGTTCCATGGCATCAGAGCCCGTTCTCAAGATCGGCAACGCCCAAGCGTTCTGGGGCGACGACCCCGACGCCCCGGCGCGGCTCGTCGCGCAGGCGCCGGACTTGGACGTGCTGACGCTCGACTACCTGGCCGAAGTGTCGATGTCGATCCTCGCCAAGCAGCGGGATCGCGACCCGTCCGCGGGCTACGCGCGCGACTTCCTCGGTGTCGTCCAGTCGCTCGCCCCCCACTGGCGTGGCGGCCGCAAGCTGCGCCTGGTCACCAACGCCGGCGGGCTCAACCCGCGCGGCTGCGCCGAGCGGTGCGTTGCCGCGCTTCGCGAGGCCGGTTGCGTTGGGCTGAAGATCGGGTTGGTCACGGGTGATGACGTCCTTCCCCTGCTCCGCGAGCGTCCCGCGGATTTCCCGCACCTTGAAACGCGAAACTCGCTTTCCAGCGTTCTCGATTCCGTTGTGACGGCCAATGCGTACCTCGGTGCGGCCGGCATCGTCGAAGCGCTTCGTGCGGGCGCCGATATTGTCGTGACGGGTCGCGTGGCGGACCCGAGCCTGACGGTCGCCCCCTGCATTGCTCATTACGACTGGAAGCTCGACGACTGGGACCGAATCGCCGGCGCCACCGTCGCCGGGCACCTGATCGAATGCGGCACGCAGATCACCGGCGGGATCAGCACCCACTGGCTCGACCTCGACACGAGGAACATCGGATTCCCCATCGTCGAAGTCGCCGACGACGGCTCGTGCGTCGTCACGAAGCCAGCCGGCACCGGCGGCGTCGTGGACGAGCGGACCGTCAAGGAACAACTCCTCTACGAGATCGGCGACCCCGCCCATTACCTCAGCCCCGACGCAACGGTCTCGTTCCTGACGCTCCGCGTTCACAACGAGGGGAACAATCGCGTCAGCGTCGGTGGCGCGACGGGCGGGCCGGCGCCGGAGAAGTACAAGGTGAGCGCGACGTATCGCGCCGGGTTCCGGGCGTCCGGGATGCTGGCCGTCTTCGGCCGCGATGCGGTCGCGAAGGCGCGCCGATGTGGTGAGATCGTCTTGCAAAGGCTGCGGGATGCCGGGTGCGAGCCCCGGAAGTCGCGGGTGGAATGCATCGGCGCGGGCGACGTCGTCCCGGGCGTCCCCGCGCCGCACGCGGGCGAGTTGCTTGAAACCGTGTTGCGGATCAGCGTCTGGGACCCGCGGCGGGAGGTCGTTGAACGATTCGCCCGACAAATGGCTCCCCTGATCAGTGCCGGGCCGCAGGGGATCACGGGCTATGCCGAAGGGCGCCCCGCCGTCCACGAGGTATTCGGCTATTGGCCGACGCTCGTCGATCGCAGCCGCGTGAACGTTCGCGTCGAACTGCTGGAGGTCTGACGCCATGCCCACGATCCGTCTCGGCCAAATCGCCTACGCCCGCAGCGGCGACAAGGGCGCCGGCGCCAACGTCGGCGTGATCGCCCACACCGCCGCCGGGTTCGAATTCCTCCGCCGCACGCTGACCGCCGGGCGCGTGGAGGCCTTCTTTTCTCACGCCAATCCCGGCCGTGTGATTCGTTACGAACTCCCGAACCTGCTCGCCCTCAACTTCGTCCTCCCGACGATTCTCGACGGCGGCGGAAGCGTGTCGCTGCGCGTGGATGCACAAGGCAAGGCGTTGGGCCAGGCGATTCTGGAGATGAGGATCGAGATTCCCGACGAGGACTTCGCCCACATGATTTCCCCCTCGCCGAATCCCGAGGGCATTCAGAGCCGGACCGTGTCGCTCCGGGCTGGACCGAAGGTCCAGGGCTGACGTTTGCTTGACGGTTCGCGCGCGCCGTTGAAAGGCATCGGACCTTCGGTCAGACCGGGGCGGCACGCCCCGGCTCTGATTTCTTGCCGAAGGGGCTCATCCCCAATCTACCGCCCCTCGACCAGTTCGTAGAACCCGACGCCATCGCGTTTGAGGTACCCCGCGTCCGCGAGGTCCTCCCACACCTGCCGGCCGAAGCCGGGGGGCGGCTGGATGGAGACGACCTTGTCCTTCGCCCCGCCACTCATCGGGCCGTGGCCGAGGCGCGATTCGTCGTCGAGGCGGGTGAGCTTGAGCCGTTTCTTGAACGCCTTAAGCGCCTTCTTCATCTCTTCTTCATTGCTTGGCATGTGCGGATTCCTCGTGGGGCGAGTATACCTCTGCGTCGCCGGTGCCGCGATGGCAACCCGGCGGAGCGACAGCGGTATCAAGGGAACCGAATCGCGATCCCAAGCGTTGGCGCAATCGGAGCGAGAGACGAATGGAAGCAATCGACCGCGTAGTGAATCGCGCCGCCCGGATTCTCCCGGCGGTGATGATGTGCCTGGCCGGGTGCGGGCAGGACCACCCGCAGAACTCGTCAAAGGAGGCCGCGTCGGCCCCGCTGCCGACGCCGCTGGTGACGTCGCACGCGATCGAACCGCATGCCGCGACGACCCAGCCCGTGGGCAACTTCCCGTTCAACATGGTGCTGAGCCCGGACGGCAGATACGCGATCACGACCGACCAGGGCGGGCGTCAGATGCTGTGCTCCGTGGACGTGAGCACCGGGGCCGAGGTGTCGCGAGTGAACTTCCCGAGCAACACCGGCGTGCCGCACAACGGCCTCTATTACGGGCTCGTGTTCGCGCCGGACGGCACGCTCTACGCCGCGGGCGGGAACGCCGACGTGATCTGGGTGCTTCATCTTGATTCAAACGGAAAGCTGACGAAGGAACGGAAGATCCCGACGAAGAAGGGTGATTTCCCTTCGGGCCTGGCGCTCGACGGCCGCGGGCGGCTGTACGTCGCCAACAACGACCCGATCTCGACCAAGGCCCCCTACCAGACCCCGGGCAGCATGGCGGTCTATGATGCGGCCACCGGCCAGGAGGTCGGCCGGTTCGCGTTCGACGACAGCCCGGCCCAGACGCCGAATTTCCCGCTGGCGATCGCGGCGCTGAAGGACGGGAGCAAGGCATACGTCGCCAGCGAGCGCGACGCGGCGGTCTACGTGCTGGATACCCGGGAGGCGGCCCAGCCGAGGCTCCGTTCGAAGATCTCGACCGGCGCGCACCCGGTCGCGCTGCTGCTCGACAGAGGGGAGTCCCGTCTGTTCGTGGCCAACGCCAGCAGCGACACCGTTTCGATCGTGGACACGCGGACGGACCAGGTCGTCCACACGATCCTGATGCGGCCGGAGATCGCCAAGGATGTTCCGGGCGCCACGCCGAACGGGCTGGCGCTCTCCCCGGATGAGAAGCGGCTGTACGTGTCTCTGGGCGACATGAACGCGGTCGGCGTGATCGATCCGGACGACGCGGAACTGGATGGGTACATCCCCGCCGGCTGGTACCCGACCGCCGTCGCGGTCCCGCCCAATCTCAACCGGCTGTTCGTGCTCAATGCCAAGGGGCTGGAGGCCCGCCATCCGAACCCGCCGCCGGGAACGAAAAGGCAGATTTCGCCTCTGTCGCTGCTCGAGGGGAACCTGATCTCGGTCACGATTCCGTCGAACACCGAGTTGCGGGCGCAAACGGAGCGGGTGATGGAACTGGCCCGGCTCACACCCAAGCACCTGAAGCGCGGCAACCCGCTGGCGGACATCGGCCTGCAGGCCGGCAAGATCAAGCACGTGATCTACATCGTGAAGGAGAACCGGACCTACGACCAGGTGCTGGGCGACCTGCCGCAAGGCAACGGCGACCCGTCCCGCTGCATCTTCGGCCGCCCGATCACGCCGAACCTGCACGCATTCGCCGAGCGGTTCGTGCTGCTCGACAACTTCTACGACTGCGGCGAAGTGAGCGGCGACGGGTGGAACTGGTCCACCCAGGCGCAGGTCAACGAGTACGTCGCCCGCAACGTCCCGTATTCTTACGGCGACCGGGGCCGCAGCTACGATTACGAGGGAGCCGTCGACGACTATCCAACTGCCGGGTTCCCGGCGAAAGACCCCGAGGGCAGGCCGCTCTCGGCCGATCCGAAATACCAGGATGGCGCGCCGCCGATTCCTGATGTGGGCGAAGCGCCGGGCGGGCACATTTGGGACCTCGTCCGCAAGGCCAATCTCTCGTACCGCAACTACGGCTTTTTCGTCTCCGACGGGCTGAAGCACGGGAGGGACGTGATCATCCCCGAGAACTACCCCAACTCCGTGGGGCTTCAGCCGGGCGGGCACGATCTGGCGGGCGTGACCGACCTCGACTTCCTCGGGTTCGACTTGAACTACGCCGACAGCGAGGCCCGGCAACGCTACGCGGAGAAGTTCAACGACAAGACCTTCCTTCGCCCGCGGAAAGCGTTTGGCATCCACAACTCGCCCAGCCGGTTCGCGGAATGGCATCGCGAATTTCAGGAGATGCTGGCCAAGTCCCCTGACGGGTCCGCGGTCCCGGCATTCATGACTGTCCGTTTCGGCGACGACCACACGATGGGCACGAACCCGAACCATCACTCGCCGCGGTCGATGGTGGCGGACAACGACTACGCCTGCGGGCAGCTCGTCGACGCGATCAGCCACAGCCCGATTTGGAAGTCAACCGCGATCTTTATCCTCGAGGACGACGCCCAGAACGGCCCGGACCACATCGACGCTCACCGCTCCGTCTGTTACGTGATCAGCCCGTGGATCAAGGCGCACAGCGTCGATCACACGTTCCAGAACACGGCCAGTTGCCTGCGGACGATGGAGCTGCTGATGGGCTTACCACCCATGTGCCAGTACGACGCCACGAGCGACCCGATCATGGCTTGGGATACGTCGCCGTCGAATGATGCGCCGTATGAGCCGATCGCGCCGGACAAGGAGATCCTGGGCCAGATCAACGGCAGGAACAGCCCCAAGTCGCCGATCAGCCCCGAGCAGCGGTCGATGATGGAGGAGTCGGGCAAAATGGACTTCGCCCACGCCGACCGCGCGCCGGCCGACCGGCTCAACGAGATCATCTGGAAGAGCGTGAAAGGCGCGGATTCGGTCCTGCCCCCGACGCCTCATGGACCGCCCCCGACGGTCGCGCGGGCGGTGCAGAAGCACGACGATGACGATTGACCCTTTGCGGTTGACCCTCCTGCCCCCTCTCCCTTTGGGAGAGGGTAGGGGTGAGGGGAAACCGGAGAGGACTTTCGACCAGCAAGTAAGGCGCTCGCAATTCCCCCTCACCCCAGCCCTCTCCCGGAGGGAGAGGGGGGAGGAGCGGCGCGACGGGCGGTTGCATCCTCGGCGTTAACCGTCGAGATCGCGCGTCCAATGCGCGAATCCTTCAGCCATGTGCCAAGATGCCGCGCAAGCGATGCCTTGACGACTTCGATTGATGGAGTTCGTTGCCCCAGCAGCTTTCGCATCGACGTCACCGGCCGCCCCGCCAGGCCGCAGGGGACAATCAGGTTGAAGTACACGAGATTGGTTTCGACGTTCAGCGCCAGCCCGTGAAGTGAGATCCCGCGCTTGATGCGGACGCCGATTGCGCAGATCTTGGCAGAGATTCCCGCGTCGTCCGTCCAGACCCCCACCGCAGTGGGATCCGCGGCGGCCTCGATCCCGAAATCCGCCAGCGTCGCGACGACCGCCCGCTCGATGCCGTGAACATACGCGCCGACGGACAACCCGTGGTCGTTCAGGCGAACGATCGGATAGGCGACGATCTGGCCGGGGCCGTGGAAGGTGATGTCCCCGCCGCGGTCGCTTTGGACGACCTCGACGCCGAGCTTGGCGAGTTGCTCGTCCGATGCCACCAGGTTGCGAGCGACGCCCGGCCTGCGTCCGAACGTGATCACCGGCGGGTGCTCCACCAGCAGCAACCGCTCCTCGCCCCCCGCCAACACCTGTTGGTGGGCCGCCTCCTGCAGCACCCACGCGTCGCGGTAAGCCATTCGACCGAGGTCTTCGACACGCATCGCCCGATTTTAGAGCGGATGCCCCGACAAATCAGAGAAGCGCGCAACGAGATCACAAGTCGCGAGGATTCCAAGTCTTACATCTCAAAATCTAAAGTCTGCGCCTATATAGAGGGGGAGTAGACGTTTTTCCCTCGCCACCGGAACCCGGCAGGTTCAATGCAACATCGCCCCAATCCTCGATCCGGACGAGCGGATCGGCAGATTTGCTGCAACTGCTGATCTTTACTCGGGATGCGGAGATTATGGTGGCCGCGAAAGCCATGCAACGTCCAATGCAACATTCGAGGGCATGTTGCACGGCCTGCGGGCGAAGCAGGATTCACAACTGTTGATCACGAAGGGAGTTGCAACCATTCATCAGCAATCCCTGTGCAACAAATGCAACATCCGGAATGTTTTTCGTGCGGTTGGCATATGAGGGTCGCCCCTATTCCCAACTGCCTTGGGGACCCATAGTATTACCGTCCCAGAAACGAGGATTTGACCCTTATGGAACGACGTCAATTCGGTGATACGGGCCTGGAAGTTTCGGCGATCGCGCTGGGTTGCTGGATCTTCGGCGTGGACTGGTGGGGGCATTACACGGACGAGCGGGCCGTCGAGCTGTGCAAGTTCGCCTACGACCAGGGCGTCACGTTCTTCGACAACGGCGACGCCTACGGCAACGGCCGGGCCGAGAGCGTCTTCGCGAAGTTCCTCGAAACCGTCCCCCGGGACAAGGTCGAGATCGGCAGCAAATTCGGCTACGACTTCTACAACGACCCGGGCGTGCCCGGCGGGCACAACGAGCGAAAGCAGGACTTTTCCCCGCAGTTCATGCGGCAGTCGCTCGAGAAGTCGCTCAAGCGGCTCAAGGTCGACGTGATCGACCTGTACATGGCCCACAACATCAAGTTGCCCCAGTTCCGCGACGACCTGTTCGCCGAACTGGAGAAGGTGAAGGACGAGGGGAAGATCAAGGTCTGGGGCGTGTCGCTCGGGCCGGCGATCGGGTGGCGCGAAGAAGGCATCCGGGCGATGCTCGACCACAAGGCCAAGGCGGTGCAGACCGTCTTCAACCTATTCGAGCAGGACCCGGGCCGCGAATTCTGCGAAGTGGCCCGGGCGACCAGGGGCGGCGTGCTGGCGCGCGTCCACGACAACAGCAGCATCCTCAAGGACGTGGTGAAGGTCGACACGACGATCGCCGAGAACGATCACCGCAAGTTCCGCGACCAGGCGTGGAAGGTCTACGGACTGAAGAAGCTCGAACTCGTGCGGCGCTACGCCAGCGAACACGGGATGAACGTCCACCAGCTCGCCTGCAAATGGCTGCTGCAACAGGGCGGGCTGGCGAGCATCACCGGAACGTTCCTCAACGAGAAGGAGATCAAGGAGGCAGCGGAGGCGACGGACAAGCCGAACCTCTCGATGCAGGAGATGCGGCAGATCGCGGAGGATTATGCCCGCGATTGGGACCTGGGCCCCGACGCCCACCCGTGCGATATCAAGAGCAGCACCGACCCGACCGGCCGCGTCCGCAGCGGGTATGTGCCGCCTCCGGTGCTGATGGCATGACGCCCTTCAAGAGGGGAGTTCTCCGACCGCCGGACTGGTCATTTAAATGACCAGTCCCGTCACGCGCTAGCGAGAGCGCATCCGCTTCTGCTGTAGCAGGCACTTGGTGCAGGCTTCCAGTCATGCTGAGCGGTTTTTGTGGCACGGGTTTCCAACCCGTGGTCCCGGTACACCGGGACGTCGGCCCGTACTCGGGCCGAATCAGCTTGGAGCGAAGCGAGTCTTCTCCCCACTGAATAAATGAGCGCTACCGCTTCGAACTGATTTGGCCGGGGTACCGGCCAACGCCCCGGACTACCGGGGCTCACGGGTTGAAAACCCGTGCCACGATGAAGACCCCGGAAACCGCGGCACCCGGGCATTTTCGCCTCTCATCCCTGAAAGACGCTCAATTTGGGTTTCCAGCCTGCACGTGCAGGTGCGGAAGGGCTGCACCACAACTGCTGCACCTGGAGTAAAACTGCTCTATCGCTTGGGCTTTCCCGCCGCGCCGGCGTTTCGGACTTTGCTCGACGGCGACTTGGCCCGCTTCGCCCCCGTGCTCCCGAATGCGCCCAACGTCCGCTTGCGGCCGGGCGGATCGTCGAAATCCGGCTTGTACCCCTGGGAAAGTCCTCGCCCGGCGGCCCGCGCCTTGCGATCATCCAGCGATGCGTTGCGGCCACGATTATTAGCTGCTTGTCCCATCCGATCCGACTCCTTTCGCGCCGCGGTGTGCGGCGCTTTGACGAGTCTATCGCCATGCACATTCCGCGCCAGCGCCAGACCGGAGAGCCGACGGACGGGTCTGGCGGGCCCTCCGGGGCACTCGATCGGGTCGAGCTGCTATCGCGGGCGTATTGGACGGAGAGGGTCGGTTCACTCGCGGGTGATCCGCTCCCATTCTGGAGACTGGACTACGCATTCAGGACAATCCATGCTGCGCGACGGGGCGCGACAGAATCGGGGGGTCGCGCTTGCGAAACGGGACGGAGACGCCGCGTCGGGCCCTGTTCACCGTCGCCGGAGGAAGACGATGCCGTCGACGGGGGTTTGGCGCTCGAAGGTGACGTCAAAGTCCCAGCCGGCGGAGCGCAGGTCGTTGTAGAGGTCGGCGTTCAGGTACGGCGCGTGGGTCTCGACAACCAGGTGCTTCACCCGGCCGATCCACGGCGCGCAGGCCGCGAACAGCTCGCGCTCGCTCCCCTCGATGTCGCACTTGAGCAGATCGACCTTTTCAAATCGGCTGTCGGCCAGCACGTGCGTCATGGAGACGCATTGGACCGCCTCGTGCTCGGCGTCGATCATATCCACCTTCTGGAACGCCCAACTCGAGCGGTTGCGGTCGATGCCGGCGGTCCCGTCGTGGGCCGCAATGAAGGCTTGGAAGACTTTCAGCCGGTGGTCGTGCAGCAGCCGACGGCAGTTGCGGCGCAGGATCCGGCAGTTCTCCTCGTCCGGTTCCACCGCGACGACCGAGGCGCCGGGCACGATGGCCGAGAAGTAGACGCTCGCGAGGCCGATGTTCGCGCCCAGGTCGACGATCGTCGCGTCGGGCGGCAGGTTCCACTGCTTGATGGCGGCGTACTCGTCTCGGTCGAAGATCTCCTCGAACACCGCGAAGTCGGAGTTGGAAACGCGCAGGTAGACCGGGTCGCGCAGGCTGCGGGGCGAGAGGGACAGCGGCATCGAGATCAGCGCCGACCGCCGCGGGGCTCGGACGTCCGACGCGGAGCG
>DASXMX010000568.1:0-2829 GCA_036495445.1 Tepidisphaeraceae bacterium
CTGTCGTCAATCTTCATTTCTGAATCGACTCAGCGGGGCAGCCTGTCGCCTGCGGGCGGCGGCGCTCATCGCGGTAGCTCACCACCGCCCACACCGCCGCGGGGAGGATCAACGCCCACGCCAGCGTCCCGAGTTGGACCGAGATCGGCGCCCCGACGAACGCGCCGTGGTTGTTTCGGACGACGTCGAGCCGGCCCCCGCAGAGGACCACCGCCAGCGGGCCATCGTGATGCCCGATCCACCACGCCCGTCCGGATGCCTGGGTGAAGCCGGCATTCCCGAGCAGCGCCGCCGCCAGCAGCGACAAAACCCCGGCGAGGTTAAACAGGCGGCGCATCATTTCCTAACCACACCATACGATAAAATAAGAGGATTGGCGGATCCGGGATGACCGGTCCCGTTCTCGTTTCGCCGACCACGACCGAGAACGAGCAATCCGCCGACGGCGAAGAGCGCAAGGGACATCGGCTCCGGCACGGAGGCGTCGCCGTAGATCAAATTGTCCACGCCGAAGTACGTGGTATAGGAGTTCTGCCATTCCACCTTCGAGATCGCGGCGGCCGGGAGGGCAATGCCCATGAAGGGGGGAGGCTGCTTCAACGCCGGGCCGAAATGCGTGAATTGCGAATCCAACAGGTTGTTGTTCGAATCGTAAACCAGTTCCGTCACCCCGTAGCTCACGCTCTCGCTCTCAAAATTGATCAGATACGCGCCCACCGCCTGCACCGGCGTGGAAAACGTGACGTCGATGTTGCCGTCGTTCAGGTCCCCCAAGGCCTGCTTGCCAATCGCCGAGGGGCTGAAGGTCGCATCGGCGGCGCCGAAGTAAACCCCGGGAACGCTCGGCAGGGCGGTCGAGCCGGTTTCGAACGTGATCGCCGGGTCGGTGTTCGCGAATTGGTTTAGCCCGATCAACGCGGCTCGGGCACGGCCGCCGCCCAGCAGAACCGCCACGAGCAACGCAAGAATCCACGCCCCGGCCGAGAACGGTGCGCGCGCCCGTCGCGCCGCGCTCGCACGCCGTGGCCGAGCCGTCGCCCGGCGCCATCCGATCCGCAGCGTTGTGCCGACGATCCGCCCCGACAAAGTGATTGAGCCGAGCATCTTCTTCCCTTCCCGAGAGACGTGCTTGTTTAGGTCAGTGCCCCAAAAAGGATTGCCAGAGCCTCCCAGCGGGCGAACAGAGGAATAATCTATCGCCGTAAGAAATGCAACCAGAATCGGCCTCGACGCGGCTGGAGGCAGTGGTGGGGCGAACAGCCGGGACGTCTCTGACATTCCGCCGGATCGGGAAAAGGGGAGGCGTCCGATTCCCAGCCATTACATGGGTTCTATTGCCGGCTGCCGCTGAGTCCTGCCATGCGGGCGGGCGGACGACTCGGGCACGAGGCGTAATTGGACGCCTCCCCTTTTCCCCGCCCGCACGCGGCAGCCGATTAGCGAACTGATCTGTTCGGCAATATTAATTAAAGATTTACGCCGTCCCGCCCATCCGCTCAGTAAAGTCAGGTTCACGGATTCATTCGAACAGATTCATTCGAAAGGAACTCACCATGAGCATTCAAACCGTCGCTCACAAGTTTGTGGAGTTGTGCAGGCAGGGAAAAAACTTCGACGTGATGCGCACGATGTACGCGCCGACGATCGTCTCCGTCGAAGGCGACGGCGGGCAGACTTCCGGCCAGGGCCCGGTAATCAAGAAGTCCGAGGATTGGGGGGCTGACAAAACCTTCCACGGCGAGACGGTCGCCGGCCCGTTTTTTAACGGCGCCAACCCCGATCAGTTCGCCGTCTATTTCACGTTCGACGTCACCCCCAAAGCCACCGGCAAGCGCATCACCCGCGAGGAGGTCGCCCTCTACACGGTCAATCAGGAGGACAAGATCACGCGCGAGCAGTTCTTCTACGAAGGCGAGCACTAAGACGCTTGCGAGATAAACAACTATGAGCGACCCACGGAAGACAGCCATCGTGACCGGCGCTTCGCAGGGGATCGGCGCGGGAATCGTGAACGGCTTCGTTGAACGGGGAGACAACGTCCGCCTGTTGAGGATTTCATATGCGACCTGACATCGTTCCCGGTGCGATCTTCCCGAACTACGAGCTCTCCGACCAGACGTCCAAGCGCCGGACGCTCTCCGAGCTGCAGGGACAGCATCCGATGGTCCTGGTCCTCAGCCGCGGCGGTTTTTGCCCCAAGGACCGCCGGCAGGCGGAACTGCTTGTTCAATTTCATCGCGAGATCGAAGTGGGCTACTGCCGGCTCGTCACGATCAGCACTGACAACATCACCCAGACGAACGAATATCGCACCGGCGTCGGCGCGCATTGGCCGTTCCTCTCCGACGCGGGGCGTCACGTCCAGAAGGACCTCGACATCGCCGAGTACACCGACCCGGTCAACAATCCCATGATCCCCCATGTGATCGTGCTTGAGCCCGGCCTCAGGATTTACAAGATCTACAACGGCTACTGGTTCTTCGGCCGGCCCACGCTGGAAGAACTCCGCCAGGACCTGCGCGCCGTCCTCAAGAAATGCCGCCCCGACTGGGACATCACCACGCCCGACATGAAGGCGGCTTGGGCGGAAGGCCGCAAGGAACTCTTCTACCCGTACGGCAAAACGTACGTCCAGACGCTCGCGGAACAGGATTGATGGAGACGTCCGCCCCCCTTTGATTGTTTCCAAGCGGCTCCTACCCGAGCGAGGCTGCGAGGTCGTACACGGCGGAGACCGGGGTTGGGCCGCCGTTGGGGAAGTAGTTGAACACGACTTTGGTGAAGTTGAGGGTGATCGACTCGGTGGGGTGGTCGCCGGCAGAGTTGACG
>DASXMX010000569.1:0-32109 GCA_036495445.1 Tepidisphaeraceae bacterium
CCCAGGTCTCGTCCAACCGGCAGTACGACGACATCGACCAGCAGGCCGACGAGGCCGAGCGATGGGTTCTGATCCTCACCCCACGCGAGGCGAAACGCAAAGCAGGCATGTTGTCAAAGAAGTTTTGGCTAGTTACTTAGCGCAGGGCTGAAGGCCCTGCAGATCGGAGTCGTGTCATGTCCTCTCAACCGACGCCTGGTTCTCAGGACTTCTTCGCCGGGGCGGTCCCGGCGGAGCGTAGCGGAGCCGGGACCGCCCCGGCGAACGCCGCCGCCGGCCCCGGCTCGCCCATTCCATCCGAGCTTGCCGCCACGCCGCCCCCGCCTGACCTGCCGGTTACGCCGGCCCCGCCCGACATTCCCGTCACCGCCGCGGCCGACGATCAGCCGGGCGTCGATTTGCCCGCTGGCGATGGCACCGCCGGCGGCGCGCAGCCCGATGAGGTCCCCGCGCTGCCGATCGACCCGCGGCCGTTTGGGGCGGCGCCCGCGCGGCTGTGCGGCCGCGGCCCGCGGCCGGCCCGGCGGCTGGTCTCGCCGCAGGAGGCCGCCGCCGCCAACCGCAAGCTTACCGCCGAGCAGAAGCTGCTGATCCTCGATACCTGGCAGCGATCGGGGCTGGCCGCCAACGACTTTGCCGCCCTGGTCGGCATCAATCGCATCACGCTGTACACCTGGAAGAAGAAGTTCGAGGAACTGGGGCCGGCGGGGTTGATGGACCCGCCCCGCAAGACCGGCGGCGGCAGCGGCAAGGTCCCCGACCTGACCCAACGCACCATCCTCATGGTCAAGCGGGCCAACCCCCAGTGGGGCTGCCAGCGCATCAGCGACGTGCTCTATCGCGGCCCCGGCCTGCCGGCCTCGGCCAACACGGTGGCCCGGGTGCTGCGTGAGGCGGGGTACGTGCTGGAAGAGCAGGCCACCTCGCCGCACCCGGACAAGGTCCGCTCCTTCGAGCGGGCCGCCCCAATCAATTGTGGCAGACGGATTTGTTCACCTTCGTGCTCAAGCGGCAGAACCGCCGGGTCTACCTGGTGGCGTTCATGGACGATCACTCGCGTTTTGTGGTCGGCTACGCCCTGCACGCCTCCTGCACGGCGCCGCTGGTGATCGAGGCGTTCAAGGCCGCGGTCGTCTCGGTGGGCGCGCCGCAGGAGGTGCTGACCGACAACGGCCCGCAGTACGTCACCTGGCGTGGGACCAGCCGCTTTGCCCTGGAGCTGCAGCGTCGGGGCATCCGGCACATCGTCGCCACCCCGCGTCGCCCCCAGACGCTGGGCAAGGTCGAGCGGTTCTGGGGCACGCTGTGGCGCGAGTGCCTGGACGCGGCCCTGTTCATCGACCTGGCCGACGCCCAGCGGCGGATCGGGCACTTCATCGACTACTACAACTTCCAGCGTCCGCACCAGGGGATCGACGGCCTGACGCCCGCCGACCGCTTCTACGGGGCGGCCCCGCAGATGCTGGCGACGCTCAAGGCACGCGTGGCGGCCAACGCCCTGGAGCTGGCCCGCAGCGGCACGCCCGTGGCGCCGTTTTACATCGCCGGGCAGGTCAACGGCAAAGCCTTCAGCGTTCATGCCGAAGGCGACCGCCTGTTCATGCTCGGCGACGACGGCCGGCGCACCCCGATCGACCTGGCCACGGCGCAGCAGATCGCCGGGCCGGCGGCCAACGAGCCGCCGGCGAAGGTCGAGTTGCCCGAGCCGGTCACCGCGCACGGCCTGGTCAACGCCGACCTGCAGCATGAGGCCGAGTTGCCGCCGGGCGTCAGTCCGCTGGATGAAGGATTGGAGCAGCTCAGGCAGTCGATCAGCAACGACGGCCAAAGCGACAGCGACAGCGACAGCGACAGCGACAACAGCCCCATTCCCCAGGGAGGTGACCTGTGAAAAGCGCAACTCCCGCAGTCAAAAGCAGGAAGCCGGCGCGGACCAAGCTGCTGGAAGGCAATCTGGCCCTGGACCAGATCAGCGGCGAGTCCCGCAAGCACGCCGCCTGCGTGCTGGAAGTATTGGCGGGGCTTCGCTCTCCCGAGCAGGCCGCCGAGGCGTTGGGCCTGTCGCTGCAAACTTACTACAACCTGGAGAGCCGGGCCCTGCGCGGCTTGATCCACGGCTGCACGCCCACGCCGCCGGGGCGGACACTGATGCTGCTCAAGCAGGTCCGTAGCCTGGAGATCAAGTCCGCGACGCTGGAGAAGCAACTGGGCCGCTATCAGGCGCTGTTGCGCAACGCGCAAAGGGCCGCGGGACTGTCGCCGCCAACGCCCGCGGCGGCGGGCAAGTCGTCCGGCGGCCGCCGCAGGCGCCCGCCGGCCGTCCGGGCGCTGCGTGCGGTCGAGGCACTGCAACGCGAGCGGCCGCCGGCAGGACAAGAGCCTGCGGCAGTCTCATCGACCGCTGACGCCGCGGTGGTAAGCTGATCGTGTTGCGGGTGCGCGGGGAGCAGGCTCGCGTGGGCCTGCCCCCCGCGCATCCCTTGATCGCACGGAGGCGCTCATGTCCGCTCGTCGTGGCCGCCCTCACGAAGGCGCGGAACTGGTCGAAAAGCTCGAGGAGGGCTCAGAAGTGGCGCGTCAGCGATTGAAGGTCATCTTCCAGACGATGTCTGGTGCGTTTACCGTCGAGCAGGCATGCCAGGTCCTGCAGATCAATCGCTCGGCGTTCAACAAGCTGCGGAGTCAGTTCATCGCCAACGCCGTGCAGTTGCTGGAGCCCAGGACGCCCGGCCGCAAGAAGAAGGTCGTTACGCCGCAGGAGGCCGAGAACCGGCGGCTGATCGAGGAGAACCAGCGGCTGAAGTTCGAGCTGCGGGCCCAGCAGTTGCGTGAGGAGATCGGCCTCCTGATGCCTCATCTGCTCAAGGATGGTCGGCCCGTCGCTGGGAAAAAAACGAAGAAGCACAAGCGCTGAATCCTGAGGCGCATGCCCAACGTGTGCAGGAACTGGCCCACATGATCGACGCCCATCAGCAACATCCGCGGCCGCTGGCCCAAGCCCAGCAGCCGCTTCGCCAGGCGGAGCAGGCCGTGCGGGCCGGCGTTGTCGAATTGGCTCGTGACAACGGGTCACAAGCGGCCGTCGCCCGGTCATTGCACCTGGCCCCGCAGACGCTGTGCTCCTGGATGGACCGCGCGGATCAAACCACGCCGCGCGGCAGGCCCGCCATGGCGGTCGATCCGCTGGCCGGCGCCGCCGTCACCGAACTGCTGGACTTGCACGGCCGCTCGATCGGCGTGCCGGCGCTCAAGGAACTCTTCCACGAGCTGCCGCGCAGCGCCCTGCAACGCATCCGTGACGGCTGGTCGGACGCGCGGCAGATCGATCCGGCTTGTCTGCACTGGACGGCTCCCGGCACGGTCTGGGCCGCCGACTTCACCGAGCCGCCCTTGCCCATCGACGGCGTCTTCCCTTACGTGCTGGTGGTCCGCGACCTGGCCAGCCAGCGTACCCTGCTGGCGGCCCCGTGCATGGACATGACGGCCGAAGTCGTCATCGGCAACCTGCGTCAGTTGTTCCATCAGCACGATCCGCCGCTGGTGCTCAAAACCGACAACGGCAGCCCGTTCATCGCCCAGGAGACACGCGGCCTCTGCCGCGCACGGGGCGTCGTGAACCTGCTGTCCCCGCCATTGACCCCTCAGTACAATGGCAGCATCGAAGCCGCCGGCGGGCAGCTCAAAGCCCGCGGCGGCCCTCATCGCCCAGCAGCAGGCATGCGACACCTGGCCCGGCGACATCCTCGAATCGGCGCGGCTGGCCGCCAACGCATTGAACCGCCCCTGGGGAACCGCGGGCCCCACGCCCGACCAGCGCTGGGGCCAGCGCCGGCCGATCAGCGCCGAGCAGCGCCAATCGCTGGCGGCCCTCATCGAACAAAAGAACTTCGACATCGCCCAATCGATCCAACGCCAGCGAACCCAAAAAGGACTCAACGCACCGTTTACCGCGGCAGACCGGGCGACCGTCGCCCGCACCGCAACCCGCCAGGCTCTGGTCGAGCTTGGCTATCTTCAGATCCGGAGACCCAATATGTCCACCCAAAGCCAAGCCGATTTATCCAAAGATTAGCTGAGGAGCACAGAAATTGCCGAATGTACGCACTGTTCGAGCAGTTCGCAAGGCATCGGTGGCTCGTGCAAGATACGGTAACATTGTGGGATCGCCCTATTGGAGGAGTCGTTTCTGCTGGGCTTGCATCTGCTGGCGGTATCCTTAGCACTGTTGCAAGCACGTATCCTCCTTCCCCACTCCAGAAGGGTCTTGTAATTGGAGGCGGCGTCACGGCGGGAGTTGGGGGGTTTGTCTCCTACATTTGGCCGAAAAGCGCTGGCACTAAAACGATCAAGGAGGACCCTTATCTTAAAGAGGGACAACTTTCTTTCACAGGGAAGACAGCACTCAAATCGCTTAATACCATAAACCTTTGGGGGCTTATTGACCGAACGAAAGTCCATTGTGGCCCATGCTCCGCACGCGAGAAGCAGGCACACTTCCCCTTACCGGATGGATTCAGTCCCGACACTATGCCGTATATGTACGAAGAAGGTTCTGGAAACCTAATCGGGGACAAGATAGGTGAATAGGAATTCCACTTGCATCAATTCTATTTGTCAGGCGAGTAATGACGCTGCGCCCTCCCGGCGTGTAACTTGCAAGATTTTGGACTTGATATGACGAGAGATCGAATGATAGACGTGGCGATGATGATTTCCGGAGTTGCCATCGCGATTCTGGCGATCACGTTGCACAACCCGCGCGTCTTGCGCGTGTTCACCGTCGCCTTCTCCGTGCTTTGCTTCGCGTATGTCATTTATGTGTTGTTCTTGCATAAGTTCTGAGATTGAGCGAGTGGGCCTGACGATAGGCATGTGAAGCGGGGCCGGAAGGATTGAACTACAAGGCAACGCCGCGTTTCTCTTCTGCGGTTCAATGTGTGGGTACGTAAAGCCCTTGCTCCCTGGCGATCGGAAGATGCGTGCGGCGAGGACCACGTTAAAGCAATTCCAGTACGGCTACGACCAGGACTCGAACGGATCCGAAAAGAGGGTGAGTACATATATGCGAGCCATCGGACTGCTGAACAACCTCGTGAACGGCAGCTTCTCCGAGCTCTACCACGCCAACAGCGCAAGCTCGGGCGACGACACCAGCGCCTACGACCCGCTGAGCCGAATCACCAGCTTCAGCCGGGGCACGCTGACGGCCAGCGGGAACAACGGCTCGACGCTCGACACGGTCACCAGCGCCAACCTCAACTCGACCAGCGGCGTGCCGAACCAGAACAGTTGGAACCTGGACGCGCTGGGCAACTGGTCCAGCGGCAACGGCGCCAGCAACACCTTCAACAGCCAGAACGAGGAGACGAGCAACGGCTCCAACACGCTGACGTACGACAACGCCGGCAACATGACCACCGACGAGCTGGGCCACGCCTACGCCTACGACGCCTGTGGCCGGATGACGGCCACGTCGTCGGACGTGTTCCAGTACGACGCGCTGGGCCGCAACGTCGCCATCAACACCGGCAGCGGGTTCGAGCCGGTCTTCTACGACGGCGCCGGGCGGCAGATCCAGGTCTACCTGTCGTTCAACCGCGGCCTCTACACCCAGAACGTCTGGGGCCTGGGCTACGTCAACGACCTGATCCTGCGCGACCGCAACGCGGACACCAACAACTCGACCGGCGGCCTGGGCGTGACCGGCAGCGGGCTGGAGGAACGCGTCTACGCCCAGCACGACAGCCAGTTCAGCGTGACCAGCCTGACGGACGGCTCGGGCACGGTCGTGCAGCGGTTCGCCTACGACCCGTACGGGGCCGAGACGGTGCTGACCGCAGCCTGGGCCGCGGGCAACGACGGCTACGCCTGGACCTGCACGTTCCAGGGCATGACGCTCGTCCCCAACGGCGGCAGCCGGAACATGCTGCAGAGCCAGACGCGGCTGTACGACGTGGACCTCGGCAGGTGGACCAGCCAGGACGTCTGGTATCTTGACGGAATGAACCTCCAGCAAATGGCAGCAGACAATCCAGTACGCTACACGGATCCTACCGGGCGCGACTGGACCCGCGTGCTTCCAGGTAAAGGCGGTCATTCCGTAAGTGGCCCAGTCAATACGCCATGGGCAAGGGGTACCGTCACCGTAAACACGGGAACATTGCAGATTGATGGAAATAATGTTTCACCCAATTGGATCCAGCTACAGTTCCAACAGGGCGCATTCGGTACTGCGAACTGTCATTGGCTCCAAACGGTTACCGTTCACTTCGAAGACTCGAATGGGAACGAGATTCCGCTCGACTGTTTAGGAAATATGGGGACCATTGTGGATCCAGACGGCGTGCTCCGAAAGGTCGGCGAGACGTATATTGACACGAACTACAAGCATCGCGACAGCGCGTTTTACCGGGCCGACGGATCAGTCGACATGCCCGGTGACACCTCAATATTCGATGACCCTCACGCGGTAAGGATGCCTGGAGGGATCTACCCTCACTTCTATTTCGACGACTACTTGATCTGTGATCACTGCGGCACTTGGCAGGCGACCAAGCATGTATCATGGGAATTTGACGGCGGATCGGGCCAATATTCAGGAATCGGAATAGATGATAATTTTAACTCAGCGTTCCTTTCTACCCCGCGCTTGCCCATTGGCGAGCACGATTCCCTCTTGGGAGGTACGTACCCGATAACTGTGCCAAACCCGCTCTTCCCAAACCCGTGAGATGTCCGATGTGTACTATAATCACGTTCCTAATCAGCTTGTATGTTTACGGCATGCAGGGTCCACGACTCGATTTCTCACCTGTGATTGATCAGGATCAAGTCGGCGTGTGGATCACGATTAGTTCGCGTTTTCCTGAGCGCATACCAATTCCGCCCCTCTGCATGTATGCGGTGTTACCGAACGGAGACGTCATTGCGACCATGCCGACAGAATTTATGAATGCGGCAAGCATTAATAGTAATCTGATAAGCCAGATTGAGCTGCGAGGTCGGATTGATGTTACATGCTCGATCGGCGCGGAAGGAGAGGTAAGACGGACCGCCCTTCTGCGCGCTTGCCGCACCGCGACGGCGGGAATACCCTGGACTTCACTCACAGCCACACCGTGGCGTGTCACCGTCGCTGTTGTGCATGACAAACGGAAGGGAACGAGGGGTAATTTGGAACACAACTAAATCCTGGCTAACTAATCCACCGGCTCTGCCGGTGAGAATTCATGAGGCTCTGCCGTTCCGGCGGCGTTCGATGGCGGATAGACGGTCCTCCTTGAGGAAGGCCCCGAGGGGCGAAAGGAGAACCGTCATGAAGGATTGGCAGAGCCAGGCCCACGTGAAGTGGGACTGCAAGTATCACGTGGTGATCTTGCCAAAGTATCGGAAGAAGGCGATCTTCGGAAGGGTGGAAAGGGGCAAGCAAAAGGTCCGCACGGGGGCGCGAGATTGGTCCGCACCGTGGACAGTAAGATAGCCGCCGTTGGCCCGGCGGCAACTAAGCCTGCGTGCCAGGTCAGGCTCGCTACGCCTTCTTCTCCTTGGGACCGGAAAACGGGACAGTCACGATTTTGATGGGATCGATTGCCCTGCCATGCGGCTTTGTATCAATTTGCGCATCCAGCCCCTGCCCGAAACGTGCCGCATGTGGGACATTCCTCGCAAGCACTTACCAGATAGGGATCTATAGCAATGTCCCAGCAATGCGAGACTGAGTGTGACATTCAGACATAAGCCATTGCGATTCAATAAGATATGCACTTGTTAACACATCCGATAGCAACCAGGCCAAAAGTGAGACATTTTGGGACATTTGAGACATTCGCCGGCGGGAGGGAACGGGGCGCGGATGGGATTGCGACGGGGACGGAAAGCGGTGCGGTGGCCGTTTGGGCAAGGTCGGGGGCGAGAGCGCGCCACATCGCGCCACATCGCCGACCCGGCTCGGGCGAGCCGGACGGGCTGCTCAAGAGCTATTTGGGGGCCGACGCCTACGCCCGGGCGGCGGCGGCGCTGCCGGCGGGCGTCACGCCGCTGACCGCCGGCGACGGCCAGCTCGCCCCCTACGTCGACCGCTACTACCAGTACGACGGGAGGTGAAACGGCGACGCAGCTAGTCCCTAAACAAGCGTGATCGCCACGTCTCGTTGCGTCGCGCCAACAAAAAAGCTCGAAATGCCTCACGTTCCACGGTGGAATGCGTCTGAGTGATTGCAATTCCATCAAACGCAAGGAGGCATTTCGAGTGAACGACATTTCACAACGCAAACTCGCCCGACGCAAGGCGCGGATCCGCAAGCGGCTCGGCCGCCGCCGTTGCCGGAGCCAGGGGCGCCCGATATTCCGGGCGCGCAACCTCCGCTACGAAGTGGCCGACCGCACTCGGGCAATCGGCTGCGGCGGGATCGGCGCAGTTCACCTGTTGGCGCTTCACGCCGGCCTCCCGCGCCTGATCGACCAACGTTGCCGGTTGTTCAAGCGGCACCTGCCGTACCACGAGAGCGACCACGTGCTGAACCTGGCGTACAACGTCCTTGCCGGCGGCGCGTGCATCGAGGACCTGGAGGTGCTGCGCAATGACGAGGCGTACCTCGATGCGCTGGGCGTGTCGCGCATTCCCGATCCGACCACCGCCGGTGACTTCTGCCGCCGCTTCCAAAGCGAGGCGCAGGTGTTGACGCTGATGGAGGCGATCAATGAGGCACGCCTGGGCGTCTGGAAACGGCAGGGCGCCGCATTGCTGGGCGAGCGGGCGGTGATCGACGCCGACGGCTCGGTCGCGCCGACGTTCGGCGAATGCAAGGCGGGCATGGACATCAGCTACGACGGGCAGTGGGGGTATCACCCGCTGCTGGTGTCGCTGGCCAACACCAAGGAGCCGCTGTACCTGGTGAACCGCCCGGGCAACCGCCCCAGCCACGAGCGGGCCGACGAGTACCTGGACAAGGCGGTTGGGCTGTGCCGGCGGGCGGGGTTCAGGCACATCCTGCTCCGCGGCGACAGCGACTTCATGCAGACCTGGAAGCTGGACGGGTGGGATGATGCCGGCGACGTCACCTTCGTCTTCGGCGCCGACGCCCGCAAGCCGATGGTCGCCCGGGCCGAGGCGCTGGCCGCGTCGGCGTGGCGGCGGCTGGCGCGGCCGGCGAAGTACGACGTGAGGACCGAGCCGCGGGGGCGGCGCGACAACGTCAAGGAGCAGGTCGTCCGCGACAAGGGGTTCAAGAACTTCGTGCTCCGGTGGGAGGACGTGGCCGAGTTCGAGCACCGCCCGGACCTGTGCCGCCGGCCTTACCGGATGGTCGTGCTGCGTAAACGCATCTCGGTCGAGCAGGGGCAGCACAAGCTCTACGAGGAGTACGCCTACTTCTTCTACATCACCAACGACCGCACCAGTTCGGCCGAGCAGGTCGTGTTCACCGCCAACGACCGCTGCGACCAGGAGAACCTGATCGAGCAGCTCAAGAACGGCGTGCGGGCGATGCGCAACCCGCTGGACAACCTCTACGGCAACTGGGCCTACATGGTGGCCGCGAGCCTGGCCTGGACGCTCAAGGCGTGGTGCGGCCTGCTGCTGCCGGCGGCGCCGGGCCGGTGGGAGGCGCGTCACCGCGAGCAGGGCCGGGCGCTGGTGCGGATGGAGTTCAAGCGGTTCGCCAACGCCCTGATCCGCCTGCCGTGCCAAATCGTCAAAACCGGCCGGCGGATCGTCTACCGCCTGCTGGCGTGGAACCCGTGGGCCGGGACACTGCTGCGCCTGGCCGAGGCGATGCGCCTGCCGATGCGGTGCTGACGCGATGACGACGACGCCGGGGTATGGACGCCCCGGTTCGCCGCGGCCTTGTGGCGGAGACGACCCGATGCACAACCGACAACGCGGTGCCGACGGGGCAAACGGCGACGCTGCGCCCGTTGCCGCCGCCGTCACGGACCCGGAGGATACGCTTGTTTAGGGACTAGTTGCGTCCCCGTTTCATTTCTCGCGTGCCGCGGAAGACCGGAGTGCCGCCGAGGATGTCGGGGTCGGTCATGACCAGGTCATCGGAGGTCGTCTCATCACATTACTTCCGCGCGGGAGCAGACGTCAATTGCGCCGATAGGCCAACGGCATCGTTACTTCAGCTTCGTATCGCTGTTGGTGATCCCGCGCAGGGCGAGCGTCAGGGCATCCACGTTGCTGGCCAGGCGTTTGGCTTCGCCGACGTCGATCAGTTGGTGCTGGAACAGTTCGGACAGGTGTTGGTCGAAGCTCTGGCTGCCGGACTCGCGATGGCCGACAGCCGCCTTCAGCTTCTCGAATTCGCCGTCGAGGATCTGCTTGCGCACCAGCGGCGTCGCCACCATGATCTCGACGACCGGGATCCGCCCCGCGCCGTCGCGGCGTTTGGCCAGCCGCTGGCACATCACGGCCACGAGGTTCAACCCGAGCTGCGCCTGCTGCAGCAGCTTCTGATCCGGGTCGAAGAGCGACACGAGGCGCTCGATCGTCATCGGCGCGTTGGTCGCGTGCACCGTCGTGAAGACCAGGTGCCCGGTATCCGCGGCCCGCAGCGCGGTCGTCAGCGAGAAGCTGTCGCGGATCTCGCCGATCAGGATCGAGTCCGGGTCCTGGCGCATCATCTCGCGCAGGGCGAACTCGTAGCTCTTGCTGTCGGTGCCCACCTCGATCTGACTGACCAGGCTCTTGGCGTTCTCGTGCTGGTATTCGACCGGGTCCTCGACGGTGATGATCCGCTCGGCCCGCGTGCGGTTGATCTTGCCGATGATCGCCGCCAGCGTTGTCGATTTGCCCGAGCCTGTTGTCCCCGAGACGACGACCAGGCCGCGATAGTTGTCAGACAGCTTCTCCACCTGCGGCGGAAGGTTCAGTTGCTGGAAATTCGGGATCCGCGTCTCGATCCGCCGCATCACGATCGCGAACCGCTCGCGGCTGTGAAAGATGTTGGTGCGGAACCGGGCCGACCGGTCGGGCATCGGGTAGGCCAGGTCCACCGCGCCGTCCCGCTCGAACATCTCCCGCTTGGCCGGGTCGCGGAGCAGGTGGTCGACGTGCTCCTTCATCTGCTCATCGGTGAGCAGCGGGCAATTGAGGAAGTGCGGCCGGCCGTCCACGCGGATCATCGGGATCGACGCCGCCTGCAAGTGGACGTCCGACCCGTTCATCTTGATACAGGTCCGCAGGAAATCGTCCAACTTTAGGTGGCGCTCCTCAATGTGGATGTGCGGCTTGGCGACTTGTTCTTCCAGATGAGGCGGGAGCCCGGGTGCCTGTTCGACCGGCGTCGGAACGACGGGAGTGACCGTATCCATAGATGTGACCTTGCGAGAAGTGCGAGGACCCCCCGACCCATTAAACGCGGGCGAAGGCCCTCGGTGACGCGCGCCATTATAAATCCATCTCCGGGATAGCAAGCAAAAAGTTGGGTCCGATAAAAACGCCCCTCTGCGTCGCACTGATGGCTCGCCGGAAGGCGCGACCAGGATCCAGACGCTTACCCGCCGCCCGGTTTTGCCCGACGGGTCGGATGCGGGTATGAATCTCTCGCGGGTTGGGGTGTCCCGCGCGTTCGGGAAGGGATTGGATGCGGATCGTTTACGCGAATGCCAGGTACGTGAATCACAGCGCCGAAGGCGGGCCGGCCCACATGCGGCAGTTCATCGAGAACGCCGCCGCGTTGGGACACGAAATCTACCTCTGGCACAGCTACGAGCAGCACCCGCTCACCCGGCCCGTGCCGTCCAAGCGGATGGCCCGGCTCAAGCTCCTGCGCACGGTGGACGTCGTCTATTACCGCGTGGAGTTCCGGCTCCCCATGGGCCACCGCCTCATCCTCCCGCCGATGCGGCAAGTCGCCGGCAACCCGCTGGTGGCGTGGGAGTTCAACACCATCCCGGAATACGGTCGGATGCACGGGATGACCGAGGAGATGGTCGCCCAGGCGATCGCCGAACTGAGGCAGTACGGGCAGGGCGTGGACCTGGCAGTCTGTGTCTCGAACGCGATCGCGGACTACGTGCGGAAAAACGTGGGCATCCGCCGGGTGATCACCGTGCCCAACGGATCAGACCCCGAGCTGTTCCGCCCCGCTGCGCCGCGCGTGAAGCGGATCGACAAGCGCCCCGGCCGCCTCGACGTCGTCTGGATCGGCTCGGCCAACCTCGCCTGGCACAACTTCGATCTGCTCCGCGGCGCCGCCTGGTCGATCTGGGACCGTGGCGAGGGCGACCGCATCGCGTTCCACGTGATCGGCCAGGGCATGAAGGGAATGCGGGATGCGCCGCCCAACCTGAACTACTACGGCGCCGAAGAGTATCAGCGCCTGCCCGGCTGGCTGGCCGCCATGGACGTGGGGCTGAACGTATATCATCCCGGCCCGGCGGATTACAGTTCGCCGCTGAAGGTGTTCGATTACATGGCCAGCGGGCTGACCGTCGTCAGCACCGAGCAGCCGCAGGTCCGCGAGATCTTCGAGCAACTCGGCCAGACCGACCTGCTGGTGCCGAGCGACGAGCCCGAACGACTTGCGGACGTGCTGAGGAAACTGGCCGCCGATCCCGACTACCGCCGCCGCCAGGGCGCCGCCGGCCGGCAACTCGTCATCGACCGGTACAATTGGCGAAAGGCCGTATCCGATGCCTTCGCCGAACTCGAGAAACTGCGATGCGCGAGATAACGCGCGATTCAGGTTCGTGTAAAGCAAAGGCACCGCAAGGACGCCAAGGAACGGCAGAGAAAGCCATTCTCGCATCGGATTTCTTGGCGATCTTGGCGTCTTGGCGGCGCCTGTTTTCATCGAAGCGCATCCCATGGACCTTCCCCGCATCACCCTCGTCACCCCCAGCTACAACCAGGGCCCCTACCTGGAGACGACGATCCGCTCGATCCTCGACCAGGGCTACGCCAATCTCGAATACATCATCGTCGACGGCGGCAGCACCGACGAATCGGTCGATATCATCAAACGCTACCAAGATCGCCTCGCCTGGTGGGTGAGCGAGAAGGACCGCGGCCAGAGCCACGCGATCAACAAGGGCTTCGAGCGCGCGACCGGCGACATCTACTGCTACATCAACAGCGACGACACGCTTAAGCCCGGCGCGCTGGCCGCCGTCGCGGACGCGTGGAAGCAGGGGCACGAGTTCATCACCGGCTGGGTGGTGCTGCTCGAGTCCGACGGCGGCGAATGGCCGCAGCTCCCCTTCGGCCGCTCCACCAACCCCGAGTGGCTGATCTGGAACCCGCTCTGCCAGCAGGCCACCTACTGGGCCGCCCGGTTCACCAAGCAGCTCGGCGGGTTCCGCGAGGACCTGCACTACTGCTTCGACTACGAGTTCTGGATGCGGCTATGGTTCGTCGGCAAGGCCAAGCCGCACATGATCAAGCGGTGCATGGGCGGCTATCGCCTGCACGGCGAATCCAAAACCGTCTCCCAGTCCGACGCCTTCGACCCCGAGTTCCGCCAGCTCCGCGCCGAATACCGCAAATACCTCACCCCCGGCGAGCGCAAGCTGTCCGACGAGGCGTTGCGCGAGCGCTGCCTCAAGGAATACCGCAACAAGGCCTGGGCCGCCCTGATGGGCAAAAACATCGGCGAAGCCCGCAAATACACCCGCGAAGTCCTCCGCCTCGACCGCTTCTCCCTCCAAACCTGGCGACTGATGTACTGCGCGATCCGGGGGTACTGATCTGTCGCAACATTTGATCGCGCGGCAACACTTCCTCAAAACGCATTGGTACACTGCATCTGAGCGCGAACGGAGGATCGACATGTCCGAAGAGATGCTGCCGCTGTGGCCCGCCTTTCGGGATGGCGCTCGTTTCGCGACGCCTGCGGGTGCCGCAACGGTGGCATGTCACGACATAGGTGCCATTGAACTTCCCACCGGCCGAATCGTTGCCTGCGATCCCTTCACGGAGGTCCCCACGCGAGCCTTTGCGCGTCACGTTAATCCGGGCTCATATCAGGTGTTTCTGTCCGTGATCCGGTGGGTCAAAGGAACCGATGAGCGGACTGCGGCTGCGATGATTCAGTTCTCCGAGGGCACCCCCGTCCGCTGGGAACTCGCCGTCGCGGGCGATGCCGGAATTTCGAGAGGACGGGGCCGGATATGACGTGGACAGCGGACGAGGATGTTTTCTGGACCGCAACGCGGCCCGTTACCTGCTGCACCAGACGGTCATTTCCCGGGTCTGTTCCTGTCGAAGGCCAGGAAACGATAATTTCCCATTGACCCCACGCCCGGAAAGGATAAAATATTATCCTTAGTTCATCTCACGGAGCCGGCGATGACGGACCCGGGGCAGCAGTTGAGCAAACGCGAACGGCAGATCATGGACGCCGTCTACGCCCGCGGCGGCGAGGCGACGGTGTCGCAGATCCTGGACGGGATCCCTGACCCGCCCATGCGCGGCGCGCTGCGGACGATGCTGCGGATCCTGGAGAAGAAGGGGTATCTCACCCACCGCAAGCAGGGCCGCGAGTTCATCTACCGCCCCACCCAGGCGCGCGGGCAGGCGGGGCGGTCGGCGCTGCGCCGTGTGCTGGACGTGTTTTTCGGCGGGTCGCTGGAGAGCGCCGTCGCCGCCCACCTGAGCGACCCGCGACAGGCCGCCAAACTCTCGGCCGACGAACTGCGTCGCCTTTCCGAACTGATCGACCAAGCCCGTAAGCAAGGAGACTGACCATGACGTTGCCTTCTCTGACCGGGTGTGCGGCGGCGTTCGATCGGCTTGCGCCCGCCCTGCTGCTGGCGGCGGCCGGGAGCGTGTTGGTCCTGGGCCTGGCGGGCGTGGCGACCCTGGCGATGCGCCGCGCCTCCGGCGCCGCCCGGCACGAGGTGTGGTTGCTGGGATTCGCCGGGGCCCTGCTGCTGCCGTTCCTGTCGGCCGCCGTCCCCGGGTGGCCGATCCTGGTACGCGCAGGCGCGGGCGCGGGTTCGAGTCGGCAGTCCCCGCCCGCTGTCGGGACCGCGGTAGCGCCGCCTTCCTCCGCAACGCAACATCCATTGGCATTGTCGTCGACCCATTCGATACACGACCAGGAGACGATCATGAACACGAAGCCTGAAATGCCGAGCGTCGGCTCGCCGTCGGCAGCGGAGATGTCGCCTGCCGCGCCGGGCCAGATCAATTCATTTATCGTGACTTCGACTCGGCAGGAGCCGGCGGGCGGCGGGCACGCCGCGGACGTGCCGTGGAGGGCGTGGCTGGTGCTGGGCTGGGCGCTGGGCGCGCTCGTGGCGCTGGGGCGCGTGATGCTGGGCCACCTGAGCCTCTGGTCGCTCCGACGGCGCTGTAACGCCGTCACCCGGAGCGAGTTGTTCGGGCTGCTGCAGCGGCTCCGCCGGGAACTGGGGCTGCGGCGTTCGGTGGAATTGCTGAGCAGCCCCACCCGCACGATGCCGATGACGTGGGGCATCTGGCGTGCCCGTCTGCTCGTCCCCGAGCACGCCGCGGCCTGGCCGCCGGGCCAGAGCCGCGACGTGCTCCTTCACGAGTTGGGCCACGTCAGGCGATGGGATTGCCTCACCCAATTGGTCTCGCAGGTCGCCTGCGCGCTGTACTGGTTCAACCCGCTGGCCTGGGTCGCGAGCCGCCGGATGCAGATCGAGCGCGAGCGTGCCTGCGACGACCTGGTCCTCAACCGCGGGGCGGAGCCCGCGGCCTACGCCCGGCATTTGCTGGAGAGCGTCGCTGGCATTCCGGCTGCGTTTCGACTTGCGGGCGCGGCGGTCGCCATGGCGCGGCAGTCCACATTGGAAGAGCGGATGCGGGCGATCCTCGACGCCCGGGTGAACCGGCGGGCGCTGGGCGCCCGCGGCAGCCTGGCGACGATCCTCCTGCTGCTGTCGGCGCTGGCGCCGGTGGCCGTCCTCAAGGCACAACAGAGTCCCGCGGACGCCCCGCCGGCCACCCGCGGCCCGGCACAAGAGGCCCCGGAGACGTCCCCCGCCGGGCTCCCCACCACGCGCCCGGCGAGCGCCTTACCCGCCAGTCGGCCCGGGTTCCCGGGATCCCGGTCCGGCAGCCGCGCCGGTTTCGCGGGGGGTTTCGCAGGGGGCGGGAGTGGCGGGAGCGGATTCGCCGGGGGCGGGGGTGGCGGGAGCAGTTTTGGCGGCGGAGGCGGATTCGGTGGAGGCGGCGGTGTGGGTGGGGGCGGGGGCTTCGGCGGGGCCCGCACCGTGGCTCCCGCGCCGACCGTGGGCCAAGGCCCGACCTGCACGCTCGACGCAACCCTCTACGACGTCCGCATCCCGGTCGACCAGATCGGGCGGCTCGATGTCGAGGCATTGACCAAGGCCTCGCAGAGCGCCGAGTCATTTGAGAAGGCGCTGGCGGCCCTCGGCACGGCCAAGCCGATGTACCGCGCCGACCAGTCCGTCCGCCTCTCCGGCGACATGATCAACATCAGTTCCTCACTGCCGTTCGTTACGAACTCCCGCACGACGGACAAGGGTCAGACGATCAACTCGATTCAATACCGGAACACCGGCGCCATTTTCACCATCGCCGGCAAAGCCGGCGCGCCCGGCGGCGGCGTGGACCTGGACCTCGGCATCCAGTTGGCCGCCTCTTCCGAAGGCGGCGTGGCCATCGCCGAAAACCTGAAGGCCCCGGTCATCCGCACCGCTACGCTCTCTCACAAGGGCCCGGTGCAACCCGGCAAGCCGTTCGTCGTCCTCAGCATTGACGCCGGCTCGGTGGATAACGATGGCAAGGCCGTGGCGTACATGGGCCGCATCACGCTCGGCGGGCCGCAACCGGCGGCGGAGAAGTAAACGAACCGGTTCAAAAACGCGCCCGCTCATTGCACCGCGGGTACGGCAACTTGGCGAGCCGCTTCCGCGATGGTAGTGGCGACGGTCGCAACGGGGGCGGGCTTGCGCTTGCGCCGCGTCTCCGCCTTTTGGGTGGCGGCGGCGCGCCGCTTGCGGTCGGCGGCGGCTTGCGCCGCCGGGGTGACGCGCCGTTTCTCGCGCCGGGCGATGGTCCCGGCCACGCGTGCCTTGCGCCGTCGGGCAGCCTTCGCCGCCTTGCGCCGCTCGCGCGCGGCGGCGGCCTTCCCGCTTGCCTTCGCCGTTCCCTCCCGTGCGCCAACAGCCTTGGCGGCCGCCCGCGCCTTGCGCCGCTGAGCGGCCTTCGCGGCGGCGCGACGCTCGTGCTGGGCGACGGCCTTCGCCCCCGCGGCACGCCGCTTCCGCGTCGCGTCGCTCGTCGCCGCCGTCGCACGCCGCTTGCGATTGACTGCCTTCTGTGCTGATCTCATGCTTCCTCCAACCTGTGTCACCCTCCGCGACCATTTTAGCCTTGCGCGCCGCGCCGGCGATGCGGTTAATCCAGCAACGACCGAATCCATTCGCTGATTGCGGCCTGATGCACGGTTTTGCCCCCCGCGTCGGGATCGGTCGGCCGGGCGCCGCGTTCAAGCAGCAGCCGAATGGTCGCGGCCTGTTGTTGACGGGCCTCGTCCGTGCCGCTGCCGCCCCGCCCCGTGGTCTGCACGGCAAGATGCAACGGCGTCGAGCCCGCTCCATTCGGTAGCCGGGGATTCGCGCCCCCATCCAACAGCGCTCTGACGGCGGGCTCGGATCGCGTTCGCACGGCGCGGTGCAAGGGAGCCACGCCGGATCGATCCGTCGCATTCGCGTCGGCACCGATCGACAACAAATACGCGATGATGCGTGCTTGTGCCTTCGGGTCCCACCGGTTCGCATCGGCGGCGTAGTGAAGCGGCTGCGCCCCGCGACGATTCCTGGCGCCATGATCGGCCCCGTGCTTCACCAGGAGTTTTGCAACCGGGAGCCGGAAGGCGGCCGCCGCCATATGCAGCGCCGTGTCACCGGCGTACAAGTAGTGGCGGATCGATGCAAAGAAGAAGGAACCCGCGTTTTGCCGAGTCGCACCGACGTTGATTGACATCGCGGCCAGCGCCGGACCGGCCTCGAGGCGATCCCGCACACTGTCGGTTTCACTGTCTACGACAATTCGAATGAACTCAAGCAAGTCGGACGTTTCCATTGCGAACCTTGGCTGTAACGGGTAGCCTAAGCCCTTCGCGCCAATGCGGCAACATTTCAACAATGCCGTCCGCCAATGCCGCAACGTCGCCGCCCCCCCCAATTCCGCGACATCGCTCAAATCCTTCCTCTCGAGACCCTTGTAATTGGTCCTGGGCTGCGTGCCGGCCACACGGGGGGAACATCTGCGAAATCGCTTGCAGGCTGTCGCATCCCCGGTGATATCTTAAGGTGGGAACAACTGGACACGATGACGCGAACCGTAGCGCTGTTGATCGAGTCGTCCCGTGCGTATGGCCGCGGGTTGCTGCGCGGGATCGCGCGGTACCTGCGGACCGACCACCATTGGAGCGTGCTGCAGCAGGAGCGGGCGCTGGGGGATGCGCCGCCGGACTGGCTGACGCGGGAGCGGCTGGACGGGATCCTGGCGCGGGTGGAGAGCCCGGCCTTGGCCGAGTGCGTCCGCACGCTGGGCGTGCCGGCGGTCGACCTCCGCGGCCTGCGGCCGCTAGCGGGCGTGCCGGTCATCACCACCGACGAGGGAGCGGTTGCGCGGATGGCCGCCGATCACCTGATTGAGCGCGGCTTCCGCCAGTTCGCGTTCTGCGGGTTCGGC
The DNA here is from genome assembly GCA_036495445.1 of Tepidisphaeraceae bacterium. GTDB lineage: Bacteria > Planctomycetota > Phycisphaerae > Tepidisphaerales > Tepidisphaeraceae > DASXMX01. The sequence goes on from DASXMX010000569.1 coordinate 18,638, forward strand.
GGGGCCGACTACTCGATGGCCCGCATGCGGCAATTCACCCGCTACCTCGAGGCCACCGGGCACCCGGTGGCGACGTACGAGAGCCCGGTCATGGGGCTCGGGGCGGACACGTCGCATATCGAGGCCGGAGCGGTGCCTCAACATCGCGAGCTCGCCGAGTGGCTGCGGTCGCTGCCCAAGCCGATCGGGGTGATGGGGTGCAACGACATCCGCGGACGGCAGGTCCTCGACGCCTGCCGCGAGGCGGGCATCGAGGTGCCGGACGAGATCGCGGCGATCGGCGTCGACAACGACGACGTGCTGTGCGACCTGTCCGACCCGCCGATGAGCAGCGTGATTCCCGACACGGGGCGGATCGGCCTCGAAGCCGCGGCGTTGCTCGACCGGATGATGCGCGGGCAGCCCGCGCCCGAGCAGCCGATCCTGATCGAGCCGGTCGGCGTGATCACGCGGCGCTCGACCGACGTGCTGGCGGTGGAAGACCCGCAGGTGGCCGCCGCGCTGCGGTTCATCCGTGAGCACGCGTGCAACGGGATCAACGTCGAGGCGGTGCTCGACTTCCTGGCCGGCGCCGGCGGCGGCGGCGGGCCGGTGTCGCGCAGCACGCTCGACCGCCGATTCCACCACACGCTGGGCCGCTCGGCAAAGGAGGAGATCCTCCGCGTGCGGCTGGCGCGCGTGCGGCAGTTGCTCCGCGAAACGGATGAGCCGCTGTCGAACATCGCCAGCATGGTCGGCATCGGGCACACGGAGCACCTGAGCGTACTCTTCAAGCGCGCCACGGGGGAGACGCCCGGTACGTTTCGACGACGGATGAACCGGTTGTGACGCAGAGAAACGCTCGTCCTGCCGAATACGCGGGATCGCCGCTTGCGTTACGCGGGGCCGCCGGGGAATGGCCCTTCGTTCGCGAAGCCGCAAGCGGCGATTCTGGTGGCCTCGGTTGAGATGGGTCGGTACGATGGCGGCGCGGCACCGCACCGGATCGGCCGCACGCGTTTCATCGCAGTCGAGGATCGTTATGGTGGTGTTGCGTCCCCCCGGGGGTCGATGGTTCGCGCCGCTCCTGGCATGGTTGGCAGTCGCCTCGGCGATGGCCGTCCGCCCCGCCGCCGGCGCGACCCGCGAGCAGATCGACGCCGCGATCGAAAAGGGCAAGCAATACCTCTACTCGCAACTGAAGAAGGATGGCACCTGGGAGGAAGTGTCCAAGCCCGAGATCAACGGGCCCAAACAAGGCTGGCGGCAACTCGACTACAAGGCCCGGCAATGGGGCGGACAGACGGCGATCTGCGCCTACGCGCTCATCGCCGCCGGCGAAAACCCGCAGGACCCGAAGCTCAAGCCGGCGATCGATTTCCTCTTGAAGGCCAACATCCAGAGCACTTACGGGCTGGGGCTCAGCGCGCAGGTATGGAACCTGATCCCGCCTAGCCCCGAGACCCGGGCCGTCGCCACGCACACCGTCCACATGCTGGACCAGGGGATGATCCGCCAGGGCCCGAGCGCCGGCTTCTACGGCTACTGGACCGGCGACAAGCGCGGGACGGACCAGCCGCGATGGAGTGACGCCAGCGGCCTGGGCCCGCAGCCCAAGGGATGGCATGACCTGAGCAACAGCCAGTACGGCGTGCTTGGGATGTGGGCGCTGGAGCAGACCGGCGCCGAGGTGCCCAACGACTTCTGGAAGACGGTCGACGAGGCTTGGAAAAAGGCCCAGCACGAGGACGGCGGGTGGTCGTATCAACCGAAAAAGGACGCCACGCCCTCCATGACCGCCGCCGGCATCGCGACGCTGTTCATCACCCAGGACTACACGATGCCCGACACGTGGAGCCTGTGCAAAGGCGGATCGCCCACCCCGGAGATCGACAAGGGGATGGCGTGGATGGACAAGCACATCGACGAGGTGATCAAGGCGGGCGACTGCTACACGTTCTACGGGCTCGAACGCATCGGCGTGGCCAGCGGCCGCAAGTACTTCGGCCAGGTCGACTGGTTCCAGCGCGGCGCCGACACGCTCGTCAAAAAGCAGGAGAAGGCGGGGAGCTGGAACGGGGACCACGGGCGGATCCCCAACACGTGCTTCGCGCTGCTGTTCCTGACGCGCGGCGGCGCGCCGGTGATGATGAACAAGCTGGAGTACGAGACGCCGCGGGCGGAGGCCGGCGTCATGAACGTCTGGAACGAGCGGCCGCGCGATGCCGCCAACCTCGGCCGCTGGACCGGCCGCCAGCTCGAACATGATCTGAACTGGCAGACCGTCAACATGGAGGTCTCCCCCGACGACCTGCACGATGCCACGATCCTCTACATCAGCGGCAGCCAGCAGATGGCCTACAGCCCGGCGAAGATCAAGAAGTTCCGCCAGTACGTCGAACAGGGCGGGCTGATCCTGGGCAACGCCGACTGCGGAAAGCCCGAGTTCACCAAGAGCTTCATCCGCCTCGGCACCGACCTGTTCCCCCAGTACGAGTTCCGGCAGTTGCCGGCGACCCACACGATCTACACGCACGAGCAGTACAACGCCAACCGCTGGAAGGACCGGCCGAACGTGCTGGGGCTGAGCAACGGGGTCCGCGAGCTGATGGTCCTCGTGCCCGACGCCGACCCATCCCGCGCCTGGCAGACGCACACGTACCTCTCGCACGAGAACCTGTTCGAGCTGGGCGCCGACGTCTTCCTCTACGCCATCGACAAGAAGAATCTGCTGAGCAAGGGCAAGACGTACATCGTCGAGGCGAACCCGAAGATCAAGGCGACCAAGCGGGTGAAGATCGCCCGCGTGATCGCCGGCCCGAATCCTGACCCCGAGCCGGGCGGCTGGCGGCGGCTGGCCGCGATCATGCACAACGCATACAAGATCGACCTCGAGATCTACAATGCCAAGCCGGGCGAGGGGTCGTTGCTGGCGGCTCGCATCGCCCACTTCACCGGCACGACGGGCTTCAAGCTTTCCGACCCGGCCCGGCTGGAGCTCAAAGCGTTCGTCCAGAACGGCGGGACGCTGATCATCGACGCGGCCGGCGGAAACGCGGCGTTCGCCGCCTCCGCGGCCGAGGAGCTCCGCGTCCTGTTCGGCTCCCAGGCCGCGGCCGAGATCGAAACGCCGCTCCCCAAGGACAGCCCCGTCTACAACCTGCCCGGCGAGAAGATCGAGACCGCCGGGTACCGCATCTTCGCCAAGGAATCCCTCCCCCGCGGCACCAAGCTCCCAACACTCCGTGGCATGACCTTCGGCAAAAAGATCCGCGTCTTCTACAGCCCGCTGGATTTAAGCGCCGGCCTCGTCGGCGAGCCCGTCGACGGCGTCTTCGGCTACGACCCGCAGACTTCCACCGAACTCATGTCGGCGATGATCCGGTATGCGGCGGAGAATTGAACGGATCGACGTTCCACACGGAGACAACGGCCGTGCATTGGTCAACCCTGATCTTGATTGCGGCGGCCCTAGCGGGCTGTTCCCCCGCCGACGACGCCCCCGCTGACGCCGCGCCGGCGGAGGCCGGCCCTATCGTTGCCTCGGTCGCGCAGGACTACAAGCATCTCAAGCTGATCACGCCCAAACCGGTGTACGTGAACCCCGAGCTTGCGTTGCTCTGTCGCGGGGCCAGCCAGGAGGAGGTTGAGACGGCGCGTAAGCAGCACGGCGTCCATGCGAACGCTGCAATCAGCATCTACATGAACGAAGTGGCGGCGAGGGCATTTGCCACGCCGGGCAAGCCCTACCCCGTCGGCGCGGTCGTGATCAAGGAAAAGCGGTACGGGGGATATCTCACCACAAATGATGAGTGGGTCGTCGGCGGCAAGGGCGTCGGCGGGATGATCAAACGCCCGCCGGGCTTCGACTCCGAACACGGCGACTGGGAATACTTCTACTTCGAGGACCCAAAGAAGATCGAATCCGGCCGAATCGCATCGTGCGTCCAATGCCACGCCGCGGCGAGCGGCACGGATCGCGTCTTCGGGACCTGGGCCAAGGCCCATGAAGCCAAACGCTGAGATGCCGCCTACCGTCTTGGGATGTCCTTACTGCCGCCGGCCCGCGTCTTTCTCCTCTCCCCCGCCCATTGCGGCGGCAAGCGGGCGTTGATGGTATTTAATGAGCGTGCTCAGTTCGACCTGGCGGTCCGCTTGCGCGGGCCGGAGGGGGCGACGATCGGGGAGGCGTTCAGCTTCCTGAGCGGGTTGTACTTTCGCGGCAAGCTCGCGTATGCGAGCGCGTTCGCAACCCCGCCCGCGGGCGTTTCCGGCGAGTTGGCGATCACGTCGAACCGCGGGCTGCTGCCGGTGGAGACGCGGATCACGCTGGACGACCTGCGGGCCTTCGGGGCCATCGACATCTCGGCGGGCGATGAGCGCTACCGCGCCCCGCTGGAGCGAGACGCCCGGGCACTGGCCGAGGTCATGCCGCCCGGCGGCGAGGTCGTCCTGCTCGGCAGCGTCGCCAGCGGGAAATACGTCGACGCGCTCCTCGATGTCTTCGGCGACCGCCTCCACTTCCCCGCCGACTTCGTCGGCCGCGGCGACATGAGCCGCGGCGGGCTGATGCTCCGCTGCGTCGCGGAAGAACGCGAGCTGCAATACATCCCCGTCCGCGGGGCCATTCGGCGCGGCGCGCGACCGCCGAAGCTCGCCCCACGTACGCGCGGCGGAAACGAAACGCTGTAGTATCCATGGAACCCGTCTCGGGCGCTTGCCACGCCCGAACGAGGGTGGACCTTCGGTCCGACCGCTACGCGACGTTCGAAACAAGTGGGACCGATATCGCAATGGAGTTTCGGAGCGCCGTCCCCCGCGTTCGCCGGACGGGTCACTTCAGTGACCCGTTTCGCACCGTGCGGTTCACGTCGCGTGCCCGCATTCCGGACACCGCCCCGGCGTCGCACGGAGGTCATACCCGCACGCGGGACAGAGCCCTTGTGCCACCCGCTCCTCGCGAATGCGCCGCCAGCGGAGCCGGCGGACGTAAGGCAACACCGCGATCAGCCCAAAGACGAGCGCCGGCACCGCAAAGGGCACCGCGACGATCTGGTACGCCACCGTCATCGGCGCGTAAGCCTGCGGGGCCGCCATCGGATCGTTCACCCGGCGGGAGCCCTGCTCCAGCCCCACCCCCACCGGCAGCCACGCCGCCCGCACCGGCTGCTGCCCGAAGACCGGCCACGACGGCGGGATCCGCCGCCCCGACTCCCACCGCAACGGCTGAGCGCCCCACGCGTTCGTCACCCGCGTGAAGCGGAACTGCCCCGGGATCGTCACGATCTCGTAGTCGTGCCCCCCGCCGGTGCTCCAGACGATCAGGTCTGTCGTCCGATGGCTGCGAACCCATGCGAAGACGAAGGCGCAGCAGAGCAAGCCGCAGACGAGCGTAATTGACCTTGCCAGAAAGCGCTTCATAATCTCACGTACTTCCTCAAGCCGGGCCCTTTCACCCGCCGGACTGCACACACGCGGAAACCTCTTGCGAGGCAATCCTCGCGCACTCAAGTGACGGACATCCCGACCTCCGCGACCTTGGATTCACTTTCCCGCCTGGCCCACCGCTTGGCGCGGGCAACCCGGCCGGCGAGGGCGATGTTCATCGCGGCGAGCCGATGGCGGTTGTCGCCCGGCGCGGGTTGCAGGGCAAGCAACGACTTGGCCAGCTTGGCGGTTTTCCCCGAGGTGGTGACGGATTCCAGAATCGGCCGGCATTCGGGCGGGAGAGGCTGCGCGGTGGCGATCAGGCCCTCGTGCAGGGCGGACAGGAGATGGTGCAGGTCGTCGGGCGGCGGCAGCCGCAGGGCGGCGAGCGTGCCGGCGAGGATTCGAGTGACAGCCCACTGGTGCAGTTCGGAGACCCGTGCCACGTCAGCAAGGGTTGCCACGAGGCGGTTCAGGCGGACGACCTCCGGCTTCGAGGCGAGCTTTCCATAAATGGGCCCCCATTCGTCGCCGGTGCAGCGGCCGTCTTCGACGAGGGCGATCAGCGCATCGATCCCCAAGCCGCGGGTCCCCGCGTCTTTCGACAGCAGGGCCACGGCGAGCGCGAGCCGGGCCATCTCCGTAGACGGCGTGTCGGGATCGAACAACGGGTCGAGCGTTTGTGCGGTCGGGGAGAAGCTCGATGGCGGTTGGTTCAGGCGGGCGAGGATGTCCATTGCGCCGCCGGCAAACGACGCGCTCGGGTTGGCTGGCCATACCGCCGAGCGGCAGCGAAGGTGAAGCACCGAGGCGAAGTAGTAAGGCGTTTCAAGGCGATTCAAATACGCCAGCGGGCGGTCGGGCGCCAGATGGTCCGGGCGGACAGCCGGCACAGCGCGGATTTGCAGTTGTGGCCCGGCGGGACCCAGCCAGCTTTCCCGAACATGGGGATAAGCCACCCACTCGTAGGTTGCCGGCATGGCCGCGTCCGGCCCGAGGTCGCCGTGGAGTTCGACCAGGGCGGGGAACGCGCCGAACGGCTGGCGGGCGCGGGCGGCGGCGATCCACGGGCCGGGCGAACGGCCGATCGGCTCGTCGCCGCCGAGCGCGAACCGCAGCGCGGCGCCCGCCTCGCCGGCCAGGTCCCCTGCCGCCGCCAGCGCCTCGGCCCGGTGGTCCGGGGCGAGGCGGAGCAGGGCTTGGATGAAGTCGTAGCGGTCGGGAATGCTGAACTCGTGGACGCCGCCGATGTTGGTGCGGCCGGGGACATCGCGTGCCTGCCAGAAACGCAGGCGCGCGACCAGTTCCCGCGGGTCGATCCACTCGCCCCGGTGCGTCGGGCACGCCAGCAGCGGGCCGGACAAGTCGCGCGGCAGGCGATTGCTCAGGGCCGCCATGCGAAGCGTCAAGAAGCCTTCGAAGCAGCGCGCCGTCAGGTCGCCGGGCGTTGTTGGAAGCGGTTGCCGCTCCAGCCACGAACGTACCAGAAACCGGAACCGCACGCCTGCGTCGAGCGTACCGCCATTCCACCCGGCGCGAATTAGTTTCTCCACTCGATTCAACAGCGGCGCGGTCCGGGCCGCGAAATCGAGCCGCAGGTGACCCGAGAGGCGACTGAGCCCGTCGAGCAGCAACTCGAATTCGTCGGCGTCCGCAAGTTCCTCCACCGCCGCCGAGGCGCGGTCCACCAGTTCGTCGAACGTGGCGATCGGCGCCAGCGCGGCATCGGGGCCGAGGCGCGGCACCGCCATCGGATCAAACTGAAGCGACGGCAGATCTCCCTCCCCGCGCAGCGCCTTGACGCATTCGTCCACGCCCGCCAGCCGCCGCCACTGCGGCGGAATTGCTTCGATCTCCGCTTCCGAGATTACGGCCGGCGCGGCCGCCGCCACACCGGTTTGCATTACATCGGAACCGGCCCGAAGCTTCGCGAGCGCGGCTTCGACGCGAGGTCTCACCGATGCCGTTATCGAGCCAAGCTGCGCGTCAATTGCCGCCGCCAGTTCCTCGTCCGCGCCGAGGGCGGCCGCCGCCTCGATCAATTTTGCGCAGCGGTTCTGCACCTCAGGCGACGCGTGAGCCAGCCCGCGCGCCGCCGTCGCGGCCACCGCCCGGAGCTGCTCCGGCGACTGCTTCGCCGCCAGCTCGAGCACCTGCGCCGCGGCGGTCGCGTGTCCCTTCTGCCGAAGCTCCAGCGCGGGACCGATCGCCGCCAGCAACGGATCGATTTCGAGCTTTCCGGCTTGCGCGATCACTTTCAGCGCGGTCTGCGCAAATCCAACCACGTTGGGAATTGGGCTCGACAGCAGCGCCCGATAGTGCTCCTGCCGCTGGACGCGTTCGTCAACTGTGGGCGAGAGGGCTTCGTGCAGCTTGCAGAAGAACGTGGCATTGTCCGGCCGGGTTTGCCGTGCCGTCAGGCTCGCGCTGAGCATCCGCTCGCGGCTCAGTTCCCCGGAGTTGGCCAGCGAAAGCAGGGCCGATTGCCACGAATGGGGATGCCCGTCGCCGTCGCCCACGAACACCCCTTCGCGTCCAAAATCGATCTCGAAGATTCGCCACAAATCCATGAGGATGTCGCCGTCCTTCCGAAGCCATTCGGCCAGCGAAGTTTTGCTGTCATACCAGGAATGTCCCGCACGAGATTGAGCCATTCGCAATACGTACGAATCACTGGCCTGCCGCTGGCAAATCCCGGCGCGGACGAGGCGGCGAATCAACGGCCAATTGGCATCCCCGTTGGCCAGTTCTTTCTCAACCCACTCATTCAGCCATTCGGGCCGTCGTGCTTTGAGCACGCGATAGATTGGTTCTGTGGGCTTGCCCCACCAAATCACGGCAACGTGCTTGGCATCAGTCCATGAGCAGAGCCCCAGCACCGCCAGCGACGCGCAGAAAGGCACCGTCGACATTTGATTCCGGTTGTCGTTGCGAGCCCGGAACAACCGGGCCGCGGCCTTTGCGAGCTTTCTCCGCTCCGATTCGTCCAGCGAACGCATTGCCTCGACAAGTTTGTCTGCGTCCCCCCGTTTGACGAACTGTTCGAGTTCCTCCGGCGTCACCTTCGTTCCTCCCGCGTCAATCATCCGCCGACTCTCCGTTCACCGCGAGGCGCGCCGCCAGGACATGCTTGCAGGCCCCGCGGCGGCCCTGATGCTTGCTGAACCAGGGGCAGGTGCACTTGTCTCCCTCGGGCAATAGGCGGACCATGTGCTCGACCTCGGTCCCCTGCACCATCACGAGGGCCGTCATGGCATCCCCATCGCCCTGCTTCTGCGTGATGCGGACTTTTCCCTCGGCCACGAGCTTCCGCGCGTCCTTCAGCCGCGGCTGCAGCGATTCGACCGCTTCGATGTCGAACGGCAATTCCCGATGGAAATACGCCCCCTCGGTGACATCATACCCGACGAGCCCGCGTGCCCCGAGCACGGCCAGGGCCGCCTCGATCTGCGGCCGGCCCAAGCCGCTGCGGGCGGCGATCGCGTCCGCGTCCACGCGGGCTTGCCAGGCCAGCTCGGCCCGCACGCGCGGCAGCGCCGGCTCCCAGTCGCCGGTGGCAAGGCGGGAGAGCATCTGTCCTTCGCCGGAGAATCCCCGCCAGACCTCGGGGCTGATCATCAACAGGAACCGCCCGCTGCGAAACACCGCCTCCCAGGCGCTGGTCCCCGAATCCGCATCGGTCCAGACGCGGAGCGACTGGCAGGAAGGGATCAGCGGTTCCAGCAGCCGCAGGCGCTCGGTGCCGATGACACGCACGGCCTGCTTGCTTTCCCGCTGGCTGAGCCGCAGGCCGCGGCCGATGGGCGTCACCCACGACGGCGTCTTCGGCCCGCCGCCCCGCGGCAGGCTCCTCACGAACTGCCGCGCCTCGGCGGCGGGCACTTCGAACTTCAGCTCCAATCCCGCCTGATACGCCTGCACCTCGGTGAACCCTTTGACCCACCGGACCGGAAGCTGCACCTTCTTCTCGACCACCTGCTCCGTGCCCGACGCGAGCGCCACTTCGTCGGCGCCGACGGAGAGCATGACCCGGTACTGCTCGCGCACACGGCCCAGCGCGGCGCGCATCGACGCGTTGAAATCGACGTTGGTGGTCCCCCGGCCGTGCAGCTCCGCGTCGAATGCCGACGCGCTCAGGTCCGCCCGCGCGTACACGCCGCAGCAGGAACTGAACCCCTCGAATCGCAGCACCTGATCGTTGCTGGTCACCACGGGATCGATCTGCCGCATCGCACCCGGCAGGTAAAACCGCGACGTCACCACCCGAGCCAGCGTAAGCAACTGGTCGGCGATTTCCCTCGGATGTTCGAGCCGTCCGCGGAAGAAGTACGGGCACGGCTCCGCCCCGCCGCTGGTCGCCAGGCGTAATCCCGCGCCGGCGCCCTGCGGGACCAGGTCCGAGGCGAACGGGTACCGATAGGTATACGCCAGCGCTGCGACTGCACTCATTTGCGATCCTCCTCCGATGTACGCCGGGATTGTAATCGCTGGGCTCCCGCCTGCCTCATCGATTCCCGGAGAAACGTTAGCCTTGGGCGTGCGGTCCAGCCCGGACCGACACGGTCCGGCTCTGAAGGTTCTCGAGCCTGCGGGGCTGCAAAGGTTGCAGGAGTTGCGCCGAAACGCACTTTGCTTGCCATACTGCATCAATCATGTCTCAAGCGGCGTGCGTCAGCCCCGAACCTAAAGGCCCGGATTGGGAGGCCGTTTATCGGCATGGGCCGGTTGAGCAGTTGCCGTGGTTTTACCCGCAGTTCGACCCGGACATGGCGTGGGCGTTCCACCTGCTGGACATTCGCGTCCCATGCATTCTGGACCTGGGAACCGGGCCGGGCACTCAGGCGATCGAGCTGGCCCGTCGGGGGTTTGACGTCACCGGGACGGACATCTCCGCGACGGTCATCGCGCAGGCGCAGCGCCGCGCCGCGGCGATGGGCGTCGCCTGCAAATTCTTCCAGGACGACATCCTGCACACCCGCCTCGACCGGCAGTTCGATATCGTGATCGACCGCGGCTGCCTGCACGTGTTCGCCCCGCCGCAACGGCCCGAATACATTACGGCCGTCGAGAAGCTGATCCGCACGGGCGGGCACCTGCTGCTCAAGTGCTTCAGCTCCGACGTGCCCGGCAACGCGCCGCCCTACCGATTCGCCCCGTCCGAAGTAGTCGAGCTGTTCCGCGGCTCGCCGCTGCGCGTCTGCGACATCCGGTTCGGCCAGTACCAGGGACAAATGGACCCGCCGCCGCGGGCGTTGTTTTGTGTGCTGCGAAAAGGGTGAACTGACGAGCGATCACCCGGATCTCCGCTCGGCAGGTTGACAACCCACCGTTCCAGTTTCCGCTTGCCCGGAAAATCCATCAGTGAGAGGCCCACCAGGATCGTCACCACCCCCGGCCCGGGGACCAGCGGCAACGAGAGAAGGATCCCCACCCCGACCAACACCCCGCCAAGCACGTTCTTGAAGGCGATCGCCACCGCCCGCACCGCCGCTCGCGGCTTCACGGACGAAGGGCCGCGCTCACGTCGGCAGAAGTAATCGCCGGGCATCCGAACGACCGCCCATCCTCCGGCGACTGTCGCGCAGACGAAGATCGCGACCGATCCGGCGGCCATCCACCAAGCATGTCCGTGCAACCAGTCGGGCATCGCGCACCGCCGTCTCCTGATGATGAGGGCAGACACGGGTATCGACATTGTCGTGTGGAACCGGGCGCCCCGGAATCAGCCAATCCCCGATTGATTCGCCGCCCCGCTCGGGTACATTCTCCGGCACGGATGACGCAAGACGGTTACTGCGGGGCTCAAGGTGCGAATTGCCGGAAGGGATGAAATGGCTCTGGTGCTCGTGGTGGACGACGATCAGGACGGCCGCGAATTGCTCGCCACCTATCTCCGCAAACAAGGTTTGGTGGCCCAGACTGCCCGGCACGGCAAGGAAGCGCTCAAGCGGATTCTCGACCAGACTCCGGACCTGATCATCCTCGACCTGATGATGCCGGAGATGAGCGGCTTGGAACTGCTGCAGGTGCTGCGGGCCTACCTGCGATGGGCGTCGCTGCCGGTCATCGTGCTGACCGCCTACCCGACCGGCCCCCACATCGAGCGCGCCCACGACCTGGGCATGGCCTGCCTCTTCGAGAAGGCCCACTTCCAATTGGCCGACCTGCACCGCTGCGTCGAGCGATTGCTCGCCGACCCGAACGCGGACTGCATGGCGGGCTAGCTCCGCACACCCACCTGATTTGCGGGCGTACATGGCCGGAGGCACGGTTCGGGGCATCACTCGAACGGAGGGCCGATGGGCAGATCGCTGGGGATTGGGAGGTTCTGGTCTGCTTGTCGCTGGCTGGCTTGCGCAGCGTACACGGTGCCGCCCCGTGTCGTGATCACGTAAGCAGCGCCGAGTCGCGCGCTCATGATGCGGTACGGGGCGAGATCACCCTAGACCGGGGACCGTCTCCTCCGAAACCCTACCGCGTGGGCGGCGGCGGCAGTGTGGTCACGCGGGCGAACGGGTCGATTTCCAGGCCGGAGAAGATGGCGGTTTCCGGCTTGACGCCGGAGCGATCGCGGCTGTCGCGGGCGCTGACGCCCAGGCCGACGTAGACCGGGTCCTTCATCGGGATAGTCACTTCCGCCACCGGCTGGGGTTCGCCGGTCGGCGACGAGATGTACCCGATGAATTGGTCGCCCCGGCGGACGAGCCACAGCGTGCTGCCGGTCAGATCCGTCGTTTGCTGAACCGCCTGCTCGCCCCCCTTCAGGCGGTCCTGAACGACCACGGTGCCCTTGCCGTGCAGGACGATGTCGGCGAACGGGGCGCCCGGGTCCAGGCTTTGGCGCACGATCAGTGCGGCCTTGCGGAAGATGGCCGGGCTGGTGCCGACGAGATGGACGTCGGCCTTGATCGTCAGGTCGCCCGACATCTTGCGCCAGACGAAGTGGAACGAGTCGCTCTTCCCGTAGATGTCGAAGCCGTCGCCGATCACGGTGTAATTGTGTTGGACCGGATCGAAATCGAGTGAGCCGTGTTTCTTCACGTCGCCGATATCTGCGCGGCCTTCGAAATCGCCGTATGTCAGCAGCTCGCCCGGCACGTGGGGCAGGATGGCGGGGCGCGGCGCCGGCTGGGGCGCCGTCGTCGCGCCGGGCGCCGCCGCGATGTGTGGCTGGATCCGCGCTGGCGCAGGCGATTGCGCCGTCGCGGCTGGCGATTGAACCGCCGCCGCAGGCACGACGGCCGGTGTCCGCACCGGCGTGCTTTTCGCCGGAGCCGGCGAGGTCGGTTCATCCACGTTGACGGCGACGTCCGTGGACGGTGATTTGACAAAGGCAACGCAGAGAATGACGGCGACCGCCGCGACGAGCGCGCCGCTGCCGGCCAGCCGCGACCAGAGCGGCAGGCCGTTGTAAAGCTGGACGACCCGACCGCCGGCGGCGGCGATGGCATGTAACGCGCCGGACGATGCCCCCGCGGGCGACGATTGCCGGACCGGTTGGGAGAGTTCGGCCTCGGGTAGCGGCTCTTGCAGGGGGCTGGCCGGCCGGGCCGAGCGGCCCGGAAGGGCCGGCGAGGGTGCTGGGGCCTGGCCGGGCGGAAAGTAACCGGGCGTGGGCGGCGGCGCGATCGCGCCCGAGGTTTCCGCGGAATTGATTGGGATTGAATGCACCCGCAGCACGCGGGCGAATTGCTCCATGCTCGCCCACCGTTCCGCGGGCCGCTTGGCCAGCGCCTTCGCGACCGCATCCGCCAAACCGCGGCTCGCGTCGGGCCGGACGCTGCGCAGGTCCGGCACCGGGGCCGAGACGTGCATCTTCAGCAAATCGCGGGTGGTCTTCGCTTCGAACGGGGGGCGGCCGGTCAGCAGGTAGAAGAGCGTCCCGCCCAGGCTGTAGATGTCGCTCGATGCGCTGGCCGCGGCGCCGGAAAGGATGTCAGGCGCGATGAACTGCGGCGTGCCGACGCTCTCGGCGGCGGGGTTGGCCCACTCGCCGGCCCGGCCCGCCTCGTCCAATCGGGCCAGCCCGAAGTCGACGACCTTGCAGCGGCCGTTGCGGCTGAGCA
>DASXMX010000570.1:0-12204 GCA_036495445.1 Tepidisphaeraceae bacterium
GGAGGCATTCCGCGAATTCCGCGTCGGAACGATCGACGAGCCGGCGGCGACGGTCGCCGCGCGAATCCGGGCCTCCCCCGTCCGTGCGGCCATCGTCGCCGCTCTCGACGACTGGGCTTTTTGCTTCAACGACGAGTCCCGTCGCCTGTGGCTGCTGGATGTCGCGCGCCGCGCAGACCCGGACCCGTGGCGCGACCGCGTCCGAAATGCCGCCAACTGGGGCAACCTTCCCGTCCTGAACGAGCTGGCGGCCAACCCCGACCTGGGACATGAGTCTGTGCCGCTCCTGCTTGTCCTCGGCGGGCTGCTCAGCTTCAATGGCGGCGATGGCGTTTCGTTCCACCGCCGCATCCAGGCAACCCACCCCGGCGATTTCTGGGCAAACTTCGTGCTCGCGGAGTTACTCGATGAACGCGGGGACGCCGACGCCGTCGGCTTCTACCGCGCGGCTCTGGCCCTGCGGCCGAATTCCGCTGCTGCCAATGTCAACCTTGCGTTGTCGCTTCAAAAGCGCCGTCGCGGCGCTGATGCAACGGACTACTGGAACCGGGCGCTCAGGCTGGCCCCCAACGCGCCGATGGTGCACTACAACGTTGCGGTAGCGCTGCTGAATGACGGTCAGACCGACGAGGCGGTCCGTGAATTCCGTCGAACCCTCCAACTGGATCCGGCATTTCCCTACGCGCATGCCGGCTTGGGTCACGCCCTGTTGGTCAAGGGCCGCGTTGTCGACGCGAGGGCCGAGCTGCGCCGCGCGCTGCAACTGTTGCCACCAACCCACCCATTGCGCGCGCAAGTCAACAAGGACTTGTCGGAAGCGACCGTTGGCGACAATGCAGCCGGCCGCCGAGACGGGGATTGATCTTACTTATTTGAGCCGAGATGGCGACCGCGGCTGCTCTGCCTCAGTGGCGGACATAGGAGAGGTCGCGAACAGCTCGCTCAATCCCTCGGCGATGGTCGGGTGCGTCAGGACCATGTCGCCGATCAGCGTGTAAGGCAGGCCCGCTTTCATTGCGACCTGCACCACGGCCATGACCTCGCCAGCGCCGACGCCAAAGGCGGTGAAGCCGAGGATGCGGTCGCCGGCCGCCTCGACCAGCGCCTTCATGAATCCGCGCGTCTCGGAAAGTGTGTGCGTCCGCAGCACGTGCTGCATCGGCATCTTCAGGAGCCGGTAGGGGATCCCGCGTTCATTCGCCTCGCGCTCGCTCAAGCCGACGCGCGCCAACTCGGGATCGATGAACATGCAGAACGGCACCTGCCGGCCGGTCGTCACCCGGCTGCCGCCGGCGACGTTGTCGCGGACGACGCGGAAGTCGTCGAAGGCGATATGGGTGAAGTAGGGGCTGCCGGCGCAGTCGCCCATCGCCCAGACGCCCTCGGCGGTGGTCTGGAGCCGCTCGTTGACCTTCACGTGCCCGGCGGCATTCGTCTCGACCCCGGTCCGTTCCAGGCCGATCCCGTCGGTGTTCGGCGTGCGGCCGCCGGCGGCGAGCAGGTGCGTGCCTTCGATTGCGCCGCGGCTCGTTTGCAGGCGAACGGATTGGCCGGACCGGCCTTCGACCTGCCGCACGTTGGTCCCGGTCACCACCTCAATCTCCTCGTCGCGAAACAGGTCGCCGACCGCGTCCGACACATCAGGGTCTTCGCGGTGCAGCAGCGAGCCGTTGCGTTCAACCAGCGTGACGCGGCTGCCGAAACGGCGCATCGCCTGGGCAAACTCGAGCCCGACGAAGCCGGCCCCGAGGACGATCAGGTGGGGCGGCACCTGGTCCAACTCCAATGCCTCGACGTGCGTCAGCGGCCGCGCGTCGATCAGCCCCGGCGTGTCGTCGATCCGCGCCCGCGAGCCGGTGTTGATCGCGACCGTCCTGCCCCGCACCGTCCGCGTGCCGCCGCCGGTGTTGAGCGCGACCTCCAGCGTCTTCGGCGCAATGAAGCGGCCTCGACCCATGATCAGTTCCGCGCCGGTCTCACGGTATTTCTGGAGGTGGAACTCGACCTCGCTCTCGACCATCCGCCGCTTGCGATCGCGTACGGCCACCATGTCGATCGGCCGCGAACTGGGCGCGATGCCGAACTCCGCGCCGCGGTTGAGATAGGAGGCGACCTTGGCCGAGTGGATGACGTTCTTGCTGGGCAGGCAGGCGATGTTTGGGCAGGCCCCGCCGACGTACTGCCGTTCGACCACCGCGACGCGCTTCCCTTCGGCCGCCAGCGTCCAGGCCAGCAGCTTGCCGGCCTTGCCGCTGCCGAGCACGACAACGTCATATTCTTCGATGTTGGTCATGGCCTGCTCCTTGGCTGTTATGTACTCTTACTGGCGATGCTGGGCTAGTCAAAACCATGCCGGCGTTCGAGAGTTTAGGCATGTGCGACCTGAAGGCGACCGAACCTGAGAGCCAGCCGCGCCGCCGAATGAGCATCTCGGACGAGTTGCTCCTTGCGCTGCTCCCCACCGCGACGGTGCTGGCGATGATCGCGTTGATCGAGTCGCTCGGCCGGCACCATCTGCTCTGTGCGTCCCTCGCGTCCAGCGCGTTTCTGATTTACCTCGATCCCGAGCACCAAACCAATGCGGTTCGCACGCTCATTCTCTCCCAGATGACAGCGGCGGGCGTTGGGTGGACGATGTGGTTGGCGCTGGGCCCGGGGTACGCGGCGACGGGAATTGCGATGTCATTGGCGATCCTGCTCATGATCCTGCTCAACGCGGTTCACCCGCCTGCGGTCTCGACCGCCCTGGCGTTCGCGATGCATGTTGACCAAAGCAGCAGTGTTACGCTGTTCGGATTAGCCGTCGGGATTACGGCCGTGCTGGTATTGCTGCAGCGAGCCGTGCTGTGGCTCGTGGCCCGCCGTGCGGTGGTGAAGGCGCTCTCGCACCGGCACCCGCCGGCCGCGTAGCTTGAATTGGTATTGATCTGCATCACACTGGGGCGGATCGACCGGAAAGGAGATTCCCATGCCGTCGAAGTTATCCGGAAAAGTTGCGGTTGTGACCGGTGCCTCCAAAGGACTGGGGGCGGAGATTTCGCGCCAATTGGCCGCCGAGGGCGCGTCGGTAGCCGTGAATTATGCAAGCAGCCGATCGGGCGCCGAGAAGGTGGTGGATGACATCACGTCCAAGGGCGGCAAGGCAATCGCCGTGCAGGCCGACGTCTCGAAGCCGTCAGACGTGAAACGTATGTTCGAGGAAGCGAAGCGAGCGTTCGGCCGGCTGGACGTGCTGGTGAACAACGCCGGCATCTACAACTTTGCCCCGCTCGAGCAGATTACGCCGGAGCATTTTCAAAAGCACTTCGAGCTGAACGTGTTGGGCGCGATCCTGGCGACGCAGGAGGCGGTCAAGCAATTCGGGCCCGACGGCGGCAGCATCGTGAACCTCAGCTCGGTCGTCTCCACCGCCTTTCTGCCCGGGATGGGCGTCTACGCGGCATCGAAAGCGGCGGTGGACGCGCTGACGCGATCCTTCGCGGCCGAACTGGGGCCCAGGAAGATCCGGGTGAACGGCGTGGCGCCCGGCGCGGTCGCCACCGAAGGCAACGTCGAAGCCAGCGACCCGAACGGCGCGTTCGCCAAGGCGTACATCGCCGGCTCGAAGCTCGGCCGCCTCGGACATCCGGACGACATCGCCCCGGCGGTGGTGTTTTTCGCGTCGGACGATTCCAAGTGGGTGACCGGCGAAACGCTCTTTGTCACGGGGGGGTTCCGTTAGCAATAAGCCGGTTGGCGCTTTCAGGGCGGAAAGAGAAGGATCAGTGGGACCCAGAGGCGGGTGATCGGGCAGGTCATTGTCCCGCTGGGCAACTATTTGACCGCCCGAACACAGTGGACGAGGCGTGCGACGTCGCGAGATGTAGCGGCCCGTCCATTTCCCGCCCAGCATTCGGCGATCCGCGTCGGTACGCGAGTTGCGTTCGCAGCCGGCGATCTTGCTGGATGGAATCGCAATGACGCGAAAGCACTTCGATAATGTGACTGGGGGCCAGCCACCCCTGAGCACGACAAACCTCCTCCTGCGCCTGGCGGTGGTCGGCGGGATCGCGGTCTCGTTCCTTTGCGCCGGGGGCTGGCTGACGCCGCATTCACTCAAGGGCCCTCCACGCGACTACGGTATGCCACCAGCGTGCACATTCGCCGTGATGAACTCCACAATGGGTTGAGGATCTTTGAGGGTCATGAAATGACCTTCGCCTTCCCTCACAATGACGGTGATCTTCCCGCCCAGGTCCTTGTACCGCTCCTCGGTCACGCGGGTGTTGCTCTCAAGCCGCGGGTCGAGGCTGCCGCACACGTGCAGAATGGGCACGCCGGCCTTCGCGAGTGGGGCCAGGTTGTCCAGCGGCTGCGTCCGGGATGTGTGGCTGTGCAGGAATGGGTTTTCGACGTAGATGCAGGCGACCCTGTCCGGATTGTCGATGGCCCACGCATAGGCCTCGCCGGCCGCGCCGCCGGCCCCTTCCATCACGGGCTTTGGTGAGAACCCGTTGTCGGTCAGGTGCTTGTAGACCGCGTTCCAACGGGCGCGGTCCGGGCCATCCGCGTTGTAGGGCACCGGACCGGTAACGATGTGAAAGCCTTTGGCAAGGAGCGCCTGGTCGACCGTTGCCTCGCGAAAGACGGCGTCTGCGCGGAACACCCATGGCTTGCCCGGCGCCGCGGTCTTCGGCTCAATGACCGTGATCGATCCCTCGACGCCCGGAAGGTCGAACAGGTAGCGGTTGTAGCAGTCGATGAACAGCGGCCCGCGACACGTGACGAAGGTGCGCTCTTTCGGAAACTCCCGATAGGAACTCGCGCTGCTGTAGTAGGACGTCCTGGCGAACCGGGCGCCGACGATGGCGGGCGGCTTCGCCTGCGCTGCCTGAACGCTCTGGGAGATGAAGTCTGCGATCGGCGTCGGATCGACCAGGCTGTGCGGATGATGCCCGTAGCCGTCCTTGATCATCACGGAAATGCGGCCGCCGAGCTGCTGGTAGATATTCTCGATTGCCAGCGCGTTTCTGCCCAGCAGGGGATCAATGCTGCCGCAGATCTCGAGGACGGGCACGTCGTTCCTCGCGAGGTTGCCGAGTCCGGCAAAGACCTCCGGGTTGGCCCCGGGGTTGTCGGCGTAGATGCACGAGACTTGGTCGGGGTGGCGCGTCGCCCAGGTGTACGCGTACTCGCCGCCGCGACTCATGCCGATGAAGGCCGGCCGCTTCGACAGCCCATGCTGCTCGGTGAGGAACGCGTACCATGCGTCCCAATGCTCGCTCGGTTTCAGGTTCGCGTCGGCGGTGATGTACGCGATGTGAAACCCGCGGCGCAGCAGTTCGATCTCGGTCTGGGGCTGATGGTCCCAGTAACAGCCTCGCCAGGACCACGGATTGCCGGGCGCCCGTTCCTTGGGGACGACCACGATGCACCGCCGCTGGCCGCTCACGGCCGGGCCGGCCGTGGCGGGCTTGACGGTCAGGCTCTGCTCGTCCATCAGGAAGTCGTAGCGGTCGAACCCGTGCCACGCGGTCTTTTCACCGGTGAACGCCGTGTAGCCATCTGCCGCCGTTGCGCGCCCCGACGTCCAATGAATTAACGCGACCAGCAGTACCGCGAGCTTGAGGCAGGGCACGATGGTTCCGCTGGCGATTGTGCGCGATCGGATCAGGCGTGACATGCTCAGATCGTACATCAGTACGAGAGCCAGTTGAACCAGTCCGGGCCGATGACCTTGTTGGCGGCCACTGGCGGGGTCGTCAGAGTCGATGCCGAGTGGGTGCAGTTGTTATAGAACTCAATGGGCGTCGCCCGGTCGGCGTGGCCGTCGAGGAAGATGTAATTGCCGTACCCGTTGTGCCGGTTGCCCGGGTTGTCGTTCTGCGACGGCCCGCCGCCGAATCCGCCGATAATGGCGCATGCCGCGTCGTTGGGGAACATCTCCTCGCACAGCAGCGTCTTCGCCGAGGAGTTGCGGATCTGCGACAGGTTGATGTTGTGGGCCGGCGTTGCCGTGCTCACCACGTGGTTGTTGTCCATCGTGTACTTCGTGCCGGGGATGTAATTGATCCAGTCGTTGAACGAGTAGGTGAAGTTCCGCTGTGCGATCGTGCCCGAGGTGTTCACCATGCGGTAGTCACCGTCCGCCTTGTCGTCGGGGCAGACGAAGATCTGCAGCCGGGCGTCCAAGGTCGGCGGCAGGTACGGGATCAGCGCGCCGTCGCTCAGGTCGATCATCCCCTGGCTCTTCATCCAAAACGCGACCGGGTAGGTCGTCGAGCCCTTGAAGCACGAGCGGCCCGGGATGGCCGGCAGGAAGTTCTTGTTGGCGTTGGCGTACATCAGCACCGCCATGGCTATCTGCCGCATGTTGCTCTGGCACTTGACCGCAACCGCCTGCTCCCTTGCCTTGTTCAGCGCCGGCAGCAGGATGGAGATCAGGATCGCGATGATCCCGATCACTACCAGGAGTTCGACCAGCGTGAACGCGCGACGCTCACCCGTGCCGGCCTGAGCCGACGCGCATGACGATTGGGGACATGAACGAATGGCCATTGCTCTATCTCTCCGCTTGCCGTTTGCTGATGCGTCAACGCACTGGAGGGAGAACGTACGCCTGCGCGGATTTCTCTCAGTGAAAAATCGTGATCGTGCTAAGGGCGGCCGGCGGAGTACAGTTGCAAGATTTCCGCGTCAGTCATGGGGCGTGAGAGAACTCCCAATTCGTCGAACGTTCCCCCAAAGTGGCGGTCGTCCGTTGGAAGCGGGTTTTTCAGGTAGGCATCCCAGTTGCCGATGTGTGCGGGGCCGATCCCAAGCTCGATCGCCTTGCTCGCCAGCGGCGGGCCGAAGGGGCGGCCGTTCCGGTAGGTTCGCAGCGTGCCGTCCCGATCGTATACGTTGGCCAGGAATACCCAGTCGTTCGAAGCGGCCGGAACCGCGTTGGCGGCGCTCCGCATGACTTGTTTGTCGGCGGGAGAAGGCAGCCCGGAGAGATTCAGCGATCGGTCGGCGGAAATGTCCCAGTGCAGTCGGTCGGGATCCGGCCCGCCGTCCGAAAGCAGCAGGGCGGCGTACCCACCGGAAGGGATGGAACCCGGTTTCACCCAAACCCAGAGCGTGATGGAGGTGAAGTGGCCGGGGATCGTCACCTTGATGTCGGCCTTTGCGTCGGCAAACCCGGCCGCCGTCTTGCCGGGGAACCGCCCTTCCGTCCATTGCACGTTGGTGATGATACCGTCGGAAATCGACCCGGTCGCCGCGGTGTTGGGCAGCACGGCGGGCCGGGTGGGATCCTTCTCGAACGTGTAATAGGCTACCAGGGCCGGGTCGCGCCGCAATTGATAGCCAAAGGCCCGCCAGCGGTCATAGGCGGACCCGTGCGCGGCCTTCAGGCGGGCATCGAATTCGGCGGATCGGACGAAGCCCAGCCCTTGATCTGCTGTGAGCGCGACCGTCTTCCCGGAAACGTCTGCGGACTGGTCGTTCGCCAGCACCCGAGGGGCCTCGCCCTGCGTCCCGCCTTGCCGCCGGGGAGCGGCTTGGATCCGTCCCTTAAATACATGGACCTGTGTCGGGCCGTTCGCCTCGGCTCCCACACCAAACTCCGTTCCCAAGTCGGTCACCGTGGCGGTCGGCGTGTTGACGACAAACCCGCCCCCGGGAATGGTGGCAACCACCTTTCCAGTGAGCAGGGACATCGCGGTTGCCGAATCGGTCGTGAGTTGCGCCGGCCCCTCGACGATCACGCTGGCCCCGTCGGTGAATTGCAGTTGCACGATGCCCGAGGCGAGCGCCAACGAAGTCCCGGGCGCAAGATGCCCGGCCGGCTTCGGTGAGCCGTCCGCCCACCGCGCGTTGACCGCGGCGACAAGGTTGCAAACTGGAGGAGGGGCCGACGGTTGCGCGACGACCTGCGTCGGCCCGGCCGGTTTCTGTCGGCCCAGCAGGCGCCAGGCGGACGTCGCGATGCCGAGCGCCACGACGGCCGCCGCCGACCATCGGACGAGCCGCCAGTTGAGCGAAGGTCGCGGCCGCCGCGCAGGGGGCGCGGGCGGCACATAGATCGCCGGTGGCTCCTCGTCTTCGTCGACCGCTTTGATGGCGGGCATCACCATCGTCTCGGCCATCCCCGCGTGCGGCGACTCGAGCCGATCGTCGTCCGTTTCGCGCAACAGGATTCCGTCAATCACGCCAACGTGCGATACGATGCTGCACCGCAGGTGCATGTATCGCACGTAGAGCCGTTGCACGTCGGCGTGGTCGCATACCAGGTCTTGCAGGCGTCGGGCTCCCTCGGGCGAGAGTCGTCCGTCCAGCAGGGCGTCAATCAGCCGCCGGGCCTCTTCGACGGGGTCGAGGTTTTCGTCCGCGCTTCCCACGTTCATGACCTGCCTTCCATCGCCCGCTGGCGGTCCACACATTCGACCAGCACCTGGCGGATCCGGCTCAGCACGTTGTAAATGGCGTCGGACGTGCGGCCGGCTGCCCGTGCGACCGCGTCAACCGTTGCCCCTTGTCCGTACCGGAGCCGGATGATCTCCTGGTGCTCGGGCCGGAGCCTGGCGACGCAATCGGACAACAGCCGCTGGCGCTCGGCCAGTTCATCGGACATTTCGCTGACCCGGTCTGCCACCACGTCCAGGAACTTCTCGTCGAACCGGAGCTTATCGCGGCCCTTCCGCCGGTAGTAATTCTTTGCCTCAAACGAGAGGATGCGGCTGGCCCAGGCGAAAAAACTACCGCCGGCCCGGTCGAACTCGCCGAACTTTTTCCAGATGATCAGGCTGGCCTGCTGCAGGACCTCTTCGGCATCGGCATAGTTTGGGATCAGCGAGAGCGCAAGTGTCTGCAGGCGCACTTGGTGCGCGGTGAACAGGCGGATGAATTCCTCCGTGTCTGAAGTCCGGAACATCGTTACCTTGGACTGCCGGTTGCCGCGGAACGTCTCGCGGCTGGTGAGAGAACGTACGCCCGAAACGATCTCTCTCACGCAAAACTTCTCGCGGGGCGTGTCCTCGAACCGTTCGGAACCAGTACGGTCAATCGTGACGGCGCCCGACTCATGTTGGATCGCGGGGTAATCATCGCATGTCTCCGCTGGGTGCTGTGTTGCCGTTCGGAGCAAGCGCGCCGGGCGTCTTCGCGTCCCAGCCGCCGCCAAGTGATTTGATCAGGTGAACGCTGGCGTTCATCTGCTGGTTGACGTCTTGGGAGAGCGCCAACTGGTTGGTGAGCAGCGTCCGCTCGGCGTCGATCACGACCAGGTAGTTGACCAGGCCCTGCTTGTACTGGACGTTCGCGGTCCTCAGGTAGTCCTCGGAAGCCGCAACCGCGGCCCGCATGCGGGTGACCTCGTCGGTCAGGGCGTGCAGATCGGTCAGTGCGTCCTCGACGTCGCTGTAGGCCGTCAGGATCTGGTTCACAAATGCGGCGACGAACTGGCGGTACTGCGCCTGGGCCGCGGCGAGATTGGCCTGCAGTCGGCCGCCCTCGAAGAGCGGAACCGAGATGCTCGGGGCGATCGAGGCAAACTTGCTCTGCCAGTTGAAAAGTTCTGACGAACTGACGCTTTCAAACCCCGCCGTTCCGGTGAGGGTGAACGTCGGGTAGAAGTCGGCGGTTGCGACGCCGACCTGCGCGTTGTAGGCGATGACGTTCTGCTCCGCCTCGGCGACGTCCGGCCGACGGGTCAGCGCCTGGGCCGGCAACCCGGGCGGGACGGCCGGGGGCGCCGCCTCCAGCAGCGGGTCGGCCGCGACGCCAAAGGACGGCGCGGGCTTCCCACAGAGCACCGCCAGCGCGTGCTCCTCGTCCGCCCGCGCCCGCTGCACGTCGCGCAATTGAGCCTGGGCGGCCGCGAGCAGCGCCTGGGCCTGATATAAGTCGAGCGGCGCAACGAGGCCGTTTTTCAACTCGGCCGTGACGAGCCGCACCTGTTCTTCGTAAGCGGCGACGGTTTGCTGAAGGATCTGTTCCTGGGCATCGAGTCCGCGCAGCGTGTAGTAGTAAGTGGCGACGTCCGTCTGGACCGTCAGGCGGACGACGGCCAGGTCGGCGACGGTCGCCGCGGTTTGGGCATTGGAGGCCTCGACCGACCGGCGGACCCGGCCCCACACGTCGATCTCGTACGTCAGGTCGAGCGGGACGCGCCAGTCGTTATAGACGACCGACGTGCCGATCGGCTGGCCGGTGAGGGGACTGGGGCGATTGGCCGAATCCCGATTCCGGGCGTAGCTCGGATCGGCGGTCACGGTCGGGAGCAGAAAACTGGCGGCAACTCGGGCCACGGCGCGGGCCTGGTCAACGCGGGCGACGGCTTGCCGGACGTTCTGGTTCGATTCGTTTGCCGTCGCGACGAGTTGATCCAACTCGGGATCGCGATAGAGCCGCCACCAATCCGACGGGAGCTGCGCAGCGGGTTGTGTGGCCGGCTGCGACTTGAACGTGGTGGGCTGCTCGATGGTTGGCCGGATGTAATTCGGGCCAACTTCGCAACCCGCCAGCACAAACGTGAGCAGGACCGTCGCCAGTGCGGGGACAAGATGGTTAATGAGGCGTCGCATGTTGTGACTCAATCGGGGTGACCAACTGGCCGTTCTGGAGGGACACGTCTGGCTGCTCGACGACGGTGTCGGCGCCGCTCAGGCCCGCCTGAATATCGATGGTGTCGCCGAAATCGCGGCCGACGGTGACTTGCCGCAGGTGAAGCTTGTTGTCCGGCCCGACGAGCATCACCTGTGTCCCGTCGCTGTTGAAGATCAGCGCGGTGGCCGGGATGTTCCATCGCGTTCCGGCGGGCGGGACCTTGAACGTCACGTAGACGAACTCGCCGGGAAAGAGCATGTGCGACTTGTTGGGGACATCCACTTCGGTCAGCAGCGTGCGCGTAGCCGGGTCCAGGGCATCGGCGGTCCGCGCGACGGTCGCGGTCACCGGCGATTCCAGGCCGCCGCGGACCATCACCTGAGCCGCGAGCCCGGGCTTCACGTTGGCGGCGAACACCTGCGGGACGCTCACGAAGACGCGGAGCGTGTCGACCTGTGACACCTCGAACAGTCCGGTCGCGGCCCCGGCGACGCTGGTCGGGGCGGCGCTGATGTTGTTGACCGGGCTTCCGGCCGTGATCAGGGCGCCGACGTCGACGTTCCGCTGGGTGATGACACCATCGAACGGCGCGAGCACGCGATCGAAGGCGGTCATCGCCTCGTACTGCCGCACGGTGGCCTGGTTCGCGTCGACGGTCGCCTGTGCGGCGGCGACGGCCGCCTCGGCCGTTTGAAAGGCGGAGACGGCCTGATCGAGGGCTTCCTTGGCGACGGCGCCTTCCTTGTCCGCCCCCTGATAGCGGACCATCGTCGTGCGCGCCAGTTCGCGGTTCGCCTTCTGCAGGTCGAGTTGCCGGCCGGCCTGCTGTAGGTTGGCGCGGGCCTGGCTGAGTTGCTGGTCGAGCTCGGGCGATGCGATCTCGGCGAGCAGCTCGCCGGTCTTCACGTGGTCCCCGAGGTCCACGTAGCGTTTGCTGAGATAGCCGCTGACGCGCGCGTAGACGATGGCATCTTGCATCGCCTGGATGTTGGCCGGCAGCAGCGAGTTGGCCGTTGCGGCGGGCGCGGGATGGACGACGTACACCTCCGGCGGTGCGCTGGCGGCCGCAGACGTCACCGTCGCCAGCGCGCTGCTGTTCCGGTGGCGTTCGACCAGGCCGAGCACGAGGACCGTGATGAATACCGCGATCAGGCATCCGGCGATGACGAGAATGGTGCGGGTTCGTGCAGGCGCCGGCGGCGCGCTTGCCTCGTGAGGTGCGTCGGCGGCGCGTTCGGAAGGATCTGCCTGCAAGGTGATTGCAGTGGTAGCCATGGTCAGCTCGCCTCCTGCGCTTCGAAGTCCTTGGGGGCTTGGCGACGCATTAGGCTATACATTACCGGGACGAAGAACAGCGTATAAACGGTCGCGACCATCAGCCCGCCGATGACCGCGCGGCCCAGCGGCGCGTTCTGCTCCCCGCCTTCGCCTAGTGCCAGGCTCATCGGCAGCATGCCGATCAGCATGGCCAGTGCAGTCATCAGGACGGGGCGGAGCCGGGTGCGACCGGCAATCAGGGCGGCGGATATCGAATCGTGGCCGCCGAACTCCTGCCGCCGCTGCTCGTTGGCGAACGTCACCATCAGGATGCTGTTCGACGTCGCCACCCCGATGCACATGATCGTCCCCATCAGG
>DASXMX010000571.1:0-32760 GCA_036495445.1 Tepidisphaeraceae bacterium
CGATCGTCGCCCATCGTGCGCAAAGCCCACGGTTCGGCCGTGGGCTTGAGAGGTGGCCCCGGATGAACGCACCGGTTGAAGGCTTCGACCCTGCGCTACTCGGCGCCTGCCCCGCGCCCCAGTCGCGGTACGACCAGATCCTCCTGGGCCACGGCAGCGGGGGCGGTCTGACCGCGGAACTGATCCACAAGGTCTTCGTCCCCGGGTTCGACAACGACATCCTCTCCGCCCTCGAAGACCAGGCCACGGTTCAGCTCCACGGCCAGCAGCATGGCGCGCTCGGCCAGCGCGTCGCCTTCACGACCGATTCGTTCGTCGTCCGCCCCCTCTTCTTCCCCGGCGGGGACATCGGCAAGCTGGCCGTCCACGGCACGGTGAACGACCTGGCCGTCGGCGGCGCGACCCCGCTGTTCCTCTCGGCCGCCTTCATCCTCGAAGAGGGCCTGCCGATCGCGGACCTGAAGCGCATCGTCGCGTCGATGCGGGATGCCTGCGCCCAAGCCGGCGTCACGCTCGTGACGGGCGACACCAAGGTGGTGGATCGCGGCAAGGGGGATCAGGTCTTCATCACCACCTCCGGCATCGGCGTGGTGCCCGAAGGGGGCACGCTCTCGATCCGCAACGCCCGGCCGGGCGACAAGGTCATCGTCTCGGGCACGATCGGCGACCACGGCATCGCCATCATGTCGGTCCGGGAGGGGATTGAGTTCGAAACGGTTCTCGAGAGCGACAGCGCGCCGCTCAACGACCTGACGCGGGCCATGCTCGACGCCTGCCCCGGCATCCGGTGCATGCGCGACCCAACCCGCGGCGGGGTGTCCAGCGCACTCAACGAATTGGCCGACGCGTCGAGGGTCGGCGTGCATCTGATCGAATCGGCGCTGCCGATCAAGCCCGAAGTCAAGGCCGCCTGTGAGATGCTTGGGCTCGATCCGCTCTACGTGGCGAACGAAGGGAAGCTCGTCGCGGTCGTTCCGCCCGAGGAGGCGGAACGGTGCCTGGCGGCGATGCGCGGTCATCCACTGGGGCGGAACGCGACGCTCATTGGGGAGGTGGTGGACGATTATCCGGGAATGGTGGTGATGCGGTCCCTGGTCGGCGGCGAGCGGGTCGTCACGCTGCTGGCCGGGGAGCAGTTGCCCAGGATCTGTTGACGGCCCAGAGGAAAGCGGGGGCTAGGCACGCGCTCGACGGATTTTTCTCCCTCCCCCGGTACTCCGGGGGAGGGCTGGGGAGGGGGTGATCTGTCGAGAACCGATCGAGCAAACCCCCTCCCTGACCCCCCCCGGAGTACCGGGGGAGGGGATTAAGGGGCGGGATTCTGCGGAGGACCAGGCCATGGCAGAGACCAACGGCCCCGATGCGACGCAAGGCCCCTATGGACGCAAGACCCAAAAACCTTCCGCGGTGAAGGAGATCCACGTCATCTGGATCACGGCGGGGCTGGGCTGCGACGGCGACTCCGTCTCCGTGACCGCCGCCATGCAGCCCAGCATCGAGGACGTGCTGCTCGGCGCGATCCCCGGCCTGCCCAAGGTCCATCTCCACAACCCGGTGCTGGCGTATGAGGTCGGCGACGAGTTCATGCGCTACTGGTACCAGGCCGAGGAGGGCCGGCTCGACCCGTTCGTCCTCGTCGTCGAGGGCTCGGTCCCGAACGAGAAGATCCACACCGAAGGGTACTGGGCCGCCCTCGGCACGGACAAAGCGACCGGCCAGCCGATCCCCACGACGCAATGGATCGATCGCCTCGCCCCCAAGGCGTTCGCCGTGATCGCGGCCGGCACGTGCGCGACGTACGGCGGCATCCATGCGATGCAAGGAAACCCGACCGGCGCGATGGGCCTGGCCGACTACCTGGGCTGGAACTTCCGCTCGGCCGGCGGGCTGCCGATCGTCAACGTGCCCGGCTGCCCGGTGCAGCCCGACAACTTCATGGAGACGATGCTCTATCTGCTCTACCAGGCCGCCGGCATCGCCCCGATCATCCCGCTCGACGAGCAACTCCGCCCCACGTGGCTGTTCGGCAAGACGGTGCACGAGGGGTGCGACCGTGCGGGCTATTACGAGCAGGGCGACTTCGCCCACGAGTACGGCTCGCCCAAGTGCCTGGTGAAGATCGGGTGCTGGGGACCGGTCGTGAATTGCAACGTCACCAAACGCGGGTGGATGGCGGGGATCGGCGGGTGCCCGAACGTCGGCGGGATCTGCATCGGTTGCACCATGCCCGGGTTCCCCGACAAGTTCATGCCATTCATGGACGAGCCGCCCGGCGGCAGCGTCTCCTCGCTGGCCAGCGGGGTCTACGGGCGGATCATCCGCACCCTCCGCCGCATCACCAACCACACCGTCAACAAGGAAACCAAGTGGCGTCACCCCGGCACCGAGCTCACGACCGGGTATCACCCCACCACCTATCACGCCTAAGGAGCCGCGGCCATGACCACTACCGCCATTCCCCAGCGCGAGGCCGAAACCAAATCGCCTCGAATCGTTGAGATGTCGTGGGACCCGATCACCCGCATCGTCGGCAGCCTGGGGATCTACACGAAAATCGACTTCGCCAACAAGAAGGTCACCGAGTGCCACAGCACCTCGTCGATTTTCCGCGGGTACAGCATCTTCATGAAGGGCAAGGATCCCCGCGACGCCCACTTCATCACCAGCCGCATCTGCGGGATCTGCGGCGACAACCACGCGACGTGCGCCACCTACGCGCAGAACATGGCGTTCGGCATCAAGCCGCCGCCCATGGCCGAGTGGATCGTCAACCTCGGCGAGGCCGCCGAGTACATGTTCGACCACAACATCTTCCAGGACAATCTGGTCGGCGTCGACTTCTGCGAGCAGATGGTCCGCGAGACCAACCCGGGCGTCTGGGACCGCGCGCAGAAGACGGAGGCGCCTCACGCCGGCATTCACGGGTACAAGCGGATCTCCGACATCATGACCGCGCTGAACCCGTTCACCGGCGAGTTTTACCGCGAGGCGCTGCAGATGAGCCGGATGACCCGTGAGATGTTCTGCCTGATGGAAGGGCGGCACGTCCACCCGTCGACGCTTTATCCCGGCGGTGTCGGGACGGTGCCGACCCCGCAGCTCTTCACCGACTACATCACGCGGCTGATGAAGTACGTCGAGTTCATGAAGAAAGTCGTCCCGCTCCACGACGACCTGTTCGACTTCTTCTATGAGGCCCTGCCCGGGTATGAGGAAGTGGGCCGGCGGCGGGTCCTGCTGGGGTGCTGGGGCTCGTTCCAGAACCCCGGCGCCTGCGACTACCAGTACCGCCACATGACCGACTGGGGCCGGGCCATGTACGTGACGCCGGGCGTCATCGTCGACGGGCAACTGGTCACGACCGACCTGGTGGACATCAACCTCAACATCCGCATCCTGCTGGGTCATTCCTATTACGACGACTGGGAAGAGACGGGCGAGCGGTTCGTCGACCGCGACCCGCTGGGCAACCCGGTCGACAAGCGGCACCCGTGGAACCAGACGACCACGCCGCGGCCCCAGCGGCGCGATTTCAAGGGCAATTACAGTTGGGTGATGTGCCCCCGCTGGCTCGACAAGCGGACCGGCGATCATCTCGCCCTCGACACGGGCGGCGGGCCGATCGCCCGCCTCTGGGCCACCGCGCTCGCCGGCCTGGTCGACATCGGCTACATCAAGGCGACCGGCAGCAGCGTCAAGATCTACCTGCCCAAGACCGCGATGAAGGGCGAGGTCGAGTTCGAGTGGAAGATCCCCAAGTGGAGCAACGCCATCGAGCGCGACCGCGCCAGGACCTATTTCCAGGCTTACTCGGCGGCGGCGGCGCTCTACTTCGCGGAGAACGCGATGCAGGAGCTCTATGCCGGCCGCACCAAGACCTTCACCGAGTTCACCGTGCCCGACGAGGCGATCGGGTGCGGGTTCCACGAGGCGGTCCGCGGCGTGCTCTCGCACCACGTGGTGATCCGGGACGGGAAGATCGCCAACTATCACCCGTACCCGCCGACCCCGTGGAACGCCACGCCGCGCGACTTCTACGGCACGCCCGGGCCCTACGAGGACGCGGTGCAGAACACGCCGATCTTTGAGGAGAACGGGCCGGATAAGTTTAAGGGCATCGACATCATGCGCGCCGTCCGCAGCTTCGACCCGTGCCTGCCGTGCGGCGTCCACATGTACACCGGCGCCGGCAAGCTGCTTGAGGTCCAACACGTGCCGATGTTCGGCGCACAACATTAGTGCCCAGGCCGGGGACATTGTGGTGCAGCCCTTCCGGGCTGCACGTGCAGGCTGGAAAGCCTGCACCACAAAAGAGCGAGCGGAGGCCCGTGATGGACAAACCCGCCGACGATCGCGAGTTCAAGGGCCGGATGGCGGAGCTGGAGTCCCTGCTCCAGCAGGTGGACCGGATCCGGGACGGCTCGGCCCGCGACCTGACCGGCCGGGTCATCCGCGCGCTCATGGAGTTCCACGACGCTGCGGTCACCCGCATGCTCGAGCACCTCTACCAATCGGGCGAGGCGGGCCGCCGGGCCATCGACGAGATGGCCGGCGACGAACTGGTCTCCAGCCTCCTCGTTCTCTACGGGTTGCACCCGCACGACGTCGAGGCGCGGGTGCTGCGGGCGCTGGACGGCGTCCGCCCATATCTCGCCTCCCACGGCGGGAACGTCGAGTTCCTCGGCGTCACGCCCGACGGCGCCGTGCGGCTCCGCATGCAGGGGAGCTGCCACGGCTGCCCGTCCTCCACCGCCACGCTGCGCAACCTGATCGAATCGGCCATATTCGAAGCGGCGCCGGAGATCGCGTCGATCGAACTGGAGGGCGACGAACCCGCCCCGGCGGCGCCAACGCCCGGAGTCGGATTCGTGCCCGTCGAACAGCTTCTGGCAGGGCATCGCGGCCGGCTGAACGCAAACGCCACCGCATCAGCAGGAGAACCTCATGTTTAAAGATCCGCCCAAACCGACCCACGTGCCGGGCACGCACAAGGGGGAGGAACTGGTGCTTCGTCGCGGCCGGGAACCGGGCCGCGATCCGAACAACCCCCGCGGCTACCGGACGGCGCGCGATTCGACGAGCCTGAACGCCGAGGCCCGCGGGCCGATCGACCCGCGGATGCCCGAGATGCCGCCGGCCTGACTTGTGGCACAGCCGACCCCGGTTGTGGTCCGCGCGTAGGGGCACACGGCGTGTGCCCTCGACCCGTACGGGCACACCGCCGTGTGCCCCTATAGGGGAGCACCGGGGGAGGGGAGTGAGTGCGGGCCGTCCGACGCATCATGCGCGCGGGGACCGAGGTGCATCATGGCTCAACACGTTTCCGACCCGGCCCACACGGAGGCGCGGGAGCCGCCCGCCTTTGCCCACGAGCCGCTGCCGGCGATTGCCGCGCTCCAGCGGTTCGCCGCCCGCAAGGCACCGGCCGCCGAGCGGTGCGACTTGTGCGGCGCCGACATCGGGCCGGAGCACCCTCATCTGTTCGGCCCCGTCGACCGGCAGCTCGTTTGCGCCTGCGACACCTGCGCGATCCTGTTCGGCGGGCAGCACACGCAACGATACAAGCGGGTCCCCACGCGGACCAAGTCCTGGCCGAGCTTCCGGCTGCCAGACGAGACGTGGGTTGCGCTCGGGCTGCCGATCGATCTGGCCTTTTTCACTGAGTCGTCGTCGGCCGGGAAGGTCCTGGCGTTCTATCCGAGCCCCGCAGGCGCGACCGAGTCGCTCCTGACGCTGGAGAGCTGGCGGGAGTTGGTCGACGCGAATCCCTGCCTGCGGCAACTGGAGCCAGACGTCGAGGCGCTTCTCGTCAACCGCGCGCGCGGCGCCCGCGAGTACTACCGCGCCCCGATCGACCAGTGCTACCGCCTCACCGGCCTGCTCCGCACTCACTGGCGCGGCCTGTCGGGCGGGGCAGACGTGTGGAAGGCGGTAGGAGCGTTTTTCGAGGAGTTGAGGCAGCTTTCGATGTAGGGGCAGAGCCCTGTCTCTGCCCTGCAAACACGACGGAGTCACGATCGATGGTCGATTTGAGTTTTCAGATTGAGGGCGTCGACGTTCCCGCCCACGCGGCCGCGCCGATGCTGATGTTCCGCGTCCGCGTGAGCGAGCCGGCCGCGACGACCGCGATCCAGACGATCGCGCTGCGGTGCCAGGTCCGCATCGAGCCGGCCCGCCGGCGCTATTCCAAAGCCGAGCAGCCGCTGCTGCTCGACCTTTTCGGCGAGCCGCACCGCTACGCGCAGACGCTCCGCAGCATGCTCTGGGCCCATACCAGCGCGATCGTGCCGCCGTTCGTCGGCAGCACGACCGTCGAGCTGCCCGTCCCCTGCACGTACGACTTCAACCTGGCCGAGGCCAAGTACTTCAATGCGCTGGAGGACGGCCAGGTGCCGCTTTGCTTGCTCTTCAGTGGGACGATCTTCTACGCCAATGACGACGGCGCGCTGCAGGTCGCCCAGATCCCGTGGGAGAAGGAGTGTGACTTCCGCCTCCCGGTCGAAACGTGGAAGCGGATGATGGACCGGTACTACCCGAACACGGCCTGGCTCGCCCTGCGCAAGGACGTGTTCGACCGGCTCTGCCAGTTCCGCACCGGCACCGTGTCCGCGAGTTGGGAGCAAACGATCGAGCGGCTGCTCGATCGAGCCGAACCGGCGGAGGTTGCTTCAGTTGGGGATGTTCCTAAGACGGAGCAAGTCGGGCCATGAACACGTCGCTGGTTGACCGGATCGCCGCCGCCGTGCTGTACGAGGGGTATCTGCTCTACCCGTATCGCCCTTCGGTGAAGACCCGCCACCGGTGGACGTTCGGCGGCTTGCTGCCGCGCCGCTGGTGTGAGGCCGAACGCGCCGGCGACCGGTGGGCGATGGAATGCGAATGCCTCGTCCAGGGAACCGATGCGACCACGATTGAGGCGGCCGCCCGGTTCCTCCACCTGATCGAGCGGACTTCGGCGGAGATGGTCTGCCCGGTCGATTATGGCTCTCATGACGAAGAATCTGCGGCCCAGCCCGCGGAATCGACGGGGCAATTCCCCAAGCGGCCCGAAGCCTGGCAAGAAGGCATGGAACGGCGGGTCGAACTCCCGGCCGTGACGCTCGGATCGCTCCGCGCGCAACCCCATTTGCACGAATTCTTGTTCCCCGACGCCCGCCACGAAGATCCGCTCGTCGACGCGGATCACAACGTCATCGGCATCGTCGTGCGGGACCAGCATGCGATCGAAGGCGCGATCGAACTCTCGGCCGAGCCCGTCGAGGGGGCCGCGGGAACCTGGAAGCTGCACCTGTCGGTCACCAACCTGACGCCGATCCCGGCGGGCGTTCGCCTGACCCGCGACAAGGCGATGATGCGGTCGTTGATTTCCACCCATGCGATCGTCGTCGCCCGGGATGGGGCATTCGTTTCGCTGACCGATCCGCCCGACCACCTGAAGTCGGTCGCGGCGGCCTGCCGCAATGTCGGCGCATGGCCGGTCCTGGTCGGCCAGCCGGGCGAACGGGACGCG
Organism: Tepidisphaeraceae bacterium; assembly: GCA_036495445.1. Lineage (GTDB taxonomy): Bacteria > Planctomycetota > Phycisphaerae > Tepidisphaerales > Tepidisphaeraceae > DASXMX01. The sequence continues at coordinate 7,511 of DASXMX010000571.1, forward strand.
ATGCTCTGCTCGCCGATCATCCTCCCCGATTACCCGCAGATCGCCCCCGAAAGCCCCGGCGACCTGTTCGACGGGACCGAGATCGACGAGATCCTCAGCCTGCGGATCCTCGCGCTCACCGATGAGGAGAAGCGGGCCGCCGCCGAGACCGACGAGCGCGCCCGGCGGATCCTCGAGCGAACCGAGTCGCTCGCACGCGAGCAGTTGATGGGCCTGCACGGCACGTTTCGCAACCCGCCGGAACAGGACGTTCAATCGCTCGGTATTTCGGGCGGCCCTCCTTTGTTTCCCTCCCCCGGTACTCCGGGGGAGGGAAAGGGAGGGGGTTTACCCGATGGACTCTCTTCGACCCACCCCCTCCCCATCCCTCCCCCGGCGTACCGGGGGTGGGAGGAAGACCCGCCCGGCACCTCCCGAAGCGGCCTGACGAGCGTCCGCACCGACGGTGGCGAGGTCCGCGTGGGCGACCGGGTCCGGCTCCATCCGCTCGGTCGGGCTGACCCGTTCGACATGCTCCTTGCGGGCAAGACCGCCACCGTCATCGCAATCGAACAGGATTACGAGGACCAGGTCCTGCTGGCCGTCACGATCGACGACGACCCGGGCCGCGACCTGGGCCACGAGGGCAAGCCGGCCCACCGGTTCTTCTTCCGGCCCGAAGAGGCGGAACGCCTGTCATCGGAACCGAATGGCGCGAAAAATGGAAACGCAACCACTCCCGTCTGATGCGGTGTCCGCCGATGCCGCGGCTGCCCTTGCCGCCGTGCCGGCGCCAGCACGCGTCCTGATTGCGGGGATCGGGAACATCTTCCTCGGCGACGACGCGTTCGGCGTTGAGGTCGCACAGCGCCTCCTTCGACGGGCATGGCCCACTGGCGTCTGCGTCGTCGAATTCGGGATCCGCGGCATCGACCTGACCTACGCGCTGCTGGAGGGCTGGGACGCCGTGGTTTTGGTCGACGCCGCCCCGCGCGGCTTCGCGCCCGGTACGGTTTACACCATCGAGCCCGACGTGGGCGATGCGCTCGCAGCCGATGCCGCGGCGCCTGTTGGCATGCCGATGATCGAGCCGCACAGCCTCGACCCCGCGCGGGTCCTTCGGCTCGTGGGTTCAATGGGAGGGCGCGTGGGCCGGCTGGTCCTCGTCGCCTGCGAGCCGACGCCGGTCGACGACCCCGACGGCCAGGACATCCGGGACGGCCTGAGCCCGCCCGTGCGGGGCGCCGTCGATCAGGCGGTGACGGTGGTCGAACGCCTGGCCGCCCAGTTCTTCGAATCCCACCCTATCATCCCCCGGCCTCCCGAGGGGGCCGGCCCTGAATGCAAGGAGTTGCACCATGGTACGGTTTGCTGACATGCTGGAACGTCCGTCCGAACTGATTTCGAGCCGCCGGGCCTCCCGGCTTGCCCGCCGCGCATCCGACACCATCCGCGAACGCCCCGGCGGGAGCGTCATGGGCGTGGTCGCGCTGGTCGCCCTGATCGTTGGCTTTATCTGGCTCTACCCCGAACTTCGCCGGTACGTCAAGCTCGAACGGATGTAAGCGGAATAAGATGCACGAACTGTCCATCGCCCTGTCGATGATCGACGTCGCCGCCGAAGAGGCCGAGCGGCTGGGGGGCGGCCGCGTGGCCGCAATTCACCTGCGCCTAGGCCCCCTCTCCGGCGTCATCCGAGACGCGCTGCTGGGCGCTTGGGAATTGGCCTGCGAATCCTCCCCGCTCGCCGGCTGCCGCCTCGTCATCGAAGACGTCCCGATCACGATCGACTGCCCCACGTGCCGCATCGCCCAACCCGCCCGCTCCATGCAGGATCTCACCTGCACCGCCTGTGGCTCTCCCGCAGTGTGCGTCCTCAGTGGCCGCGAAATGGAAGTCGTCGCGCTCGAAGTAGTTGACGAGGCCCCGTGACAGGGGTTTTCAACCCTCATCTGTACCCACTTCGCGCGTTGTCGTGAGGGGACGCGCCAAATCCCATCTTTTCTTCCGAATCACGCCGGCTCGCACGGGTTGAAAACCTGTGTCAAGGGCCAGGGTCATTTCCCCAAAGTCGCGGAGACGGACTGGCACAGGCCGATGAACGTCTGCTCGGCGACGGAGCGGGTGCGGCCGCGGAGGGTGGCGATGGACCACTTGCGCTTGAGCGGCCCGCCGGGCAGCGGGAGCATCACCAGCGACCGCTCGGCCACCTCCGCCCGGGCCGTCCACGGTGCCATCACGCTCACGCCCAGCCCGAGCTTCACCAGTTCCTTGATCGCGCCCATCTCGCCCAACTCGATCCAGTCGTGCAGCGGGACGCGCATGCGGGCAAAGTAGCGCTCGAGCATCTGGAACGTGGTGCTGCCGCGGCTGTAGAGGACCATCCGCTGGCCGGCCATCTGGCTGCGGTCCACCCGCCCGGCCCGCGCCCACGGGTGCAGCGGGCTGACGAGGAACGCCAGATCGTCGGTGAACAGCTCGTAGTAGCTGAGCTTCCGCTGCCGCTCCGATTTGATCACTACGCCCAGGTCGAGCGAACCTTCGGTCAGCAGCTCGGTGATCAGCGGCGTGTCGCCGGGCGTGATCGAGAGCGTGTAGTCTGGGAAGCACTCGCGGAACTCGCGCAATGCCTCGGGAATGATGTACTGGCAGGCGGAGGCCGACGCGCCGATCCGCAGCCGACCTTGGTTGGGCTTGACGACCTGCCGGACGGCGGCCTGCGCCTCGTCCAGCGCCGCGATCACCTTCCGCGCGTGCTGGGCCATCACCAGCCCCGCGTCCGTGAGCGAAACCGACCGCGGCTGGCGGATCAGCAGCGGCGCGCCGACCGCGGCCTCGAGGTTGGCGATCTGGTGGCTCACCGCCGACTGGGTCATCCCCAGCCGCTCGGCGGCCCGGGTGAAGCCTAGATTCTGGGCAACGGCCAGGAAAACCCGCATCTGATGCACATCAATCATGCGAATCCCATCGGATGAATCGATCGGCTGTATCTTACGAATGAATTTGATTCATGCCACGGCGGATGGAATCATTCCCGCGTCGACACGGGCGGACGAGGAGTGAGCAGGCGTCAGGTGTCGATGCCGTCGGGCATCCAGGGATGCGCGGCGGCTTGGAGCGGTGTGGCAGGCGTGTGTGTCGCCGCGATCGGTGCCGAAACATCAGGTCTCTTCCGCCGCCACGTTGCGGGTGGGGTTCGTCCCGCTCGTTGACGTGGCGCCGCTGATCGCGGCCCGCGAGCTGGGGTACTTCGCGGACGAGGGGCTCGACGTGGCGCTGCACCGGCAGATCGGGTGGGGCAACGTTCGCGACAAGCTCACGTTCGGCCAGCTTCACGCCAGCCACGCGCTGCTCGGCATGGCGCCGCTGAGCGTGCTGGGGACCGAGGCATTCGCCGAGCCGCTGGTCGCGATCGCGGCGATGGGGGCGGGCGGGAACGCGATCACGATCAGCCGGCGATGGGCATCAATTGGCGTGACGTCGGCCGAGGCGCTGGCCCGGCTGATCGAGCGCCGCCAGGGCAGGCCGCTGGTCTTCGCCCACGTGTTCAGTTGCTCCACGCACCACTACCTGCTGCGCGACTGGCTCGCGGGCGCGGGCGTCGATCCCGACGACGACGTTCACCTGTGCGTCCTCCCGCCGCCGCAGATGGTGCAACAGATGGCGGAGGGGTTCCTCGACGGGTTCTGCGTCGGCGAGCCGTGGAACGCCTTGGCCGAACAGCAGCAGCAGGGGACGGTCGCCTGCGCGACGACGCAGGTCGTTCCCGATCACCCGGAAAAGGTGCTGGCGGTGAGCCGCCGATGGCTCGCCGGGCACCGCGCGCAAGCCGAGCGGCTCGTGCGGGCGATGCTGCGCGGGTGCGCCTACTGCAACGACCCGGCCCACGCGCCCGACCTGGCGCGGATGCTGGCCGAACCGAAATACCTCGACGTCTCCGCCGACGTGCTAACGCAAACGCTCGCCGCCCCGGCGGGCTTCCGCAGTTGGGCGCCCGCCTCGACGTTCCCCAGCGTGACGCACGCCGCGTGGCTGCTCGACCGGATGCGCGAGTGGGGCCACGTGCCCGAGGGCGCGGACCTGATCGCGGTCGCGCGGGCGTCGGTCGACACCGAGCCTTACCGCGCAGCGGCCGCCTCATTGGGCTGGGCGTGCCCGGGCGACGATTCGCCTCCGATGCGACTGAGCAGCGGCTGGTTTGATCCGGGGCGCGGGGCCGTCACTCCCCGAGCCAGCCCGTTGGCCGCGTCCGGATGAGGATCCCCGTGACACGGGTTTTCAACCCGTGCTGGCGGCGCGGATTGTCGAACGAATCACGCTGTGGAGCGCATTTCCGCCCAAGAGGTTTCACGCACGGGTTGAAAACCCGTGTCACAGGCAAGTCTTTCGAACTCTCAATGAGATCACCCATGGACACCCGACGCAAAGCGACCCGGATCGACCTGTTCAACTTTTCGACCCCGCAGATGCGGGCGTTTCACATGAGTTGGTTCGCGTTCCTGCTCTGCTTCTTCGCGTGGTTCGGGATCGCGCCGATGATGAAGGTGATCCGGGCGGAGCTGAAGCTGACGCCGGGGCAGGTGGGGAACCTGGTGATCGCGTCCGTGGCGATCACCGTGCTCGCCCGGCTCTTCGTGGGTTGGCTGTGCGACCGCATCGGCCCTCGCTTAGCGTACAGCGGGCTGCTCATCCTCGGTTCGCTCCCCGTGATGGGCATCGGCCTGGCCCACAGCTATCCCACCTTCCTGCTGTTCCGCCTGGGGATCGGGATGATCGGCGCGTCGTTCGTCATTACGCAATACCACACCTCGACGATGTTCGCGCCCAACGTCGTCGGCACCGCCAACGCGACGACGGCCGGGTGGGGCAACATGGGCGGCGGCGTGACGCAACTCGTCATGCCGCTGGTGTTCGGCGGGTTCGTCGCGCTCGGCTTTACGCATGCGATGAGCTGGCGCGCCTCGATGTTCGCGGCGGGCGTCATCTGTCTGCTAACGGGCATCGCCTATTACTTTCTCACGCAGGACTCACCCGCCGGGAACTTCAAGGAACTGCGCGCCCGGGGCGAGTTGCCCGCGAAAAAGCACGGCATTGGCAACTTCTTCGTCGCGTGCGTGGATTATCGCGTCTGGCTGCTGTTCGTGGTTTACGCCGCCTGCTTCGGCATCGAGCTGACGATCGACAACACGGCCCACCTCTATTTCAGCGACAACTTCAAGCTCGACCTGGAGCGGGCCGGGATGGTCGCCGCGATCCTCGGGTGCATGAACCTCTTTGCCCGATCCCTGGGCGGCTACGTCGGTGACCGATTTGGCCGCGTGGGCGGATTGCGCGGGCGGGTGCGGTGGCTGTTCGCGGTGCTGCTGGCCGAGGGGCTGTTCATGGCGCTGTTCAGCCGGATGACCGCCACGCCGCTGGCGATCGCCAGCCTGATGCTCTTCGGCCTTTGCGTCGACATGGCCTGCGGCGCGACGTTCGCGGTTGTCCCGTTCATCAACAAGAAGGCGTTGGGAAGCGTGTCGGGGATCGTCGGGGCCGGCGGGAATGTCGGCGCAGTGCTGGCCGGGTTCCTTTTCAAAGGGCCGACCAGCCAGTGGTCGCACGGGCTGCTGATCCTGGGCTGCTGTGTCGCGGCTGCATCGTTTCTGGCGCTGGGCGTGCGGTTCTCCGCCCAGGACGAACTCGCGGCGCGGCAGGAAGCGGAGGAACGGATGGCGCCGGTTGCTGGTCCCGAGGTGGTCACCGCAGCAGCGTAGGGGCGGACCCCTGTGTCCGCCCTGTGACGTAGGGGCAGGCCCCCGTGCCTGCCCTTTGCGTTTTGGGGCAGAGGAAGAGGGCAGGGACGGGGCCCTGCCCCTGCACAAGCGCCCAAAATGTATGCATCGCGCCGGAAACGTCCGTTTCCCTGCACATCGCGCGGGCAGAATGCATGAACCGGATGAATCGATCATATCTGATGAATGAATTTGATTGATGGATGTTGAACCGTATGCTTCGACCATCCGCCTCGGGACGGCGGCGAGCTTGGGTTGTGTGTGCCATGATCGACGACTTCACCGAAGAACAGAAACGCTATCTGGAAGGCTTCGCCGCTGGCACGATGTTGCTGGCGGGCGGGGGGAGCGGCGCGGTGCCGACGTTTGCGGGGGCGCTGGGCCTTTCCAGTGGCGTTCCCATCGCCGGGGCGAGCCGGGGGGAATCGGTCCCGGCTGGCCCGGAGGCCATCCACTTCCACGCCCAGGACCGGATCGTCGCGGCCGGCGGGAAGCTCTGCCCGGAGGAGATCGCAAAGCGCAAACGGTTTCCCCTGGACGTTTGGGATGACATCACCCGCCACGCGAAGGAGAACGTGCCGCCCAACGGGACGGACGTGCTGGCGTTCAAGTATCACGGGCTGTTCTGGGTCGCGCCCGCGCAGGAATCGTTCATGAGCCGCCTGCGGTTCCCGGGCGGGATCATCACGTCCTACCAGATGCGAGGGGTGGCCGATCTTGCCGAACGCTTCGGCGGCGGCTATGCGGACGTGACAACCCGAGCCAACCTGCAGATCCGCGAGATCAGGCCGGCCGACACGGTTCACTTGGTCGAAGGCCTGCACGAACTGGGCATCATCCACCGCGGCTCCGGCGCGGACAACATCCGCAACGTGACCGGGTCGCCCACCGCGGGCATCGACCCGCAGGAGCTGATCGACACGCGACCGCTCACCCGCGGACTGCACCACTACATCCTCAACCATCGCGAGATGTACGGCCTGCCGCGGAAGTTCAACATCGCCTTCGACGGCGGCGGGGCGATCAGCGCGCTGGAAGACACCAACGATATCGGCTTCACCGCCGTGCGGGTGGGCGAGGGGAAGTCCGTTCCGGCCGGCGTCTACTTCCGCCTGACGCTCGGTGGCATCACGGGCCACAAGGACTTCGCCCGCGAGACGGGCGTCCTGCTCACGCCCGATGAGTGCCTGCCCGCCGCGGCTGCAATCGTTCGCGTCTTCATCGACCATGGCGACCGGACGGATCGCAAAAAGGCCCGGCTCAAGTACCTGCTGGACACCTGGGGGTTCGAGAAGTTCTTGGCGGAAGCCGACAAGTTGCTGCCGGCGCCGATGCGGCGGTTCCCGCTGGACGAGTGCGAATCCCGGCCCGCGGTCGCCAAGCACGGGCACATCGGCGTCTTCCGACAAAAGCAGCCGGGGCTCAGCTACCTGGGCGTGGCGCTGCCGGTGGGGCGGCTGACGTGCGAGCAGATGCGCGGGCTGGCCGACATCTCCGAGGAATACGGCAGCCGCACGCTACGGCTAACAGTCTGGCAGAACCTGCTCATCAGCGACGTTCCCCACGACAAAGTCGATGCGGCCCTCGCAGATCTGGCCGCCTTGGGCCTCTCCTGCGCCACGAACAACATCCGATCGGGCCTCGTCGCCTGCACGGGGGCGGCCGGGTGCAAGTACGCATTGGCCCATACGAAGCAGCACGCGATGCAAATCGCGGAGTACCTCGACGAACGGCTCGAGCTCGACCAACCCGTCAACATCCACCTGACCGGCTGCCCGCACTCCTGTGCGCAGCACTACATCGGCGACATCGGGTGCCTCGCCACGAAGGTCGCCGTCGGCGACGCCGACGAGCCGGAGATGGTCGAGGGCTACCACGTGTTCGTCGGCGGCGGGTACGGCGCAACCCAGGGCATCGCCCGCGAATTGTTCCGCAACATCGTCGCGGACGAGCTGCCGCAGGTGATCGAGAAAATGCTTCGCGGGTATCTGGACCGATGTAACGGCGAACGTGAGACGTTCCTCGACTTTGTCAGGCGACACGAAACGGACGAGCTGAAAGGCCTCTTTGAGCGACAGACGGTGACGTTATGAGTGCGATGTCGATCCCGATGATCCCCGAAAACGCCCCGTTTTCCCCGTCTCAGCGGGCGTGGTTGAATGGGTTCTTCGCGGCCCTCCTGGGCGCCCGCGCCAACGGCGCGGCTGCTGCTGCGGCGCCCGCCCAAGCCCGGGTGGCGCCGGCCGCCGCACCCATCATTGAGTCGGAAGAGGAATTCCCCTGGCACGACTCCGCCCTCTCCCTCGACGAGCGGCTGAAGCTCGCCGAGGGCAGGAAGCCCGAGCGGCAGCTCATGGCCGCGATGGCGCAGCTCGACTGCGGCGCCTGCGGCTACCTGTGCAAGACCTACGGCGAGGCGATCGCCAGCGGCGCCGAGAAAGACCTGACCCGCTGCTCGCCCGGCGGACGGGAGACGGCCAAGACGCTCAAGCAACTCGTCGCCCGCCTCGGCACCCCCGCCAACCCGATCGCGCCATCGGCGGTGAAGGTGAAGAAGGCCGAGAGCGGCTACAACCGCCTCAACCCGTTCCCGGCCCGACTCCTGCAATGCAAGGTCCTCAACGCACCGGGCTCGTCGAAGGATACCCGGCTCGTCGCGTTCGACCTGAAAGGGAGCGGCCTGACGTATCAGCCGGGCGATGCCCTGGGCGTCTGGCCGGAGAACTGCCCGGATACCGTCACGTGGATCCTCGAAGCGCTCGACGCCGGCGGGGATGAAAAGGTGCCGGGCTCGGACGGCTCACTCATGCCGCTCCGCGAGGCGCTGCTCAAGCACTATTCGATCACCAAGCCGTCGCCGGCGCTGATCGAGCTGATGGCGGCATCGACGTCCGTCCCGGCGGAGAACGAATCGCTCGGCAAGATGACCGCCGAGGACGGCCCCGGCATTCCCGACGGGTACGAAGTGTTCGATTTGCTGAAGCAACATCCCTCGGCGCGCCCCTCCCTGGAGGACTTCGCCGCTTCGCTGCTTCCGCTTCAGCCGCGGCTGTATTCGATCTCGTCGTCGCCCAGGGCGCACCCGGACGAGGTTCACCTGACGGTCGGCGTGGTGCGGTTCCTCAACTGCCGCGGGCGGCAGTGCAAGGGCGTCGCCTCCACCTACCTGTCCGAGCGGATCCGGCCCGGGCAGAAGGTGAGGCTGTTCATCCAGCCGTCGCACGGGTTCCACCTGCCCAAATCGGGCGACGTGCCGATCATCATGGTCGGCCCCGGCACCGGCGTCGCGCCGTTCCGCGCGTTCCTCGAAGAACGCAAGGCCGCCGCTGCCAAGGGCCTCAACTGGCTCTTCTTCGGCGACCAGAAGTCGGAGCACGATTTCCTCTATCGCGACGAGCTCGAAACCTATCACCGCGAGGGAACGCTGCACCGCCTCTCCACCGCCTTCAGCCGCGACCAGGAGAAGAAGGTCTACGTCCAGCACCGGATGCAGGAGAGTGCGGCGGACCTGTGGTCGTGGCTCCAGCAGGGCGCACACTTCTACGTCTGCGGCGACGCCAAGCGAATGGCCGCCGACGTCGACCAGGCCCTCAAGCAGATCGTCGCCGACCACGGCCGCATGACGGGCGAGCAGGCCAAGGCCTACGTCGCCGAGATGGCCAAGTCCGGCCGCTACCAGCGCGATGTGTATTGAGCGTTTCCCGTGACACGGGCGTCCCGCCCGTGCTGAGGACAATCGCATTCGGAGTTCATCGTCCCTCCCGGGTGGCATGGGCATGTACTCATGCCCGTGTCTTGGGCTCGGGAGAAGAACACGGGCATGAGTACATGCCCATGCCACCCAACAAGGCACCTGTGAGTGCCGGGGCATCCCGCACGGGCGAGGCGCCCGTGCCACGTTCAACGCAGCGCGGTCTTTGCCGATGGCCAACCACATCAAAACCCTCTGCCCCTACTGCGGCGTCGGCTGCGGGATCATTGCGGACACCGACGGCTCGCGCCTGCTGCGGGTGCGCGGGGATCCGGACCATCCGGCCAACTTCGGCAAGCTCTGCCCGAAGGGCGCGTCCGTTGCGCAGACCGTCAACACGCCGACGCGGCTGCGCTATGCCATGCGACGGGACGACCTGTATGACGACCTGACGATCTGCCCCTCCCACTCCGCTGTCCGCGAGACGGCCCGTCGCCTCGATCAGATCATCCAACAGCACGGCCCGGGCGCGGTGGCGTTTTACCTCTCGGGCCAGCTCACGATCGAGTCGCAGTACCTGGCGAACAAGTTCGCCAAGGCGTACTTGCGGACGAACCACGTCGACAGCAATAGCCGCCTTTGCATGGCGTCGGCCGCCAGCGGGATGAACCTGTCGCTGGGCAGCGACGGGCCGCCGACGTGTTACGAGGACATCGATCTGGCCGAGACGTATTTGTTCGTCGGGTCGAATGCCGCCGAATGTCATCCGATGTTGTTCGACCGGGCGATGGTTCGCGTGAGAAAGGGGAAGGCGCGGAGCATCGTCGTCGATCCGCGCAAGACCGCCACGGCCCAGGAGGCCACGCTCCACCTGCCGATCAAGCCCGGCACCGATTTGGCCCTGATGAACGGGCTGTTGCGATTGCTCCGCGACGCCGGCTGCATCGACCGGGAATTCGTCGCGAAGCACACCGAAGGATGGGAAGAGCTCAACACGCTGATGGAGGAGTACCCGCCCGCGGTCGTCGCGCGAGTCTGCGACATCGCGGCCGACGACCTGATCGCGGCGGCGAACATCCTGCGGCAATCCGATCGCCTCCTCACGTTCTGGACCATGGGCGTGAACCAGACGACGCGGGGCACGTTCACAAGCAACGCGATCATCAACCTTCACCTGGCGACGGGCCGGATCGGCAAGCCCGGCTGCGGGCCGTTCAGTCTGACCGGCCAGCCCAACGCGATGGGCGGCCGCGACTGCGGGTACATGAGCCACACGCTGCCGGGGTATCGGTTCATCGCCAATGCCGATCACCGAAGGCAGATGGAACAGCTCTGGGGCCTCTCGGCCGGCTCACTGGTTGCGGAACCCGGATACGACGCGGTTCGCATGTTCGACGCGATGGCGGCGGGCGAGATCAAGGCGATCTGGATCATCGGCACCAACCCCGCCGCGAGCATGCCCAACCTGCCCCGCGTCCGGGCCGCTTTGGAAGCGGCTGAGTTGGTGATCGTGCAAGATGCCTACTTCCCCACGGAGACGACCCGATATGCTCACATCGTCCTCCCGGCGGCGGTGAACGTCGAGCAGGACGGGACGTTCTGCAACAGCGAGCGGCGGGTAACGCTCATGAGCCAGGTCGTCCCGCCGCCCGGCGACGCGATGCCCGACTGGTGGTGGATCAAGCAGGTCGCCGCGGCGATGGGGTTCACCGCCGGCCTGCGGCACGAAAACGCCGCCGCCATCTTCGACGAGTTCGCCCGCACCACCGCCGGCCGGCCGAATGATCAGAGCGCGATGCATTACGACCTGCTTCGAGCCAAAGGCCCACAGCAGTGGCCGTATCCCGCGATGGGGCGGTCGGCGGACCGTCGGTATCAAGACGGCCGGTTCCCCACGCCCTCCGGCAAGGCGCGGTTCTGGGCGAGGCCATACGATGCGACACCGGCAAGGGCCGGCGACATATCGCGTTCCAATCGGGAGGGCGAGGCTCCTGCCGAGCCGGGTCTTTCGAGTGACGTTCGGCTCGGCGGGAGCCTCGCCCTCCCACTTGGTGAGTCCCAGCCGTGCACGAGGACCGAATTCCCGCTCGTGTTGACGACCGGCCGGGTGCTCAACCAGTGGCACACGCGCACGAAATCCGGCAACGTCGAGCAGCTCAACAAGCTCGACCCGGCCCCGTACGTGCAGATCCACCCGGACGACGCGGCCGAACTGGGTGTCCGCGACGGCCAGCGCATCTGGCTCCGCAGCCCCCGCGGCCAGTGCGCCGCTGGCGTGGCCCGCCTCGATCCTGCGATCCGCCCCGGCACGGTGTTCGTCCCCATCCACTGGAACGAGCTCTGGTCGCCCGCGGGCAGCCCCAACGAGGCGACGACGCCGGACGCCGATCCGATCAGCAAACAGCCGGCACTGAAATACTGCGCCGTGAGGATCTCGACCGTTCCCTCGGAGGCCGGGATCCCGTCCCCATTGTCGCTGATTCTGTGAATGCCTTCACTCCAGGAGGAATGCACGTCACGCCGCGAGGACCGGCGGGGCGACGGGGGTGATCCAAACCTCCGCGGCGGCGGGATCCACGGGCGGGGAGAAGAGATAGCCCTGGGCGGAGTCGCATTCGAGCGCCTGCAGGAACGCGATCTGTTCCGGCTTCTCGACCCCCTCGGCGACCACCTTCATGTTCAAGTTGTGGGCCAGCGCGACGATCGCCTGCACGACGGCCGCCGTGTCCCGGCGGCCCTCCTGGCTCGAGATGAACGTCCGGTCCACCTTCAGCACGTCGATGGGGAACTTGTGCAGGCAACTGAGTGACGAGTACCCGGTGCCGAAGTCGTCCATCGAAAGTTGGACGCCCAGGTTCTTCAGCGCCGCCAGCACGCGGAGGGCGGCGTCGCCGTCCTCGACGATCACCGATTCGGTGATCTCCAGCGTCAGGCAGGCCGGGTCGAGCTTCGTCTCGTCGAGCACCAGCCGCACGTGCGGGATCAGGTCGGGGTCGGCCAGTTGCCGGCGGGAGACGTTGACGCTGATGTGCAGGTCTCGCGCCGCCGGGCCGTGCCGGGCTTTCCACTCGGCCATCTGGCGGCAGGCTTCGCGCAGCACCCACCCGCCGATCGGGCAGATCATGCCGGTGTCCTCGGCGATGGGGATGAACGCGCCCGGGCTGACGAGCCGCCCATCGCGCCGCCAGCGGACCAGGGCTTCGAACCCCTGCAGCGATCGCGTTTCCAGCGAGACAATTGGCTGATAGTGCAGCAGCAGCTCGCCGCGGTCGATTGCGCGGCGGAGGTCGTTCTCCAGCTTGAGCCGGGCGACCGCGCCGTCGTGAAGCGCCGCGTCGAAGATCGAGAACTGCCCCTTGCCCAGCGACTTGGCACGGTACATGGCGGCGTCGGCATCGCGCAGCAGATCCAGCGACGAGCCATAGCGCTGCCGGGCGGCTTCGTCGCCGGGCACGATGCCGATGCTGGCGGACGTGAACAGCTCCTGCCCGTCGAACTTGATCGGCTCGGCCAGGGCGGCCAGGATCTGGCCGGCCAGACGCACGGCCTCGTCCGCGTGCGGCACGTCCTGCAGCAGGACGGTGAACTCGTCACCGCCCAGCCGGGCCACCAGGTTGAACAGGCTTCCGCCCGGCGCGCGGGCGACGCACGCCTCGATCCGGGCGGCAACTTCGGTGAGCAACCGATCGCCCGCGGTATGGCCCAGGCTGTCGTTGATCAGCTTGAAGCGGTCAAGGTCGAGGAACAGCACGGCGAACTGGCCGTCGTCGCCCGCGGCCGTCTGCTTGATGCAGCTCTCCACGCGTTGGAGGAACATCGCGCGGTTCGGGAGCCCGGTCAACGCGTCGTGATAGGCGAGGCGGGCCAGGGCGTTCTCGGCACCCTTGCGCTCGGTGATGTCGCGGGAGATCGACAGGAGTCGCTCGGGCTTTCCCTGGGCGTCGAGCACGGGGCTGACGGTGACGCTCCACCATTTGGGTGCGCCGCGGGAAGTCGGGCAAAACCCTTCGAAGGTTCCGACGCCGCCGGCCCGCGCCGCGTCGACGGCCGCCTGCACTTTCGGCCGCAGTTCGGCGGGCCAGAAGCCGGCCCATGGCGTGCCGATCACGGCCGCGGACGCGTCGAACTCCATCAGTCGCCGACCGCAGTCGTTCATCCAGAGCAGCCGGCCGTCCAGGTCGAGCGTCTTGATGCAGTCGGCGCTGCCTTCGAGGATGCGCCGCAGCAGTTCCTCGCTTTGCCGCAGCGCCTGCTCGGCACGCCGATGGGCGTCCACGTCCTGGATCACCGCGATCGTCCGCGTGAGCCGTCCTCCGGCGTCACGGATCAGGCTCGCGGTCAGGTGAACCCACAACTCCCGCCCGTCCTTACGAACGTATCGCTTCTCCATCGCGAACCCGTCCGAGGCGCCCGACGCCAGCATGACATACTGTTGCTGATTTGGATCCCGATCGTCCGGGTGGGTGAGGTCCAGGAAACTCATCCGCAGCAGCTCGGCCTCGGAGTAGCCGGTCATCTCCGACATCTTGGGGTTGACGCGGAGGAAACGTCGGGTGGCGGGATCGGCCTCGGACATGCCGACGCCGGCCATCTCGAACATGGCGCGGAACTCCGCCTCGGCTGTGCGGAGTCGGTCCAGCGCCTGCTGGAGCTCGGTCCGGGAGTCGTGCAGGTCGCGGTTGGCGTCGGACAGTTCCCGCGTGCGGGCGGCGACGCGATCTTCGATGGTCCGGTAGGCGGCTTGCAGGTCGCCCCGCATCCGCTCAAAGGCGGCGGCGAGCGTGCCGAGTTCCCCCGCGGCCCGCGACGGGACGGGGTGGTCCCAGCCGCCCGCCGACAGCGCTTGTGCGGCCCGCGTGAGCCGCCGGATCGGCTCGAGCATCCGGCCCGCGCCGTACCATGCGAGCAGCATTGCGATCGTGATCGCGAGGAGCGCGACCGAAGTGGCCGTGACGAGGAACCGCCGCCCGTTGGCCAGCACCTCGTCTTCCCGCTGCACGCCGACGACCGACCACCCGATATGGAGCGCGAAAGTCTGATAGATCCAGCGGACCCCCTGTTCGTCGGTAAAGACCCCCTGGCCGGCCGTTCGCGATTTCAGGACCGTCGCCACGGGTGCCATGCCTTGCAGGTTCGACAGCGCTGCGGCATTCACATCGGGGGAGGCGACCACGAGTCCCTTGTCATCGACGACGAAGCAGTACCCGGTCTTGCCAAACCGGTTGGCCCCGACGTGCCGCGTGATCCGCCGCTCGTCCATGGAGCAAAACGCAACGCCGACGATCTGGCCGCCGGAGTTGCGGATGGGCGCCGCGTAGGCGACGGCTGCGATGCCGGTGGTCCGGCTCAGGACGGTCTGACGCGTAACGGCCCGGCCGGCCATGGCGCCTTGGAACCAGTCGCGGTCGTGATAGTCCATCAGCGCGCGCGAGTCGTTGCGCGCAATGCAACGGCCGTTTGGTTCGGCGACGCCAACCATGAGCAATTCGTCGTAAACATGGGCGATCTGTCCGAGGACCGGCGCCTGGCGGGTCGGGTCCATCGTCACGATGTCGGGGACCTGGCGAAGACTGTCGAGCGCCAGGACCACATAGTGGTCCCAGTTCTCCAGGCGGCCGGCCACGCCCTGGGTGCGCAACTCCAACTCGCGGCGGGCGCGGTCGCGCAGGATGTGATTGCCCATCGAAGCGACGAACACGATCGCCGCCAGCAACGCCGGGAGCACCGCCACTGCGACCAGCCCCACCACGCGGCTTCGCAGGCTCCGTGGGACGAGGTTGTTGCGGGCTCGGCCCGGACCGGGGTGCATCATTTCGACCCATTTAACTTCGGCGACCGGCAGGATGGGGTTTAGGCGCGGGATAAGCCGTTTGGGGCGCCGACGGGCCCGCCGGCTGGTGCAAACGGGCGCCATCTGGTATTGGAGGCCACGGAAGGAGAGAGCACATGCCGGAACACGTTTCGCGTCGATCGTTTATGGGACAGTTGGCCGCTGCGGCGGGGGCGGCGGCGCTCGCCCCCGCGCTGGCCCGGGCCACGGAGGACGCGGGGGCGGGCGGCAAGGCCGCCTGGCAGATCGGCTGCTTCACCCGACCGTGGAGCGACCAGCCGTACACCGTCGCCTTCGATGCCATCGCGGAGGCCGGCTACAAGTACGTCGGCTTCATGACGACGAAGATGCCGGGCGGGTACATCATCACGATTAATACGCCTGTAGAAGTTGCAGCGAAGGCGGGCGAGGAAGCCGCCAGGCGGGGGCTGACGCCGATCGCCGCCTGGGGCGGCGGGCTGCCGGTGCGGAACTCGGTGGACGAGGGCGTCGCCGCGCTGCGGAAGCTGATCGACCAGGCCAACGCGGCCAAGGTGCCCACGCTGCTCATGGGCGGCACCGCCCGCCAAGCCGAATACGATGCCTATTACAAGGCGATCGCCGAGTGCTGCGACTACGCCGCCGAAAAGAAGGTCACGCTGGTCATCAAGCCGCACGGCGGGCTCAACTCGACCGGCGAGCAGTGCAAGAAGACCGTCGAGAAGGTCGGCAAGGCCAACTTCCGCCTCTGGTACGATCCCGGCAACATCTTCTACTACTCGAACGGCAAGCTCGACCCCGTGGATGACGCCAAAAACGTCAACGGCGTTGTTAGCGGCATGTGCGTGAAGGACTTCAAGCCGCCGAAGAACGTCGATGTCCAGCCCGGCGACGGGGAAGTGAAGTTCAAAGAGGTTATCCAGACCCTCCAGGCCGGCGGCTTCACGTCCGGCCCACTCGTCGTCGAAACGCTCCGGCCGACCAATGACCCCAAGGAGCGCATTGAGTTGGCGCGAAAAGCCCGGGAGTTCGTCGAGAGCTTCGTTAACAATTCGTGACCCTTCAACGAGGGCGAACACAAGGTTCGCCCTTACCGATCGGCGCTCGGCACGGGCGGCGGATTCCGATCGCCAAACTGGGCCTGGTGCCAGTACGGGTACGCCGGCATCACGGCGCTGGCGCGGTCGAGCTTCGCGACCTGCTCCGAGGATAAGGTCCAGCCCACCGCGCCAAGGTTCTGTTTCAACTGCTCTTCGTTCCGCGCCCCAATGATCACGTTCGAGACCGTCGGCCGCTGAAGCAGCCAGTTGAGCGCGACTTGCGGAATCGTCTTGCCCGTCTCTTTCGCCACTTCATCGAGCGCATCGACGACTCGGAAGAGCAACTCGTCGGATACCTGCGGCCCCCGGTCCTGCACCACCTTCGACCGCAGCCGGCTCACCTCCGGCAGTGGTGAGCCCCGTCGGATCTTCCCGGTCAGCCGGCCCCATCCCAGCGGGCTCCAGACCACCGCGCCCACGCCCTGGTCCAATCCCAGCGGCATCAGCTCCCACTCGTAATCCCGGCCGATCAGCGAGTAATACGCCTGGTGCGCCACGTACCGCGGCCACCCGTATCGGTCCGCCGTGGACAATGCCTTCATGATGTGCCAGCCGGAAAAGTTCGAGCAGCCGACGTATCGGATCTTTCCTGCCCGCACGAGCGTGTCGAACGTGCTGAGGACCTCCTCGACCGGCGTCAACGCGTCGAACCCGTGAAGCTGGTACAAGTCGATGTAATCGGTGCCGAGCCGGCGCAGGCTTGCGTCCACCCCGCGGATCAGGTGGAACCGCGAGGAGCCGACGTCGTTCGGGCCGCCGCCCATCGGGAACGTGCCCTTCGTCGAAATGATCACGCGGTCGCGCCGGCCCTTGATCGCCTGCCCGAGGATCTCCTCGGCCGCGCCGCCGGAGTAGACGTCGGCCGAGTCGAACATGCTCAGCCCAGCGTCCAGGCAAATGTCGACGAGCCGCGATGCGCCGGCGACGTCGGTTGCGCCCCACGCCTTGAAGAACTCCCCGCCGCCGCCGAACGTTCCGGTGCCGAGGCTCAGGACGGGAACTTTGAAACCGGATCGTCCGAGGGTTCGGAATTCCATGGCGGCCTCCTCTGGTTCGCGTGCGGTTAGTGTAGGCGCCGAGGATTGAAGCTACGCGAACCGGCAAGGGAGCGTCAGCCCTGGCCCTTCGGTCCAGCCCGGACCGGCACGGTCCGGCTCTGAAGATGTTGGTGGCTCGAACAGGTGTTCCCGGGACTGCTGCAATCAATCCTCGGTTTCGCCGCACCGAAGCGGTGACCCTCGGCTGGTCGGGTCGCAATTCCGGGTGGCATGGGCATGTACTCATGCCCGTGTCGTTCAAACAAATGCCACGGGCATGAGTACATGCCCATGCCACCCCGCAATTCGTGGCGAGGTTGATCGAGCGTCGGTACCATCGGAACGGCGGCTGCAGCGTTCCACACTCAACCCTCTCTCTTTCCTCGGAGGCCGAATGAACCGCAGGGATTTCCTTAAGGCCGGGGCGGCGGGCGCCGCGGCATCGATGATGGGTGGTTACGTCGCGTACGCGGCCGACCAGAAGCCGTATCGCGTGGGGCTCATCGGCACCGGGTGGTACGGCAAGAGCGATCTGTTCCGCCTGATCCAGGTCGCGCCGGTCGAGGTGGTATCGTTGTGCGACGTGGACCAGCACCAACTCGCCAATGCGGCCGAGATGGTGGCGGGGCGGCAGCGGTCGGGGAAGACGCCGCGGACGTACGGCGACTACCGGCAGATGCTCAAGGAGAAGGACCTGGACATCGTGCTGATTGGCACGCCCGACCACTGGCACGCGCTGCAGATGACCGCGGCGGTGGAGTCGGGCGCGGACGTCTACGTCCAGAAGCCGATCAGCCGGGACGTGCTCGAGGGCGAGGCGATGGTCGCCGCCGCGAGGCGCGCGGGCCGGGTCGTGCAGGTCGGCACGCAGCGCAAGAGCACGCCGCATTTGGTTGAGGCGAAGAAGAAGATCGTCGATACGGGGATGCTCGGGAAGGTGGGGCAGGTCGATCTCTGCTGCTACTTCCACATGCGTGCGAACGGCAATCCGCCGGACGCGCCCGTCCCGCCGTTCTTTGATTACGAGACGTGGACCGGCCCCGCGCCGATGCGGCCGTTCGACATCCTCCCGCACGTCCGCTGGTGGCGGACGTTCATGCAATACGGCAACGGGATCGTCGGCGACATGTGCATCCACATGTTCGACACCGCCCGCTGGATGCTCAAGCTGGGCTGGCCGAAGCGCGTCTGGTCGAACGGCGGCATCTTCGTCCAGACCGGCGGGAAGTCGAACATCAGCGACACGCAGACCGCCACGTTCGAGTACGACGGCCTGAACCTCACCTGGCAGCACCGCACCTGGGGCGTGGCCCCTGACCCGAAGTACCCGTGGGCCGTCGTGCTCCACGGCGAGAAGGGGACGCTCAAGGCCAGCACGATGAGCTACGACTTCATCCCCGAGGGCAAGAGCGAGCCGACGATCCACGGCGACTGCGTGTTCGAAAAGGAACAGTTCCCCGAGGATCTGAAGGAAAAAGATATCGAGCTGAACGCCGCGCCGGCCACGCGGGCGCACATGAAGGACTTCCTTGCCGCGATTGGCACCCGGGGGCGGCCCATTGCTGATATTGAGGAAGGCCACACCTCGACCGCCTCGTGCATCATGGCGAACCTCTCGATGCAATTGGGCCGCCCGCTCAGCTACGACCCAAAGAGGCGGCAGGTGCCGGGTGACGCGGAAGCGACCGCGCTGTTGCGCCGCGCCTACCGCGCGCCGTATCAGCATCCGATTCAGGCCGTGGGATAGGTGTGCAACGTTCCGCGCGGCGCATGCATTGCTCCGTCTCCCTCCGAGAGAGGGCTGGGGCGTGACCTGGCGAAAAAAGTCGGTGCCCAATTCCCTCCTGCTCGCCGCGTCTACAATGGTGGCACGGGCGATCGCATGATCCACGTTCAAAACCTGGTCAAAACGTTCGGCAGCCTCACGGCGGTGGACCACATCTCCTTCGACGTGCGGGACGGGGAGATCTTCGCCTTCCTCGGCCCCAATGGAGCCGGGAAGACGACCACGATCCAGATGCTCACCACGTTGCTCCGCCCGAGCGGCGGGAGCATCGCGATCGACGGGCTCGATCCCGTGCATCGCCAGCGCGAGGTCCGCAAACGGTTCGGGATCGTCTTCCAGGATCCCACGCTCGACGTCGACCTGACCGCCTGCGAGAACATGGAACTGCATGGCGTGCTCTATCACGTGCCGCGGCGGGCGCGGGCGGAGCGGATCCAGTCGCTTCTCACGCTTTTCGAACTCTGGGACAAGCGGAACAAAAAGGTGAAGGAATTCTCCGGCGGGATGAAACGCCGCCTGGAGATCGCCCGCGGCCTGCTGCATACGCCCCGGATCCTGTTCCTCGACGAGCCGACGCTCGGCCTGGACCCGCAGAGCCGCAACCAGCTTTGGACCCATGTCCGACATTTGAATCAGA
The DNA here is from genome assembly GCA_036495445.1 of Tepidisphaeraceae bacterium. Lineage (GTDB taxonomy): Bacteria > Planctomycetota > Phycisphaerae > Tepidisphaerales > Tepidisphaeraceae > DASXMX01. The sequence continues at coordinate 27,324 of DASXMX010000571.1, forward strand.
CCGAGGGCGTCACGGTCTTCCTCACGACGCATTACATGGACGAAGCCGAGCGGGTGGCCCAGCGGATCGCGATCATCGACCACGGCCGCATCGTCGCCCTCGGGTCGCCCGACGAACTGAAGGCGCAGACGGAAACCGATTCGCTCGAGGCCGCGTTCCTTGCGCTCACCGGCTCGACGATCCGCGACGAGGCCGCCGACGCCGGCGCCGACCGGATGCGGCAGATGGCCCGAATGTGGCGGAGGTAAGGCCCATGAGCGTGATCTACATCCTTTGGCTGCGCGAGGTGAAGAAGTACCTGCGTTCGCGGCCGCAGATCCTCGCCTCGCTCGGCCAGCCGCTGATGTACCTCCTGGCCCTGGGCTTCGGCCTCGGGCCGGTGTTCCAGAAGTCGGGGCAGGGGAGCTACCTGCAGTTCATCGCGCCGGGCGTGATCGGGATGTCGATCCTCTTCACGTCGATGTTCTCCGGCGTCGGCCTGCTGTGGGACCGGCAGTTCGGGTTCCTCAAGGAGACGCTCGTGGCCCCGGTGTCGCGGCTGCAGATCATGGCGGGCCGGACGCTCGGCGGCGCGACCGTGGCGCTAATCCAGGGCGCGCTCGTGCTGGTGGTCTGCCTGATCGCGGGCTTCCGGCCCCACACGTGGGCGGCCGTCCCGTTGGCGGTGGGGTTCATGATGCTGATCGCGGTCGTCTTCGCCGCCCTCGGCACCGCGATCGGGTCGGCGCTGCGCGACATGCAGGGGTTTCAGCTCACGATGAACTTCCTGGTGATGCCGATCTTCTTCCTCTCCGGCGCGCTCTTTCCGCTGTCCAACCTGCCCAAAGCGCTTGCCGTCGTGACGAGCATCGACCCGCTTTCGTACGGCATCGACGGGCTTCGCGGCGCGCTGATCGACCGGTCCCATTTCGGACTGTCCGCCGACCTGGCGGTCCTCGGCCTGATCGCCGCCTGCTTCATCGCGCTGGGGGCATGGCGGTTTTCGAAGATTCAGGTTTGAGTCTCCGGCCGCCGTGCGACTCGATTTACCTGGTTGGGTGGCGCGCAGGCCGTTCCCTTCACTCCCCGCTCCATTGGGCGGAGCGACGATCCCCGGTCGTGATCACCATTCCCATATAGAGTGGCACGCGGTCGTCCTTTGTCTACGCGGTACCCCAATTATTGCGCTGTAGACAACCCGCGGCCCCGCACCACTCTTCATGGTGTGGATCGGCGCAAATTGAGGAAAGACACTCAAATCGCGCGCGGTCGATGCAAAGGTTTCAATTTGCGGCGTCTAACTGACAGGGAACAACGCCGCGGTCAATGCGTCCAAGTCTGTGCCATCCGGGCGATCGACCCTTGCGATCCCGTTGGGATCCTGCCCGCGGGCAGGTCTGTCGATTCTCCTCCACTGCGGAGCTCGCGCGATGAAAACGCTGGCCGTGATCATCCTGGCGGTCGGTCTCTGCGTCGGGGCCGAGCGGTTCTTGAACCCCGGGCCGAAGTCGGCGTCGGAGGCGATCGGGCGTTGCGATGAACCGTCGCTGCGCGGCTTCCTGGACCGCGAGACGCCGGCCGACGCCTGCGATTCGCAAGGGCAGCCGCTGGTCGCGATCGCCGCGGCGCGCGGGAATCTCGAAGCTGCCGTGGTGCTGCTGGATCGGGGCGCGGATCCGAACCGGGCGGATGATCGCGGTTGGACCGCGCTGCACTTTGCCGTGATGATCAATAACCTCCCGATCGTCCGGCTGCTGGTCGAGCGAGGGGCCGAAGTGAACCGCGCCACGACCCTGGGGCTGACTCCGCTCCTGATCGCCACCCAGGCGGGCTTCGGAGAACTCATCGGCTGGCTGCTCGATCACGGCGCCGACGCCAACGCCCCCTGGCCCGACGGCGACACGCCGCTGCACAGCGCGGTGCGATGTGGCTGCGCCCCGGCGGTTCAGGCCCTCCTCGCACGTGGCGCCGATCCGCTGGCCGCAAACCGCGCGGGCATCACGCCGCTCGACGAGGCCAGAAAGGCCGGCAACCGGGACATCATCACGCGGCTGGAATCCGCCGGCCGGCTCGGGCTAGACGGATTGAATCCCCTCGTGAAGGCCGCGACGGTTCCGTTGCGTCGTCCGGCTATTTGACTGCCTTTTGCAATTCGTCCCTGTTAGCGAGGTCCGACCGAAGATCCACCGTCTCGTTGAAACGCGGGAGACGCACGGCATTATCGGACGACTCGTTGCATGCGTTGCCGCTTCTTGTCCTAAGGCGGGGTCAATCTTCATCCGATCTCCACTCTGACGACCCGACGTAGCGGCGAGCCGGGCGGTTCGTCCGATAAAAAGGCGGTTTTCTGTATCGAGAACCGTGGATGTCTTCGAACACTTCGGGCGCTGTTGTCGTCTATTACTCTGAGGAGGCCGCGCGGTTTCCGGAGGGGAAATCCGCCGCGGCATTCGAGTTATGACGCACGAAGAGGTAGAACCTGCGGTGTTGGGACGGGGGGCGAAGCTGGCTGGCGTCCTGGTAATCGTCGTTGCGGCATTCGCCATGGGGTTTTCGACGGGCTCACACCACAACGTGAATCAGGACAGCGATCGGCAGGATCAGTTCAACCAGGCGCTGTTCCACCAGATGATGGATCGTCAAGCCGCGAGGGACAGTCGGCAACCGTCAATGAAGGACGAGGTCGCTTCAACAGACACCGATCCCGCGGCGGCGCGGGACGGCGAGTGATCCGCCGTTGTGCGCGCTGCTGTTGGATCGAGCCTCACGGCGCATCGCTGATCCAGATCCGGATCGTCTTGACGTCGTCGAGGTACCCTTCCTTGACCCAGTGGATTTCCACCTCGTTGGCGCGCTTCGGATTGATGGAGTCGAACGACAGCCACAGGCGCTGCTTGCGGCCATCGGGCGCGAGGAGTTCGGCGGCGGCCTTGTAGACGCCGATCGGCACGGTCGCGATCCCGTCGCGGGCCGCCGTCGCGAGTATCGCGACATCCACTTCCAATTGCATTGGCCGTGCCTCCGATCCGTCGACCAGCGGGCCGGTTGGCGTCAGCACAAAGTGGAGCTTTGTGCCGGGCGGCGTGCGGTCCTTGAGCAGGTGGCCCCACCCGCCGGGGCTCGCGTCCTCGAGCGTGATGTGCCCCCCGTAGAAGTTCACGTAATGATCCGGCTTCAGGCCGGCCTTCACGCCCGTCAGTACCCAGCGGTAGTCCCGGACGATTCCCTCTGCGGACGAGAAGCTCTTGCCGGGATCCTTCCCGTCGAGCGACCGCAGTTGAACGGGGAGGTCCTGGCCGTCGTACTCGATGGTCAACGTGGGCGTGAGGCGGTAGACGCCGTCCGGGACCGCCATTTCGAAGTGGCCGTTGTCGTCGACATCGAGCGTGTAGCTCGAGCGGTCGCCGCGGATTGTGGTGCCGCCCACGTAGACTGTCCCCTTGAGTCCCTTGATCGGCCGGCCCTGGCTGTTGGTGATGTCGCCCAGCACGGTGTGCGGCTTGCGCCGCCCAGCCGCATCGCGCGCCCAGTCCTCGACGGCCTTGGCGGTATCGGTGGGGTTGGCGTTTGGGTCTCCCACGGCCGCCGCGGGCGCGGCGTCGAAACTGACGGAAGCGAGCAGTTTGTCCGCGTCGGCGCGATGCTTCGGGTACGTGTCGGGAAGGCTGGCCAGGTACCAGAACAGCGCCACGCGCCCATCCACGTTGGCCGCGACGAACCACGCTTTCGCCTGCTGGCCTTCGGGCGTCTGAAGCGTCAGCGTCTGGCTCAGCGCCGGAAACCCCTGGCGGCTGCGGCTGGCGGTGACCTCGCCCGCCGACGAGATCTTTTCGTTTTCCAAAGCCTTCTTCACCATCGCGTCGAACTCGGCTCGGAAGTCCGTGATCTCCTTCCGGTCCGCGAGGGCGACGAGGATGGCCGCCTGCTCTTTCGCGGTGCTGTCCGGCGCCACATACATCCGCAGCGCCTTGCCCGGCTGATCGACCGCCTTCCAGTCCGCCGGGGCGCGAAAGTGGATCAACCCGACGGCGTCCGGCGCGGCCGGCGGTGCCGCCGCGGTGTTGTCGGCTTTCAGTCGTTGGGTGCCGCAGATCCAGAGCAGAAGGGAAAGGAACACCGTCGATCGGAGCGCTTGACTGGACATGGTCCGTCTCCCGTTCGAATCGGCCGCGGTGCGCTCTCTCGCCTGCGTGCGCGGCGCGCGAACACCTCCCCGGCAACGGTTGGAAACCCACGCCAACTCGTTTCAGTCAAGCATAAGTTCAAAACAAAAATATGACAAGATTGGAGTGCGACGGGTCGCGCCGACGCCCCGTCGATCTGTGGCGACTTTCACGTGAACCGGTGTCACAGGCTACATCTGCTTCTTCGACTGCACCTGCGCGATGAACCGGTCGGCCTCGGCGATGCTGGCTTCCATCTCCTTAATGAGGTTGTTGATGTCGCCGCCGAGTTCGATCTCAGTGCCTTGCAGGGAGGCGATCGCTTCGGCGTTGAGGTTCGCCTTGATGAACAGCACGCGGTTGTGGAACTTGGTCAGTACCGGGTCCATCGTCGCGGCGGCGGCGTCCATCCGCGTCACGAGTTGGTCGTAGTTCTGGTGCGTCTTCGCGTACAGGTCCTTGCTCTGGCTCTGCAGCGACGGGTCGTCCTTCATCTCGGCGATCTCGCCCTGCCACTCGTCGAAAAGGGCCTGCCCGACGTGCTTGACCGACGCGACTTTGCTCCGCACAGCCTCGGCCTCGCTGTTGCACCGCTCGTACTGTGCGTTGAGCTTGTTGTAGAGCGCCTCCAGATCGCCCCCGTTGAAGTGCACGACGCTCTTGAACTGGTCCAGCGCCGAGGCGAACTGCTGCTTGGCCTGGTCCTGCTGGTCGCGGGCGGCCTTGACGTCGTCGACCAGACGCTGCCGCTTGGTGTATCCGAGTTTCTCCCACGCGTCGTAATACGTGGAGCGGGTTGTCGCGCATCCGATGTTGGTCACGGGCAACGCGCTGGCGATCGCGCAGGCAAGCAGGAGGGAGACCGAGGCAGAGGCAGTTGACGTTCGTCGCATCGTTGGGCTCCTCGTCATGATCAGAAAACCCACGGCGGAGCCATGGGCTTGCCGAGGGAATGCGACGATTCTAACAGCTCCGACCGTTTTGCCAGCGCCTGACCCAATTGGCATGGCCATGTACTCATGCCCGTGTCCTTCCTACCATGCGACCGGCAGGGGATCGTGCGGAGTTGGGAGAATTCATGGACGGCGCGCAGCGCGGAAGCGATAAGCAACTACCACCCCCGGATCGAATTCTCGACATGGCTGCCGGGTACGAACCGGCGCTGATCCTCGAGACGGCCGTGCGGCTCGGGGTGTTCGACGCGCTGGACGATCGCCCCTCGACCCTGGACGAAGCGGTGCAACGGCTCGGCGCCTCAAGCCGCGGCCTGCGGGCGCTGCTTAACGCGCTGGTCG
>DASXMX010000572.1:0-11011 GCA_036495445.1 Tepidisphaeraceae bacterium
CTCGCGACGATCCTCCGCCGGCAGCGGCGAGCCGACCTGCTCCATCGCCTCAACGATCCGCCGCGCCTGGGCCGCCATCGGTTGCAACTCAACTTCGGCTGCGGCCCGCGACGCGACCGCCGTCAGCAAAACGAGCAACCCGGGTATCAGAGAACTGGGCGTCTTCCAACGACGGACCGCGGCTGGCATAGGCTCGCTCCTCGTCTGAGCGGTGGACGAATCCCGGCGGCCATTCTGCCGATCCGCCCGCATGCGGCAAGTGGTCGGACGCTCCACTTATCGGACCAGCCGGCGGTCCCGCCCGATGAAATGACATCGGGCTGGCCGGCCGGATAACGACAACGTCTGTCGAATCCGGTTGAATTTTTGCCGATTGTATTGGAGGAATGGAGTGCGAGGGGCCTGAATTGAAAACGGATCGACAAATGTCTCGTCGTGGCGCGGTCCTGCTCTACGTTTCGCTGGGCATGGTGGCGTTTGCCGGCATGGTTGCGCTGGCGATCGACGTGGCCCACGTGCGGCTGGTGAAACTGGAACTTCAAGGCGCTGCCGACGCGGCCACCCGGGCGGCCGCCCAGCAATTGCAGGGGGGCGTGAGCGCGGCCAGCGCCGCGGCCGTCGCCGCGGCGGCGGACAGCACCGCCGATGGCTCCCCCGTCGTCATTGATCCCAATGCCGACATCGATTTCGGAAGTTGGTCCGGCGGGACGTTCACGCCGCTCAGCGGCGCGGCCCGGGCCAACGCCAATGCCGTGCGCGTCCGGTGCGTCCGCGCCGCCGCGCGCGGCAACGGGGTCACCGCCGCGTTCGCCTCATTCCTCGGCATCGGCTCGGCCGACGTGACCGCCCAGGCGATTGCCACCGGCGTCCCAACCCCGGTCGCGGGGTTCATCGGGTACGCGGCCGTTGTTTCGACCAACAACACGTTCTTCGGCGGGTACAATTCCGCCGTCACCACCACCCCCACACAGGGGACCGCCGACTCGAACATGCGCGTCGGCACCAACGGATCGGTCAGCCTGAAGAACAACGACGAGATCAAGGGAAACGTCGTGCTCGGCCCGCATGGCAATCACAGCGGGGGGCGCGTCGACGGCACGACCTACTACTGGGGCACCACCATCCCCGCCCCGGCGATGCCCACATGGACGCCCGGGGCCAACCCCGACAGCGTGCCCCAAGACTACACGGTATCCACCAACACGACCCTGCCGGGTGGCAGCTATTGGTTCACCTCCCTCACGGTCAACGCCAACCTGACGTTCTCCGGCCCGGCGGTGCTCTATGTGAACGGGCCGATCACGATTGCCGCCACGTTGTCGCCCGCCAGTCGCGTGCCGTCCGATCTGCGAATCTATCAATACGGCTCGACGACCTTCAGCGACGGCGCGTCCAATGGCATGATCCTCTTCGCCGCCGTCGTCGCCCCCGGCGCCGACTTCACGGCCAAGAACAACCTCGATTACTACGGCAGCGGCATCTTCAACTCGATCACCACCAAGAACAACGCCGAGTTCTTCTACGACGAAGCCCAGGGCCCGATGGACGGCAGCAACGGTGTCTCGACCGTCCAGTGACGGTCCCGCGGCTCATCGCGACTGGATCGCCAACACGATCGGCAGGGTGATCGTGCCAAGCGCCGACGGGACGGCGATGAAGGTCGCGATCACCCGATCGCCCGAGCTGCCGCCCGCGTAAAGCACCACCCCAAAGGCGGCGAGCATGGCACTCACGAAAAGCACGACGAACGGTGCAAACAGCATCCCGAGGCCGACATAGTCCCGGCGCGGGGGCCTGCCGTACTCGAGCGGGGGCTTGGACGCGGGCGAAGTCATGTCGTGGATCTTACCGTCGGCCGGACGATCGCCGTGCCGAGTTCGGAGACGAAAACCGGGAGGGGAACGGTTTCAGTCTTCCGCAATCCGGTGCAGCCGTGATCCACGCTCTCGCGGAAGTTCTAAGCATATCTTCATTGGCTTCCGCAGACCGGCCGCCCGGCAACGCTCCACGTGAGAGAGAAGTTCACTGGTGTTTCGGCAAAAATGCGGCCGTTGGCGGAAGTGATTAGCCGAACGCAAACCGTTCCAGTCCCGGTTTCTGTCCGCAGTGCAGTCAGCACGAATCGAACGTGCAACTCGCAGGTCATTACTCTGCGCGTGATGCCGTTTCACTATGACTGCAAGTGGGGCGGGTTGGGATTGAACCAACTCCTCGCCGCGGTTGCCCGCGGCGCGTGCGGCATTTACACCACCGCCCCGGGATTCCGCTTCCCCGCCGCCGGCTTTCCAAACAGCGAAAGCTTCGACAGGATCGGCTTCACCAGCGCGCGATCGCGGACGGGCGCCAGCCCGATTGCCGTCAACGCGCCGCGATACGGCGCGTCGGGCTCGTGGACCGCGACGTGTGGGATCCCCCGCGTTTCCAATTGGCGCGCGACGACCGCCAACGCCGCTTCCGTGCGAACGGACAGCACAATCGCGTTGGTGCCGGGCTCGAGTTTCGAACCGCTTGACTCGCCTGCCGCATGGACAATCTGGGCGGCGAGGAAACCGATGGGAAGATCACTACGAACAATCACGTAGTGCGTCAGGGACGGGTTAATGTGACTGTTGCATGCCGATTCTTTACCACAATCGGCGAAGGTTTGCAACCGCCTGCTTCGGCAGCGTTGCCGTCTGGGGGGCTTCCCGGCTATGTTCCCGGCATGGCGCAGTCCGCTCCGCGTATCGGCGTGTTTCCGGGGCAGTTCGACCCGATTACCAACGGGCACCTCGACGTGATCCGCCGCGGGGTGCGGCTGTTCGACGAGCTGATCGTCGCCGTCGGCATCAACCCGGAAAAGCGCGAGATGTTCACGATCGACGAGCGCGTCGATTTGATCCGCGGCCTCGTGGCCGACACGCCCTGCGTGCGGGTGGAGAAGTACACCGGGCTGACCGTCGATTTCGTTCGGCGCGTCAACGCGACCGCGCTGCTCCGCGGCATACGCGACGTCTCGGACCTCCGCTACGAGTTCCAACTCGCCTTGGCGAACCGCGCCGTCGGCGGCGTCGAAACCGTTTTCATCATGGCAGGGGAGCAGTACGCGCTCACCAGCAGCAGTCTGATTCGCCAGGTCGTCGCCCTGGGCGGCGACATCCAGCAACTCGCCTCGATCCTGCCAGACGTCGTGATCCAACAACTCGGCGACAAGCAAAAGCGACTCGCGATGAACCCGCCCGAACCGGATGCGCCCGCGTCGTGATCCTGGCCGGTCGCGAGGGGCACGGTATGCCCGGTCGTTCGTTCGACAACGCCGGGCAGCCGCTTGCCCGCTCATGCGGGCTTGAGCAACCCCCGGACCGCTGCAGCCATCGCCTCAAACTCCACGGGGCCTTCGTACCGGCACCCGTTGAGGAAGAACGTAGGCGTCCCCTTTACCCCGCTCTGCCGCCCCCCGGCGGCGTCCTGCTCGACTTTTCGCAAATGCGCCTCCACATCGAGTGCCGACTGAAACCGGTAGACCTCCAGCCCCAGTTGCAACGCCAGGTGCGTCAGGTCGAGGGTCGCCAAATCCTGCTGGCGGCTGAACAGCAGGTCGTGCATCGGCCAATACCGCCCCTGCGCCCCCGCGGCCTCGGCCGCGAGGGCCGCCGCGCTGGCATGCGGGTGAATCGAATTCTGCGGGAAGTGCCGGAAGACGAACGCCAGCCGGTCGCCAAACGCCCGCCGCAGTTCCTGCACCACCGGCCACGCATTGAGGCAGAACGGGCACTCGTAGTCGCCGTACTCCATCAACACGACCGGCGCCGCCCGCGGGCCGTCGATGTGGTCCTTCTCCGAAGTCGGGACCACCAGATCTGTACAGCGTGATACAGCCACTTCGTTCTCGCCGGCCATAATCCTCCATGCGCGGTAGTTGGTTCGCGGCGCACGATTGTATCCAGCTCGGGGCCGCGACGAAGGACGAGGTCAGTTTCGGACGATTCGAGCGAAGGGGGCCGGGCCAGAAGTCATCGCGTTACGATCGTGAGCAGGCGGGGAGTATCGGTGACGGGCAGTTCGAGTTCCAATTCGCCAGCGGATTTGCCGAGGATCTGGACGTCGACTCGGGCGTCGCGAATGGGGTCATAAAGCTCTATCGCGCCGGGCACGTTGCTGAAGCCGGCGAGTTTGAGGCGGTACCGCTGTTCGGGAAACGGTTTGGTGGCATCGTAGGTCATCGCATAGAGTACGATCACGAGCTTGCGTTCGTTGACCTGAAAGGGGAGGACGGCGAACGCGTCGCGCTGCCACAGCGACGGGTGCGTTGCATCACCGTCGAAGATCTTCCGCGGCTGGCCGAGTTCCGTCACTTCGAGGTTCAGCGACCGGGTGGCGTCCAGGGGCGTCGCGCCGGCAAAGGCGCGCGTGAGGTGGCGGACGGCCCGCATGGGGGGCGTGGCGACGTCGTCCCATTTGGCGTCGCGCGGCAGCCTGGCAAGATCCGGCGGCAGCAGGCCGAAGCCGGTCTTCTCGCGGTCGTAGGCGCAGAAATAGTCGAGGACATCGATCCCCTTGTTGATCCAGAGGCAGTAGCTGCGGAGGGCGCATTTCGTCTTCAGGTCCCAGCATTGGGCGGGGTCGCTGAGGCCGCACTCGGCGGGGTCGACGCCGTGTTCGGTCATGAAGTGGTGGAAATGCTCGACGCCGGGCGGGCGATTCAGGCGCGCCTGCGGGTTGAGCAGCTTCATGAGCGTTTCGGTCTTCACGAACAGGTGTGCCCAGCCTTCGGGGATGCACGTTTGCATCGTGGGCGTGAAGCCGTCGAGATTGAACTTGCGCATGTCCTCGTCCTTGGGGTACGTGCGCGTGACGGTGCCATAGGGGTGATAGCTTTGCCCGTCGATGCCGGGCGGAAGCTGGGTGACCGGGCAGTGGAAAAACGTCGTGTTCGAGAAACCCCAGATGCAGCGGGCGCGCGGGTGTTCGGCCTTCACCGCTTCGACGGTCCGGCGGGCGAGCTCCCAGCACGAGCCGCCGGGCAGGAGGAAGTTCTTCGGCTCGGGGAACGGCGCGGGCGAGTAGTAGTGGCGGGCGTCGACGAACAACGAGCCGAAGCTTAATTCGTTCCAGATCTCTACATCGAAGTCCTCGATCCCCGCGGCCCCGGCCTGTGCGGTGACGAGCTTCGCGTAGCGCACCCAGCCGGCAGCGGTCTCCTCGAACTGTTTGGTTCCGACGGAAAACAGCGGCTGGAACTTGAGCGTTGCCATTTTCACCGGCTGATCGTGCTTGAGCGCCTTCGGCAACGTCTTGCTCAATTCGCACACGCCGGTCGTCGGATCGATGCGGACGATCACCGCCTCGGCCGCCGCGGAATCGGTGAGATGATTGATCCCCGAATGATCGATGACCAGATCCTTCGTGTCCGTGAACCGAACAGCCCGGCTCCCCTTCGGGGCGTCCTCGGCGAGGCGCTTCTCGAAAAAGCGCGTCGGGCCGGGCGCGATGTGGTTGGCGTTGAGCAGGAGGTTGGGCCGAATTCCGTATTGGCGGCACAGGTCAAGCAGGTGGCGGAGTCGCTTCTCGTTCTTCAGGTGCGATTCGTCCCAGGTCACGGCGTCCCAGCCGACTTCGATGCGGAACGACTTGAACCCGCTCTCGGCCAGCAACCGCACGGCCAGGTCGTCGGTCTCGGGCGGGGCGTTGTAATTAATGCCGATGCCATGGACGAGCGTGTCCGCCGGGCGGGTTTCGAGGAACGCGCGCCAGGGTTCCAGGTAGAAGCTGTGCTTGAGGCCGGGACAGTCGAGTTGGGCGGGGTCGACGTAGCGGGCGACGCGATTCTCCTGGGCCAATGCGGGAAGCGATATGGAGATCAGCGTGCAGAGGGTGATTCGAATAACGCTCATGTTAGCGTTACAGGGTTCGCAGCTCCGCGTTAAACAAGCTTTGTCGCCGAGGACTCGACGTTAAGGCCCCGCGCGGAAGCCCACCATGGCACGCCGTTCGATACGGCCGACGAGGACTCGCGCCGCGAAATAGATCACCGCCCACGCCAGGGCGGAGTGGAAGATGCCCAGCCCGTAGACGTAGTGGAGCGCGCCGAAGATGACGATCGAGGCGACCGCCAGCAGGTGCCGCAGGAGCATCTGGAACGGTTGCAGCCGGGCAAGGCTCATCAATATCGAAGCGGCGGTGCCGAGCGTCACGTACACGATCACCCCGGCAACAAAGCACCGCTCAAACGCGGTGGCAAGCGGGACGTGATACCGCTTCCACATTACCAGCAACGCGATCATGAGGCCGATCTGCGTTAGAGCGGAGAGTCCCCGCAGGAGCCGGGCCAGACTGGCGAACCGCTGTGTCGCCGGAACGCGTGGCAGGACCTCGCGCAACTTCGAAGACTCCATGACCATTTCCCGCCTGCCCGCCCACGCATCTTTATCCCTCGGAACCCGCTCGGCAATCAATTGACATCGCAGCTTCTGAGATGGTAGACCGATCGCCATGAGCGAACCAGAAAAATCCGCGGAGCCGAAGGGCGGCTGGCAGGACTGGGCGACGCGAACGACGGCCATCCTCGCGGTGGTCGCGGCCCTCTCCAGCGGGCGGTGGGGCGCCTCGAACCTGCAGGCGATCCTCGAGCAGGGCAAGGTGAACGACACCTGGGCCTACTTCCAGGCCAAGAGCCTCAAGCAGCATGGCGCCGAGCAGACGCGCGACCTGGCCGCCGCACTCGCGCAGGGCGGGCCGGCCGAGCGGGCCGCGGCGTTGAAGAAACTGCAGGCGCATCTGGAGGACGCGGCACGGCGCGAGGAGCAGGACAAGAACCAGCGGCAGCGCGACGCCGAGCGGTTCCAGGCGCGGCGCGACCGCCTGGTCGAGAGCAGCTTCTGGTACGAACTGTCGTTCGCCGCCCTGCAGCTCGGCGTGATCCTCTGCACGATCGCCGCCGGGGCGCGGCGAAAGACGCCGTGGGTCATCGGCGGCGTCTGCGGGCTGCTCGGAATCGTCCTCTTCATCAACGGGGTCTATCGCTTCTACCCGGCCCCCCAGTCGTGGTACCAGGGCGGCGCCGACGCCATGGCTTACCAGGACAAGTCCGCGCCGTCGCCGCCGGTAGAGACTCAACCGAAGTAGCAGATCACTTCGACGACGATCCGTTGGCGCGTCCCGCGTGATGGGAGACGAACCGCGCCAGCGACTCGCCGCCGTTGTTGACGTCGAAGTGGCGATAGAGCCCCTTTACGGAGATGCTTACCGTGTGCGGGTTGACGCCCAGATGGATTCCCACATATACCCCGCCTGCCCGGCCCCGCGAAACCACGCCCCCTTCGCGCGCCAGGCAGGAGGAACGCCGATGCCGCCCTCCTTTGAAACGGGTGGCGCTTCCAACAGCATCTGCGACGTCCAGCGGGACCTGCATCGCGAGGTTGTCGTCTTGCCGTGATGCCGGTTCTGCCGGAGTTCGGGAGGGCGAGGCTCGCGCCGAGCCGGGGCTCTTTCGAAAAACACGGCTCGGCCGGAGCCTCGCCCTCCCAACCGAGGGGAGATGTTACTTCCTTGTTGTAGTAGTGATGCGCAGCCAGATTCTCATTGCGGCTGAGCCTCGCGAGGAGTAGGTTGAGGCGCAGCACGAACGATGCCGCGCGGGGGCGATTGCGCAATCGCATGTCACCGGGCCGGCATCCATGTTGAACCCCTTGGAAGCTCATTGTTATGGACACCGTCGCTCCGTCGACCCCGTTCGAGGCCGCGCCGGGCTCCGGCGTCGCGCCGCCGCAGCCAGTGCTCGCCCCTCACGCGAACTTCTCGATGCCGCCCGGCGGCGTGCTGTACAAGGTGGACAGCAGCCGGGCGACCTTCGGAGAGCTTTGGCGCGATTCGCGCCCGTCGACCGTCTGGTTCGCGTGGATCGCCAAGCTGCTGCGCACCCGGCTGCCAGGGTCGGTGAACGATCCGAACGTCGAGTCGCTCCGCCCGTTCGAGGTCGACGAGCCGGCGGTCCCGCCGGATGTCCGCGCGCGGGTTGCGCCGATGCTCCGCGACCTGCGGTCCCTCGGCTTCGACGCGGGCCGGCCGATCTGCCACGCGATCATCGACCTGTTCAATAACAGCCGGACGTGGCTGTGCTCGCTGCCGCGCCCGGACGGTCGGGCGGTTGCCCGTGTGATGCTCCGACGGGAAGGATCGGGTGCTCGGCCCAAAACCCATCTCCATTGCGAACTGCTCTCCGCCCTCAGCGACGGCGGATTCCTCTGGTCCACCGGCGCCAAGGCGACGCTGGAGGCCCCCGAGGCGATTCGCCTGCGGCGGCAGGTGGGTGCATCGCCCGCCCAACTTTGCGCCTCCCACGAGCGCGAACTGGCGAACCTGCCAAGCGCCGCCGCCGTCCGTCCGGCCCCCAGCCCCGAGGACGCGAAGGACCTGCTCGAGCGGCACCACCTCCTCGTCCGCGATTTCGATCTCCAACGCGGGCTCTTCTCGCCCATGAGCGAGGCCGACCAACAGGTCGCCGCGTCCATCGAGACCACCTATGCGCGGGCGTCCACCGAGGGGTTCGCCTTCCCGGAGATCATGGCCGAGATCGAACGGCTCCAGCACAAAAAGTCCAGTTGGGTCGGCGGGGCGGTCGTGCTGGTGATCTCGTTGCTCATGTTCCTGTGGCTGGGCATCGGAAAGGGAACGGGCGCCTTCGCCTCAAAAGAAGCGCGCGAGATGTTGCTGCTGCTCGTCGCGATCCTCTTCTTCCATGAGTTGGGCCATTACGTGGCGATGCGGGTCTTCCGCTACCGCAACGTCCGCATGTTCTTCATCCCGCTGTTCGGCGCGGCCGTAAGCGGGACGCACTACAGCGCGCCGGGATGGAAGAAGGTGGTCGTCGCGCTCATGGGGCCGCTGCCGGGGATCGTGGTCGGCGCCGGGCTCGGGATCGCCGGCATCGTGATGCACCACGCATTCATGATGAAGGTCGCCCTGATGTTGCTGATCCTGAACGGCTCAAACCTGTTACCGGTCCTCCCGCTGGACGGCGGGCGCGTCGTGCAGACGCTCCTATTCGCGCGGCATTACGCCGTCGACGTGGCGTTTCGCCTCTTGGCCGCCGTGGCATTGATCGCGCTGACGGTTTTCCTGGGTGGGCGAATCTACATGGCGCTGGGAATCTCGATGCTCCTGAGCGTCCCGCTCGTATGGCAGCGCGGCAGGATCGCGACGGAGCTGCGACGTGCCGGGATGGGGCCGCAACCGTCCGACGACCAGCGCATCCCGCCGGAACTCGCCCGGGCGATCATCACTCGCGTGATGAGCGGCACATCCAAGAGCCTCAAGCAGGGCAACCGGGCCGTCGCCCAGACGACGCTGGCGATCTATGAAACCCTTTGCAATCGGCCGCCAGGCTGGCTGGCAACGCTCGGCTTGGGGGCGGTACACGTACTGGCGGTACTGCTCGCCCTCGCACTGGGGATCTTCGTGGCGATCGCCCAGGGCGGCCCGCTCGCGCGGTTTGCCCGGGCTGCGGCACAGGGGCCCAGGCAGTCGATTTCGCCGACCGACATCGTCGCTGTGGGCGACCACCAACCTGCGGTCGCGCGGAAAACAGTCGTCGCGAACTTCGCCAAGTCCGCCGAAGCCCGGTCGGCCTACATCGCGCTGTCGCAGAACCTGGGGCCCGGCGAGGCGGTCGAGCGCTTCGGCCAGACCGTCCTGCTGGCCTTCCCGGCCGCCGACGAGCCGGCCCGCCGGCGGCACCTGGCCGATGTCGAGCGGCTCACGAAGGACTTCAGCGTCGACGTCCCGCAACGCGGCGGCGCCAGGTTCCGCTTGAACTGCATCGCTCCCGATGATGCGACGGCGGCCCTGATCCAAGCCCAGGTGGACGAATACACCCGGCTCCCGCGGGAGTTGCGCCTGATTCCGCCCTGGTCTCCGGCCGCGTCCGATCCGCAAACCGACTGGCCCCGCTGCCGACTGGCCCGCCAGACCTATCAGCGGCTCGAGCGGGCCGGGCGGGTTGGGCCGGCCGACCCGGCTCAGAAGGAACTGGGCAGCCGGATCCGCGACGCGGTCCGCAGCGGCGACACCGCCGAATTGGAACGCCTCCGTGCCGAACAGACCCAGCGTATGCAAGAACGCCGCCACGACGAATTGGAACGGCTCCGTACGCTGCACGATGGGAGCGTCGATCCGGTCGTCGTCGAAAACTACCTCCGTCTGCCGGCGCAATCGGCTGCCAGTTCGGACGAGTACGACGACGAGGCCAGTGACTCGTCGCCACTGCGATTCAACAACCCGGCGTACCAGGCGATCGCGGCCCGGATGGCGCAAATCCCGCTGGTGAACGGGAAGCCCGCGCCCGGCGCGGCGCGGTTCTCCAGCTACGGGTTCATGAGCCGCGAAGGCCTCTTGCTCACGTTTCACTACTGGACGTTCGAGGACGACGTGGAGGGCGCGCCCGCCCTCGTCCGCTGGCTCGCCGATCACGGCTGCCGATCGATGCACTACGACTTTCACAACGGCAACGCCTTCGCTAATCCGTTCGAATAATCCGCCTCCGCGGACGACTGCGACCGACACTGCCTATCCTCCAGAGAGTCGCCATAGCCTCGGATCGCGAAGGCGAGTAAGCGATCTCTCAGAGTGAGAGGTGTCACACCATGCCGCAGCAAACGATCGGATTCATCGGCTTGGGGAATATGGGCCGGCACATGGCCGCGAACCAGCTGGCCGCCGGCTTTTCCCTCCGCGTCTACAACCGCACGCGGGAGAAGGCGCGGGAACTGGAGCAGAAGGGCGCGACCGTCGTCGACAATCCGAACGACGTCGCCGCGCCCGGCGGGATCGTCGTCTCGATGGTCGCCGACGATCGCGCCCTCGAAGCGGTCGCGACCGACGAACTGGCCAAGGCGCTCGGGCCGGGCGGACTGCACATTTCGATGAGCACCGTCTCGCCCAGCACGACGGAGAAACTCGCCGAACGCCACGCCAAATTCGGCGCGACGCTCGTCGCCGCCCCCGTGTTCGGGCGGCCCGAAGCGGCGGCCGCTCG
>DASXMX010000573.1:0-1661 GCA_036495445.1 Tepidisphaeraceae bacterium
CCCGGCGAGAACCCGGCCATCACCTTCGGCGAGCCGCAGTATCCGGCGGGGAAGATCGAAGAGTATCCGGCACTCGGAAAGCTGAGCGTCTACACGGATCAAGTCGTCATCCGGATCCCATTCACGGTGAAGCCCGACGCGAAGCCCGGGCCGTTCGAGATTGAGGGAAAGCTCCGGTATCAAATCTGCGACGACAAGGCGTGCTATCCGCCCGAGCAGCCGAAGTTCCGGATTTCGACGAAGATCGTCCCGGCCGACGTCGAGGTGAAGCCGAACGAGCCGGAATTGTTCAAGGGAGCGGAGCAAGCAACATCGACAACGCCTGCGTCCCTTGCCGCACCGGCGACACAACCGGCCGCGGTGAAGGAGGCGGGGTCGAGCGGCACGCTGTTTCAGTTCCTGACCGCGTTCCTCGCCGGCATCCTGTTCAATGTGGTCCCCTGCGTCCTGCCCGTGCTGCCGCTGAAGGCGATCGGGTTTTATGAGGCGTCGCAGCACAGCCGAGCCAGGAGCCTATCGTTCGGCATCGCGTTCAGCCTCGGCCTGATCGCGACGTTCGCCGTCTTCGGCGTGCTGATCTTCGGGTACCAGTGGATCGGGTTCCACGACCGCCCGTTCGACTGGGGCCAACTGTTCACCAAGTGGTGGTTCACGCTGACGATCGTCGGCATCCTGTTCCTGATGGCGCTGGGCACGTTCGGCGCGTTCAGCGTTGGCGTGCCGCGCGGGCTCTACAGCGTCTCGCCGCGGCACGATACCTACCTGGGCAACTTCGAGTTTGGAATTCTGACGGCCCTGCTCTCCACACCGTGCACGTTCGGCATGTTCGTCGGGCTGCTCGCCTGGGCGATCACCCAGCCGCCGGCGATCGGCGTGCTGATCCTCGTCACGGTCGGCGCCGGGATGGCGTTCCCCTACTTGGTGCTCAGCGCGCTGCCCGAGGTCGCCCGGCGGTTCCCGCGGACGGGGCCATGGGCCGAGGTCGTCAAGCAGATGATGGGGTTCCTGCTGCTGCTGGCGGCGGTCTACTTCGCCCGCCCGTTCATCGGCCGCGTGGTCCACGGCGAGGCGTTCTGGTGGCTGCCGTTCGCGGTCGTCTGTGCCGCGGCACTTTACCTGATCATCCGCACGTTCCAATTCTCGCACACGCTCGTGGCGCGGATCGTCGGCGTCGCGATCGCTCTGCTGATGGTCGCCGGGGCGTATCGCGTGGTGGCGCAACTGACGGCCAAGCCGTACGAGTGGCAGCCCTACAGCGACGCGGCCCTGGCGCAGGCCCGTGCATCGGGCAAGATCGCGCTGGTCGAGTTCACCGCCGACTGGTGCGGCAACTGCCAGTACGTCGAGGCGCACGTGCTCCACAGCCCGGCAATCGTCGAGGCGGTCCGCAAGCACAACGTGGTGATGCTGAAGGCCGACGTCACCCGTGACGACGCCCCCGCCCGCCCGCTGCTCGAACAACTCAACCCCGCGGGCAGCATTCCGCTGACGGTGATCTATTCCCCGAAGACCGAGCACCCAATCGCACTAACCGGGATCTATTCCAAGGAAGACCTTCAACGCGCCATCGACCTCGCGGCGTCGGGCCAACCGACTGCATTCGCCGCGCGATAATTCGCTCCGCCTCACATGAACTGAATGAACTCGCGTCGGGGGGGGGG
>DASXMX010000574.1:0-3072 GCA_036495445.1 Tepidisphaeraceae bacterium
GCGTGGCCCGACGGCGCAACCAGCTCCGGGGCGGCGCCGGAGCGCGAGATTCCGATCGGACGGTCCCTTCCGCGCTCTGCCCCGGCGTGGGGCGAGTTTGTCGGATGCCAGATTCGTGGGACTCGCGCCGTTCCTCAATAACGAGCAGTGCGTCGCGATCCGCCGCGCCGTAAACTCCCCCGCATGATCCAACTGACGGCGGACGAGGCCCGCGTGCTGGGCGTGTTGATTGAGAAGGCGTTCACGACGCCGGAGCAGTACCCGCTGACGCTCAACGCGGTGGTGAACGGCGCGAATCAGAAGAATAACCGCGACCCGGTGATGAGCATGGACGAGGGGCGGGCGTTCGACGCGCTGGAGGGGCTCCGCGCCAAGGGGCTGGTCGTCCGGGCGGACATGGCGGGGAGCCGGGTGAACAAGTTCCGCCACCAGGCCGGCGAGGCGCTGCACGCCCGCCCGGCGGAGCTGGCGATCCTGGCCGAGCTGCTGCTGCGGGGGCCGCAGACGCTGGGCGAGCTGCGCGGGCGGGCCTCGCGGATGCAGGCGTTCGAATCGCTCGAGGCGGCCAAGGGGATGATCGATGCGCTGCGGACGCGCGAGGAGCCGCTCGTGCGCGAGCTGCCCCCGTCGCCCGGCAGCCGGGCCGAGCGTTACGTGCAACTGCTCTGTCCCGAATCCGTCCCCACCGAAGACGCCGCCCCGACGACCGCCGGCACGCCGGCGCCGGAAACCGCGCCGCCGACTCCTGTGAGCACGCCCGACCTGACTGCCCGAATCGCCTCCCTCGAATCCGAAGTCGCGGTCCTCCGCGCCGCCCTGCAACGCCTGGCCCTCTCGATCGGCGAGCCCGACCCCTTCGCTGCCCACGAGCCGTCGCCCGCGCGAGAGGTCATTTGATGTGGGCAGGGAAGAATCGGTCCGCGAATGGACGCGAATGAACGCGAATAGGAAGAGAAAGGGAGGGATGCGTTCCCCTAATGTGTGGCACGTTCCGCCCCTGCCGTGCGTCACGTCTGCTTAAGCAATGCATGGGCGGGGCGGAGCGTGCCACACCAAAGCAAGTCCTCCTTTTCTTTCCTGTTTTATTCGCGTCCATTCGCGTCCATTCGCGGACCAATTCCTCCTGCCTCGCCCCGAAAATGGGCACGTGCTTTCGGATTGGCGTCCGCGGCCTGGGTTGCTATGATCGCCGTCAATGGATTCGCAAACCAACGGGGGCGGCCCGGTTGTGGCGGCGGAACGCGTGCGGGTGCAGTTCGGGGCACTGCGGGCGGTCGATGACGTTTCGCTTTCGCTCAACGGCGGCGACCTGCTCGGCCTCATCGGCCCCAACGGGGCCGGCAAGACCACGCTCCTGCGTTCGCTGGCCGGCGTCCAGCCGGTGGCCGGCGGGGCGGTCCGGGTTCTCGGCCACGACCTCGCGCAACGCAACGACGAAGCCCTCCGCAACCTCGGCTTCACGCCCGATACACCGGTCTTTTACGAGAGCCTCACCGTCCGTGATTTCCTCCGCTTCGTCGCGATGGGCTATGGCCTCGGCCGCGCGGAGGCCGACGAGCGGATCGCGTTCTGGCTGGAGAAAGTCTGGCTCACCGAAAAGTCCGGGCAAAAAATCAAGGCGCTCTCCCGCGGCATGCGGCAGCGGGTCGGGCTGGCGCGGACGCTGCTGCCGAACCCGGCGGTGGTGCTGCTCGACGAGCCGGCCGCCGGGCTTGACCCGGCGGGGCGGGTGCAGTTCCGCCAGCTCATGAGCGACCTCCGCGAGCAGGGGAAGGCGATCGTCATCTCCTCCCACATCCTGGCCGACATGGAGGAATACTGCACCCACATCGGCATCATGGCCCGCGGGTCGATGGTGAAGTTCGGGACGGTCGCCCACGTCGCCGCCCATGGCAACGGTGACGGGCGGTGCCGTTACACGATCGTCCTGGCGACGAGCGTGCCAGAGATCGAGCAGGTTCTGTCTGGGATCGCGGGCATCAGCGCGGTACAGGCGGATCGGGATCGTGTCACGTTCGAGTTCGCCACCGCACGCGATGAGGCGGCCGAGTTGCTCGCGAAACTCGTTCAGCAGCGCGTGCCCGTTGCGTCGTTCGTTCCACATGCGCCGGGGTTGGAGGAGGCGTATTTGCGGATTGGGATCGAGCAGGTGGACTAAGGCACTCGACCGCGCAGCATTCGAATCGGTATCGATGCGGAGGTGGGCGAGGGATCATGAGCGTGATCAACAACGCGATCGCGTGGAGCCAGTTCCGCCTGTTGGGCGGGTGGAAAAACATCCTGCTCACGTCCGGCGCGTACGCGGTCGTCATCGCGGCGGCGATGTTCGGGCTGGCGTACGGACTGCGCGAGCCGCCGTCCAATACCTATGCCGGGTTCGTGCTGCTGTTCTACATCCTGCAATGCCTGTTGCTCCTGCTGTACGGCACGGCGCGGGTGGCGCAGGCGGCCCGGTCGGACGTGCGGAGCCGGATCATCGAGTCGCACCGGATGATGCCCGTGGCGCCGTTCGGCGCCGTCCTCGGGTATTGGCTTGGCGCGAGCCTGCAGGCGATCGTCCTGTTCGGGATCAACTTCGGCCTGGGCGCGGTGGCGATCGCCGGGGCGTCGCTGCCGCTGCAATCGTGGGCGATCGCCAACGCCGTGCTGCTGGCGTTCGGGCTGTTCGTCTGGTCGATCGTCCTGTTCTTCTCGTTCCGCTCGGGCCTGGGGCTGTGGGGCGCGGTCGTCGTGATGCTGATGATCCCGTTCAGCCAGATGCAATTGCTCGATTTCGTGCCGGGGGCCAGCGTGCTGGCCAGCCCGTTCATCGGGCGCACGATCTTCGACCCGCGCGCGACGCTGACGTTGGACTGGCCGTTCGTGGTGGCGGGATTCGCGCAGGCAGTCATCGCGGCGCTCTACCTCGTCGCTGCGTCGCGGCGGTACGAGCGCGATGACGTGATCGGTTTCGGGCCGACGTTGGGCCTGCTGCTGCTCATCGCGTGGGCGGCCGTGTCGATGGTCGGGGCGGCCGCGCGGGATGACTTTCACGCCTACCGGCGGATTTGGAACGGCCCCGACCCCGACACC
>DASXMX010000575.1:0-5564 GCA_036495445.1 Tepidisphaeraceae bacterium
TCAGGCGACGGCGGTGAGTGACGTGGCCGCGCGCTCCGGCCTGTCGCTGTCGCTGGTCAGCCATCACCTGCGACTGCTTCGGATGGGGGGCCTCGTCGCGGCCGACCGTCGCGGCCGGCAGGTGTTCTACGCCGTGGCCGACGGCCACGTCGCACACATGCTGTCCGACATGCTCGCCCACGTCACGCAATGCGACGTCGGCGCCCCGCACGGGCACGCCGTAAAGCCGGAAGAAAAACCTGCCGGAGAGGCGGGGCGTGACACGCCAATTGCTTCACTCGACCGTTGAAACGTGCGCGTGGCGTTCCCGCGCGTTGATCCGCTCCCGGTCCCGAAAGGAGTCTGTCATGACGTCCGCAACGATTTCCGTCAGTTCCGTCAAGTGTGCCTGTCCCACGTGTGTTTGCGTGGTTCCGGTGGACAAGGCCATCGAGAAGAACAACCACCTGTACTGCAGCGAGGCCTGCGCCAACAGTCACGCCGGCAGTTCGACCGGATGCGGCCATCGTGGCTGCGATTGCCACAAGTAAGCGAGCAGCCCCGCCCGGTTGCATCGCCCCGAAACCCCTGAATCACCAACCGCACCGCGAGCCAAACAGCGACCAGCAGGAGTTCTGG
This sequence comes from Tepidisphaeraceae bacterium, assembly GCA_036495445.1. Lineage (GTDB taxonomy): Bacteria > Planctomycetota > Phycisphaerae > Tepidisphaerales > Tepidisphaeraceae > DASXMX01. Next base: position 619 of record DASXMX010000575.1, read on the forward strand.
GTCACGCAGTTGTCCGCCGGCGTGCTGACGGCGCTGCAGGCCCGCGTGAGGCAGGCCGGCGGGCACCTGGAAGGCGTGTGCCACCCCGGCGGCCTGCCGGCGCTGTTCCGCCATCGCGATGTCCCACCCGGGCTTTGGCGGCGCGTCGAGGTCTGGAAGCGCGCGACACTGTGCGTTCGCGGCGGGGACGGGGCGGCGGTGGCCGGGTCCGTCCGAATCATCAACGCCACCAGCGACCAGCCGAGCTGGGAGCGGTGGATTCAGCAGTGGCTCGGCGCCACGGCCGCGGAGCAATCGGAATGGCTCGGCGGCGGGGCGGAGCGCGACCGCGGCATCGGCGCGGGGCCGCCCGACGTTCGGGTGGCGCGGCCTCCGGTGGGAAGGCGTATCCCGGCATGGCTTCCGCGCGCGGGGCACGTCGCGCCGTTGCGACCGGTCGCAGGGATTGGGCAAGTGGCAACCAACCCCCTGACAACTGGCAACTCGCTGCTCCCTCTATAGAATGCCCGCGGCATGATCATCACGATCGACGGGCCGGCGGGGACGGGCAAGTCGACGGTGGCGCGGGAGGTGGCCGGGCGGCTCGGCTTCGACTTCCTCGACACCGGCGCGATGTACCGCGCCATCGCCCTGGAGGTGGTGCGCCGCGGCGCCGACCTGCACGATGCGCGGGAACTGGGGTTCATCGCCCGCCATTGCCGGATCGCCTTCGACTGGTCGAAGCAGCCGCCCGGCGTGCTGCTGAACGGCGAGCCGGTCGCCCACCTGCTCCGCGGCAGCGAGGTGACCAGCGCCGCGTCGCACGTGGCGGCGGTTCCCGCGGTCCGCGAGCAGCTCGTCCGCGAGCAGCAGCGGATCGGGGCCGAGCACGGCAATCTCGTCACCGAGGGGCGCGATCAGGGGACGGTCGTCTTTCCCGACGCGGCGTTGAAGGTCTACCTCGACGCCACGCCCGCCGAGCGGTCGCGAAGGCGCGTGGCGCAATTGAGGGCGCGGGGCGAGATCGCTCATCACGACGAAGTGCTGCGGGAAATCCAGGAGCGGGACCAGCGCGACTCGACCCGCGCGGTCGGCCCGCTGACGATCCCGCCGGGCGCGGCGGTGATCGACACGACGAACCTCACCGAGGAGCAGGTGATCGACCGCATCGTGGGCCTCGCCCGCGCCCGCCAGTCGTCGTCGGCGGCGGGGGGCGTGGCGGTATGAAGCCGCATCCGGTCTGGAAGTTCCTCCAGGCGATCTGCCGGGTGGCCACGACGCTCGCGTTTGACCTGAAGGTCTACGGCGCGCACCGCGTCCCGCAGGAGGGGGGCGTGCTGCTGGTCTCCAACCACCAGAGCTACCTCGACCCCGTCCTGCTGGGCGTCCGCCTGAAGCGGCCGCTGAGCTACATGGCCAAATCCGAGCTGTTCAAGCACCGGCCGTTCGCCTGGCTGATCCGGTCACTGGGCGCGTTTCCCGTGAAGCAGGGGGCCGGCGACGTAGGCGCGATGAAGGAGACGATCGCCCGCCTGCAGGAAGGGCGGGCGCTGAACATCTTCCCCGAAGGCTCGCGCACCGAAGGCGGCGAACTGGGGGCCATCGAAAGGGGCATCGGCCTGGTGATCCGCAAGGCGAACGTCCCGGTCGTGCCGGTGGTGATCGACGGCTCGTTCGAGGCTTGGCCGCGAAAAAACAAGTTGCCCAGGCCGCACCCGATCCGCATCCTGTATGGGCATCCGCTCGACCTCTCGTCGATGGACCGGGAACAGATCATCGAGACGATCGACCGGACGTTTCGCGAGATGTTCGCGGAATTGCGCGAGGGACGTGTGCCGTTGGATCATCGGGAGCGGTGAGGCATGCGCAGGTTGCGTTCGTGTTTCCCTCTCCCGGTGCTCCGTGGAAGGATAGGCTGGGGGTCTGCCGCCCGAGCATCGGATTTGGAGGGGGCGAAATCGCGCGGTAAACCCGCACCCCAGCCCTCTCCCGAAGTACCGGGAGAGGGAGAATCAGGATGCATCTTTGATGAATGACGATTGGATCCAACTGCACGCAGAGCGGATCGAGGTTGGCCGGGTGAACGAGTTCGTGAGGGTGCCCGAAGCCGGGGGCATCGCGATCTTCCTCGGCACGACGCGGGCCGAGACGTCGCCTGACGGGCAATCGCTCGTCGCGCTGGACTATGAGGCCTATGAGGACATGGCCCGTCAGCAGATGGAGCAGTTGGCCCGGCAGGCGCGGCAGCGCTGGCGGATCCGACGGCTCGCGATCCTGCATCGCACGGGTCGCGTCGCCCTCGCACACCCCTCGGTCATCATCGCAGTTTCCTGCCCCCACCGCGGCGAGGCGTTCGACGCCTGCCGCTGGCTCATCGACACGCTCAAGGCCCAGGTCCCGATTTGGAAAAAAGAGGTCTGGGACGGCGGGCGCGAGCGGTGGGTGCATCCTGAACCCTGAACCTTCACTTTGCCCCCTTGCTCTCCAGGTACTTGACGGTATCCGCGCGGGCTTCCTTACGGGCGAGGGCGAGGGGCGACATGTTGTCTTCGCGGCCGCGGTAGTTGACGTCGGCGCCGTGCTCGACCAGCAGTTTGACGATCTCGGTGTACCCGTCGCGGGCGGCGTATTGCATTGGGGTCCAGCCGTCCTTGTCCTTCGAGTTGGGGTCGGCGCCGTGGTCGAGCAGGATCTTCACCACGTCCGGGTAGCCCTGATTTGCGGCCATCGCGACCGGCGTGCTCTGGGTGTACTCGCGGGCGTTGACGTTCGCGCCGCAGTCCACCAGCAGCCGGGCCATGTCGGTCTGCCCGTCGTAGGCGGCCCAGTGCAGGGCGGTGTAGTCGTACTTGTCCTTCGCCTCGATGTTCGCCCCGGCGTCGAGCAGCGCCTTGGCCGCGTCGACCGACCCCGCCTTGGCCGCCTCGATCAGCGGGGTGCCTTTGTCGGCGTCGCGGGCATTGACGTTCGCCCCGCCTGACGCCAGCGAGCGAACGCCCTGCGCGTCGTTCAACTTCGCCGCCTCGTGCAGCGGCGTCGGACTCTGCGAGCAGCCCGTCAGGGCGGCCATGATTGCCAGTAATGCGCAGGTGATCCAACGACCCGCCCAGGACGTGTGCCGTTCCATCTTGACCTTCCCGTGCGGCCGAGCCGCGATGACTTCCGCGCGCCGCGGGCGAGCCCATCGCCCGCGCCGCTCGCTTGGATCTCATCAAATCGCTCAATCGGGAATGCGTCAAGCGGTCACTTGCCGAGCAAACCGTTCGAATCAAACGGGTTGGCCGGTCGCCGGTCATCGGCGTATTGCTTCAGGAGTGAGCCGCACAATGCCGGCACGTCGAGATCGGTGTCGTTATAAAGGCGGACCTCTGCCAGCAGGCCGAGGAATGGCTGCTTCCCTTTTTCATCGGTGGCGCCCAGCGCGATGGGAAGTTGCGGCCGGCGGGGTTCCGCGTCGTCGGACTTCTCCCCGACCTGAACGCCGTCGACGTAAAGCGTCAGCGTCCCTCTCCCATTGTTTCCGTTTCCGGCAAAGTCCCACGTCATCACCGCCACGTGTGCCCGGTTCACTTCGAGGTCTGGGGACGGAATGGAATAATCGTCGGGGCGGCCGCCGTTCTTCGGAAGTGGAAAATTCCCCACACCCCCGACGACCTGCGAACCGCTGTCGCCGCCCCAGGCCAGCCCCCAGTCATTCTTCGTTTCCGGGATGTCAGCGCCGACAATGCCGCCGCCTTCCCAGTAGTTGTGGCCATTCCGCGTGTCGGCCTGGGGTTTGAAGACGGCGACAATGGTCATCATCCGGCTGTCCGACAGCGGATAGTCGTGTTCACTAACGACGAAATATTGGTTGTCTCCGTTGAGCCTCACGCCCGCGTGCTTGTTGAATGCTTTCGGGGCGACGGCCGGCGCATTCTTGGGAACGGCGGCAATATGCCGATTCCGCCGGTCCGTCCAGGGGCTGCCAACCTCGTAGTCGTCGGCCACCCACTGCGCCACGAGCGATGGCGGCAACACTTCGGCCGCGGCAGGCGGGGGAGCGGGCTCTGCGGCGGTTGGCGGCGTCGGCGTCGGCTCCGGTGCCGGCGCGATTGTGGCCGCCGGCGGGTTGTTGGGCGTCGCGTTGGACGCGACGTCCTTCGGCGGCGCCTTGAGGAAGACGATGCAGAGGACGGCGACGATCGCAGCGATCAGCACGCCGCCGCCGGCGAGCAGCGGCCAGGCGGGCAGGCCACCGTGGGGAACACGATCCTCGATTGCTTCTGAAGTTGTCGGCTCGCTTGTTTCGGGCTTAGGCAGTTCTTCTTCGAGAGGGAGTTGCGGCTCGGTTTGCGGCGGGGCGACTTCCACGGCTGCCACCGCCACCGGGCTGGCCGGGCGGGCAGGGCGGTTGAGCGGCGCCAGCGGCTCGGCGACAGGCCCCGTGGGGAAATAGGTTGGGGTCGGCGGCGGGGCGTAACCGGAGCCCAGGCCCGATCCCGAGCCATAGTCGGCCACCGGCGAAACCGCGCCGCCCGCAGCTCCACCCAGACCCTCGGGCGCCGCTCCCGCCGCGATTGGGATCGCATGCACCCGCAGCACGCGGGCGAATTGCTCCATGCTCGCCCAGCGTTCCGCGGGCCGCTTGGCCAGCGCCTTCGCGACCGCATCGGCCAGCCCGCGGGACGCGTCCGGTCGGAAGCTGCGCAGGTCCGGCACCGGGGCCGAGACGTGCATCTTGAGCAAATCGCGGGTGGTCTTCGCTTCGAACGGGGGGTGGCCGGTGAGCAGGTAAAACAGCGTCCCGCCCAGGCTGTAAATGTCGCTCGATGCGCTGGCTGGCGCACCGGAAAGGATGTCGGGCGCGATGAACTGCGGCGTGCCGACGCTCTCGGCGGCGGGGTTGGCCCACTCGCCGGCCCGGCCCGCCTCGTCCAATCGGGCCAGCCCGAAGTCGACGACCTTGCAGCGGCCGTTGCGGCTGAGCA
>DASXMX010000576.1:0-10103 GCA_036495445.1 Tepidisphaeraceae bacterium
GTGCATCCCCCTGGCCTTGATGTCGTCCACGAGGTACTGGGCGGCCTTCGCCTGCTTGTCTTCGGGGAGCAGATCGAACTTCAGGGCGATCGCATAGCAAGTCTGCGTGTTCCCCTTGATCCGGCCATCCTCTGCGACGAACGCCTTGTTGAAGGCGGCCTTGATGTCGTCGAAGAGCGATTCGTATTTCTTCGCGTCGTCCTCCTTGCCGATCGCGCGAGCCATCTGCGCCATGAGATGCGTGCTGTAGGCGAAGTACCCGGTCGCGAGGACGTCCTTGGGCGTGTCGGCGGCGATCGAGAGCCAGTCGCCATACCCCTCGGCGGGGCGGATGAGGTCCTTGCTGTGCGACTTGAGATACTCGATGTACTTCGCCATCGACTCGTACTGCCGGTCGACAAGGCGCTTGTCGTTGTAGACCTGCCAGATCGTCCACGGGCAGATCACGCCCGCGTCGGCCCACGCGGCGGTCCCCTCTCCGCAGCAGGCGCGGGGCGAGACGTCGGTGTAGGCGCCGGTGGGGGACTGGGCGTCCGAGACGTCCAGCAGCCACTTGGTGAAGAAGCTCGCCACGTCGGCGTTGCAGGTCGCGGTGCGGACGAAAACCTGGGCATCGCCCATCCACCCGAGCCGCTCGTCGCGCTGCGGGCAGTCGGTCGGGATCGAGAGGAAGTTGCCCCACTGGCCCCAGAGAATGTTGGAATAAAGCTGGTTGAGCTGCGCGTTCGAGCACTCCCAATGCCCGACCCGCGGCGTGTCCGAGTGCACGACGATCCCGGTCACCGCTTCGGGTGAGAGCTTGCCGGGGAAGCCCGTGGTCTCAACGTATCGGAATCCATGGAACGTGAAGTGCGGCTCCCACGTCTCCTCGCCGCCGCCCTTGAGGGTGTACGTGTCGGTCGCCTTCGCGTTCCGCAGGTTGGCGGTGTAGATCGTGCCGTCCGGGTTGAGCATCTCGGCGTACCGCATCGTCAGCCGCGTGCCCGCGGCGCCGTTTACCTTCAGCCGGATCCAGCCGACCATGTTCTGTCCCAGGTCGAACGTGAGCCGGCCCGCTTGCGGTTCGGCGACTTTCTTGCAGGCCAGTTCCGCCATCCGCCGGATCGGCGGGCCGATCTGCGCCTGCGTCTTCGCGGAAGACGTGCGGGTCGAAACGGCGTTCCACTTCGAATCGTCGAACCCGGGCTTGTCCCACCCGGCGGTCGCCTGGCGGGCGTCGTAGTCCTCGCCGTCGAGCAGATCGGATCGGATCAGCGGACCATATGCCCACTTCCACGACTTGTCGCTGATGACGACCTCGGTCGACCCGTCGGCGAATTCCAGTTGCAGGTGCGCCAACAGGGCCGGGCGGACCCCGTAGAACTGACCCGCATCCATCCCGACGTGCCCGCTGTACCAGCCCGGGCCGAGGATCGCGCCCAGCGCGTTGTCCCCTTCATGGAGAAGTTTCGTGACGTCGAACGTCTGGTATTGGACGCGAATGTGGTAGTTGTCCCAATCCGGCTTGATCACGGCGTCACCGACCGGTTGGCCGTTGATCGAGAAGTCGTACAGGCCGAGCGCGGTCGCGTAGAGACGCGCGCGCTTCAGTTCCTTGGTCAGCTTGAACTGGGTTCGGAGATAGGGCGGCCGGTTCGAGGTATCGACGCCGAACCGATCGCCCCAGGGCAACTGCCCCAGCCCGGCGACCTGCATCGCGTCCGCCCATCCGTTGGGGACAAAGTCGGGCTTTTCCCAGCCGTCCGCCTTTTGCGCGGAAGCCTTCCATTCTTTGTCAGTGACGACTACGACCGGGTCCGAACCCTCGACTTCGACGACCAGCTTTCCGAGCATTCCGGCCGGCGTGGCTTTCCCGCCCGCGCCGTTTTCGTTGATTGCCGCGACTGCAATCGTGTTGACGCCCGGATGCAGGTCCTCGGTCAGGTCAATTTCCTTGCGGGTCTTCCAGTCATCCGGAACGCCGATGCTTTCGAAGACGGGCTTCCCGTTGGTGTAGAAGGTGAAGCCGTCATCGACGGTGAGGAGCATCGTCGCTTTGAGGATCTTCTTCCCCTTGGGCAGATCGACTTGCCGCCGGAAGTATCGCTTGCCGGCCGGGGCGCTGATCGACGGGAATCCGTCGGGATACCAGATCCACCACGCCCCTTGGAAATCCAGCTTGGGCGACATGGTCGGGTTGGCCTCGATCCACATTGCCTTCGCATCCAGAGGGGCGAGGATGCCCATCTCCCAACGCGCGGGCTCACTGTAGTCCGATTCGTTCCCCTTGCCGTCCCACACCCTCACCTTCCAGAAACACTCTTCGCCCGTTCTCAATTCGCTGCCGGAGTAGGGGATTTGATTCGTCTGGTCCCCTTGGATCTTCCCGCTGTCCCACAGGTCCCCGCGATTTTGATCGAGGGTTTCTTCGCTGCTGGCGACGAGGATTTGACAAGCGGTTTGCTTCTGGCCGCGTTCGTCCGAGGTGAGCACCCAACTCAGTCGCGGCTTAAGGACGTCAATCCCGAGCGGGTTGACCTTGTATTCGCATCGCAAGTCCTTGACGGCCATTTCTGCTTGCGACGAAATGGCAAAGCCCACCACGAACATGGCGCAAGTCCACCGGGCGATCGAGTTGAACATGCCCGGCGAGGATACCGCCGCAAGTGGGGGTTTCAACGAGAATTGCCCGGTTGAGCCCGCGCGGGGGCATTGGCACCCGGCTTGCTCGTCACACAAGTGGCAGAGACAACGCGGAGGTTTCCCATGACCGAGAAGCACCCCCAAATGCGGCCCGCCTCGCCGGCCCAGGCACCCGACACAGCACGGACTTATGAGCGGGCCAAGCCCGAAAAGGAAGCCGGGATGGGCCGGCTCGACAACAACAAGGCGACGCCGGAGCGTTCGTGCGAGCACCTGGAGGAAGCCGTCACCCATCGGCAGGCCAACCGGCAGCTCAATGCCGAGGATGTTGTGGACCAGCGTGCCGGCCGGCCCGCCCACGGTGAGGCTGTTCCGCCCCAGCCCGATCACGCCATGAAGGATGAGGAGCCCCTGGGCTGGGACCAGACGCCGACGGACACCCACAACCCGCGCGACCAGCGACAACCCAAGACCGACGGGGAGGGTGGTACTCCATAATACGTCAGCCGCTTGCGGCTTCGCGAACGAAGGCACCCCTCTCGAATCGTGAACCCGTACGCGGCCCCCTCCATCCAAGGATCCCGCTTCCTTGTTCGCGTTGACACGCCCCGCCCCGCGCATAGACTGCCGCGCCTCGTTACAGGTTTTTCTTTCCTCCGTCCGATAAACACGAAAGGACTGAGGACTGCAGGGGCACACGGCGTGTGCCCGGAAGGGCGACCGCCCCTGTAGTCCGCAGTGATTCCCATGAGCCTCAGCATCGAATTCATCCAGGCCCGGCAGATCCTCGACTCCCGCGGGAACCCGACGGTCGAGGTGGACGTGATGCTGGAAGACGGCACGCTCGGCCGCGCCGCCGTCCCCTCAGGCGCCAGCACCGGCGAGCACGAGGCCGTCGAGCTCCGCGACGGGGACAAGAAGGTCTACCTCGGCAAGGGCGTCACCAAGGCGGTCGAGAACGTCAACACGAAGATCGCCCCCGAGCTGATCGGCCTCGACCCGCGCGACCAGGAGGCGATCGACCAGCTCATGATCGAGCTGGACGGAACGCCGAACAAGTCGAAGCTCGGCGCCAACGCCATGCTGGGCGTCAGCCTCGCCGTCGCCAAGGCGGCGGCCGAGGGGTGCAATCTCCCGCTCTACCGCTACCTCGGCGGTCCCGCGGCGCGCACGCTGCCGGTGCCGATGATGAACATCCTCAACGGCGGCAAGCACGCCGACAACAACGTCGACTTCCAGGAGTTCATGATCCAGCCTTGGGGCTTCAACAGCTTCGCCGAAGGCCTGCGGGCCGGCGTCGAGATCTACCACGCGCTCAAGAAGGTGCTGCACAAGAACAAGATGAGCACCGCCGTCGGCGACGAGGGCGGCTTCGCCCCGGACCTCAAGGACAACGAGGACGCGCTGAAGGTGATCGGCGAAGCCGTCACCGCGGCCGGTTATGAATTCGGCAAGCAGGTCTTCGTCGCCCTCGACCCCGCCGCCAGCGAGCTGTGGGACAACGAGAAGAAGGGGTACAAGTTCTTCAAGAGCAACCCCGACAAGATCGTCTCCAGCGAGCAGATGGTGGATTATTGGGCCAAGTGGGCCGAGCGATACCCGATCCGCTCGATCGAGGACGGCCTGGCCGAGAACGACTGGGACGGCTGGAAGAAGCTCACCGAGCGCCTCGGCAACAAGCTCCAGCTCGTCGGCGACGACCTGTTCGTCACCAACGTCAAGTTCCTGGAGAAGGGGATCCAGACCGGCACCGCCAACTCGGTGCTGGTGAAGGTGAACCAGATCGGCACCCTCAGCGAGACGTTCGCCACGGTGAACCTGGCGATCCGTAACGGCTACAGCGCCGTCCTTTCTCACCGCAGCGGCGAAACGGAAGACGCCACGATTGCCGATATCGCGGTGGCGACCAACTGCGGTCAGATCAAGACCGGCGCCCCGGCCCGCAGCGACCGCGTCGCCAAGTACAACCAGCTCCTCCGCATCGAGGAGCAACTGGGCGACCGAGCCCAGTACGGCTCCGTGTTCTGGAACAAGTAGCTATGCCCGACCCGGCCCCCGTTGATCCCGCACAACCCGCCGACGCGACCGAACACGTCCCCTGGGACTCGATCGGCGCACCGGACGAAACCAGCGAGGACGCGCGGGGCCAGGCCACCGGGCCTGAAGATCGCCAACTGCCCCTTACGCCGTGGGCAGAGCAAAGCGCTGCCCCGGATCGCCAAACTCGCGAGGCCACCGACGCTTCTCCCGCCGCCGGCACTCCGGTGGAGGGTGTGGCACAGCCGCCCTCGGCTGTGGTCCGCCGGCAGGCGGACATCGGATTCCCGCTTCGCGGGACACAGCCGGGGGCGGCTGTGCCACATGACCCTAACCCTCCCCCGGAGTACCGGGGGAGGGGATTAGGTACGCGGCCGGCGCATGACGCACCCGAATCGCGCGGCGGCGCGTGGACGATCCCCGTCCTGTGCATGGGCGTCGCCCTCATCGCCTGCTGCGTGCTGATCCCTCAGGCGGACTCGAATCGCCGCCTCGCCTACGAGCGGGAATTGCTCCAGCGCGACCTGCAGACGATCGACCAGCAGATCGAGGTGAACGGCGAGTTCCTCAAGAAGGTGGCCGACGACCCGGAACTCGCCCAGCGGCTGGCCGAGCGGCAGATGAAAGTGATTCCCGAGGGCGTCCGCGTGCTCGACCTGACGCACGAGCCGGAGGGCATGTCGCCTTTCCAACTCGTGAACGTCGCGCCGCCGCCCCCGCTCCCCCCGTACAAGCCGACCGGCGGCACCATCGCCCACCTCTGCTACGGCCCGCACTCGCGCCTCTACCTGATCGGCATCTCCCTGGGCATGATCGCCATGGGGCTGGTCTTGGGGGCCACGCCCCCGCGCGATGCGTAGCAGTGGGCGAACTGTGCGAAACTATGCACGTTTTGACCCGCCCGGACCGGCCCAACGTACGCGGGCCTTGGTAGAATCAACGCGTGGTCGGTGCCGGGTCGGCCATTGAACGTTGGCCTGTTATCCCGCGGGGACCTTTGTCAGTCGTCAGCCGGATCGACAACTTCCGCATCACCATTGGAGGCGAGCCGCATTCGGGCTGGCTACCGCCCGGCGCTGCAGTTCCGCTGCCGACGCCGAAGCGGGATGTCGTGTTGAGCTTCGTCATCGAGTTCGATGGCTCCGGCTACTTGCTGATCGTGGAATCGACCGACGGTTCAGTGCGCGGCGACACGTGGCACGAATCCGTCGCGGACGCGAAAGTGCAAGCGGAATCGTGGTACGGCGTCTCCCCATCAGCATGGAGTTCCGGCCAACCGGCCGACCGATAACCCCCCACGGCGCTGGACCGGCGCCAAAGTGGTCCCTGTCACGCGAACGCTGGTCGTCGGCCCCGGCCAGTGAATGTTGGTCCGTTATGTCGCCCGAAGCACCCGCGAAAGATCATCCGCTCGCTTCCGACGACCCCGCGCTGCACCCGGGGTGGGAGTTGCTCCAATTCCTCGCGTCGGTCGGAGCGGACGAATTCGCCGTCCGCTTCATGTACGCCGGCGAGGCGGGCAAGGGCGCGTGCGATCGGCTCAAGCAAAGGCTCACGTTTGCCTCGCTCGGCACGCGGACGCGGGAATGCACGGTCGCGTACGCGAAGGAGAGCAATCGCCGGCCGGTTGAGGTGTGGCGTTTCGACCCGCCGGGTCGTGAAGCCCTGCGCGACGTTATGCCGGACGGCGTCCTCGGTTCGACCGCGTGGACGGATGCTTGGACGGAAGACCTGTGCGTGTACCGACGCGGCGAGTTGCTGTTCGGCACGGTAACCCACGAGCAGTACGCGTTCGTACGCCTTACTGACGCGGAATGGAGCAAGTGGGAGGCGCAGGCGGCGGCCGCACGGCGGGCGACATAACGCACCAATGCAGTGGACCGAGCCGGCGGGTAGACTTCTTGTGGTTCGAGAGCCGGCGCGGCCCCGGCCCGGCCACCGAGTGGCATTTCGCTATGCTCCGCCACCACCTCGGCCTACGATGAGTTTTGACATTCACCTCAACATCTTCTCGCCCGACTACGTCTGGGCCGAGCGATTCGATGAAGCGCTCGCGATTCTCGAGCGGTACGGTGCCCGTGCGAGCGAGCAGTACCATAGCTTTTCCGTGCGATGGGAAGACGGTTCGGGCCTGGCGATCTACTCGCAGGCACTGTTCGACTCGTCGCAAGACCTCTCTGCTTTGCTAACGCCCTTGGGCGGTTTGAGCCAGCGCTTCTGCGACTTTACCTACGACTTCGCTTTCGCCGTGGGCTGCGCGATCTGCCCGGACGTGATCCCGCCGCTTACACTAACCATACATCCGGCGATGACTCCCGAGTTGCCAGTTAGGCGGCGAGATGCCAAGGTGGTGCGCGTCTCCAGCGGGATCGCGGTTCGCAACGCGCTTTCAGACAGCTACAACGGCTGGCGTGGGCTCGTTCAGGATACGGTGCGGCAACTCAACGAATCGAGTCGTGGCGGCCCGGCGGGCGCTGCATAACTCCGCACTGCAATGGGCCGGCCGGGCGGAACGGTCCTTGTGATTTCAGCGCGGCTCGGCGCCTGGGCGGCCGTTGAATGCTGATAGGTTATATGGCCTCGACCTTCAACAAATCCGAAGTCCTCGTGCGGGAACTGAGCGCTTCGCCGGGCAGCTTCATCGCAGCCGTTCGATTCGACCTGCGATGGGACTCGGCAAAGTTCTCAGAGCTGTGCAAAGCGCTTCAGACCGCGACCAAGGAGTACGTCGGGCTTAGCGACCTGCCGCGCGATCTCTCACAGTTGTTTTGGTATTGCGCGACCTTCATTCCGATGTGGGTTCAGCAGCGGGACTTTGCTACGGGGCAGTCGCATATCAATTACGAGAAGGCTTGTTACCTCTTGAAGCGGCTCGGCAATGCGTGGTTTGCCGATGACAGTCTTCTCGGCGACGATGAGTTTGCGGCGATGATGGCGGCCATATAAGCACGCGCTGCAACGGACCGGCCGGGCGGAACGGTCCTTGTGATTCCAACAATGGTCGGCGCCCGGCCGGCTGTTGAATGCTAATCTGTTATCCCGCTAAGGGCGCACCAATATGGCCACGCCGTTCATGGAACATCCGTCCGGCGAGTTCGACTCGGCTGTGGACGCAATGGCGGACGCGATCAGACGGCTGCGTGCGCTCCCCGAATGGAGTGAGTGGATCACATTCTGCGCTCAAGGCATGGGGCATCGCATGGACAGTTACCACATGGCAGAGATCCGTGTGCGGCGAGATGAACTCGAACTGGACAAACCGCTCGACGTGAAAGCAATCATCAAGCGCGCGGGCGTACCAGAGAGTGCGCTGAACCCGATCGGCGCGAATTATTCCATTCGGCAGGCATCACCAGACGAAGCCGCAAAGGTCATGAACGCGGTTTTCAGAAATGTCCTTGGCATCCGTCCTCATACAGGCGAAGGTGACGACTACGCCATCGGCGCCGAGTGGTAGCGGGATATCCACGCAATGCGACGGACCGGCCAGGCGGAGTGGTCTTAGCTGCGGCCCCTCGCGGCCCTCGCGCACGGGTTGGCCCGTTGGAGTCCCTGTCCCGTACAATCTGCGGATGTGCCGTGCGCTCGCCATCGAAACATCGGGTCGGACCGGTTCCATTGCGCTGGTCGATGACGAGCGCGTCATGGTCGAAGACGAATTCCCTCACGGCCTGCAGCACGCCGCCGAAATGATCCCGCGGATCGACCGCCTCTGCCACGACCGCGGCTGGTCGCCGCAGGACATTGAGGAGTTGTACGTCTCCGCCGGCCCCGGCTCATTCACCGGGCTTCGGATCGGCATCACCCTGGCCAAAACGCTCGCGTTCGCCACCGGCGCACGGATCGTGGCGGTTCCCTCCATTCGCGTTCTGGCCCACAACGCGCCGCCCGAGGCGAACGAGTTGATCATCGTCCTCGACGCCAAGCGGAACCAGATCTTCACGGCCCGCTTGCTCCGCGCCGAGCAGGGTTGGATCGAAGCCGAGCCCGCGCATCTTGACGACCTGGGTTCCATGCTCGTCCGCGCCGGCCGGCCGGTGCATCTGTTGGGGGACGGAATCCCGCACCATCAGAAGTTCATCCCGCCCGGCGATCCGGGCATCGTTCTGACGCCCCCCGAAACCTGGCGGCCGCGTGCCGCCGCGGTGGCCAGCGAGGGAGTGCGCCTCAGCGCCGCCGGCGCCTTCACCGATCCCGATCGCCTCACGCCCATTTACATCCGCAAGCCCGAGGCGGAGGAGAAGTGGGAGCAGGGCCGGCGCTAGCGGGAATGTTGGCCCTTCTTGCTCCCTCTCCCTCCGGGAGAGGGGGAAAAGCCACGCGCGTTATCGACCTTCCTGTGAGCACTCATGGCGTCGGCCTTGCGCCGCCCGACGCGGCCAGGGATTTGACGAACGCCACCAGCGTCCACCGGTCGTCGTCGTTGAGGAGGCGCCCGAACGACGGCATCGGCTTTCGGCCGCGGGTGATCTGGCGGAAGAGCTTGGCGTCCGGCTCCTTCGCGATCGCCGGGTCGTGCAGGTTGCTCGGCAGCGGGTCCAGGTCGCGCCCCGCGCTGCCGTCACCCTGCCCGTTGGGGCCGTGGCACTCGGCGCAGTGCTTCGCGTAGAGAACACGGCCCCGATCGGACGCCGCCGCCATCGTCGACCGGGGCGGCGGCGAGGCATCGGCGCACATTCGCCGGTTCGGCAGGGGTCCCGCTGCGGTCGCGATCGCGGCCGGCAGAACCAGGACGCGCAACGCATCGCGAGCCAGTGAGCGGCGAGTGGAATTGATTGGGTTTCCGAAGGGAAACATACGCACCTCGGATCGAAAGACTGACGAGTTTCGAATGCCCGTTCGTCGCAATGCGAACAGCCCCGCGAACGGCGAGGGAGCGTTTTACAAACCGCGCACAGTTGTGCCGTCACTCTGCAAAGAATGCAGACCCATGGAATGGGGGGATGGGCCGGTGATCGGTCGGCGCAGGGCCAGAGCCAGCGGGCCGTTGCCGGCCCGCGGGCTCGAAGGGGGAGGTTGGGCGAATGGGTCGTACGAAAACCGAACCGACCGTATCGGCCCGGAGACGCCTGATTGCACTCCATGTCAGCGAGAGCCGGCTCGTCCTCGGGCCGTGCCCGTCAATACATCCACCCTGCCGGCGGCGCGGCGGGCGGGGGAGCGGGTGGCACAGGTGGCGGCGGCGATTGCGGGTTCGGATTGTTGCCGGGGTTCGTCACCTTTTGCTTCACCAACGTCGTCGTGAACTGCAGCGCGCCGAACAGGCCGTCCTTTTCGTCGTTGGGGCCGGCGGTGAAGTAGATCGTGTTCGCGTCCCCGGCCTGCCCGCCGTTGCCGGGCGTCAGGTCCCAGAGTCCGTCGATCGTTTCGACCTGTCCCGTGTTGCTTCGCAGGTTGCCCAGGAACACGCCGTTCTTGGAATTGAAGATGTCGATTCGGCCGCT
>DASXMX010000577.1:0-12542 GCA_036495445.1 Tepidisphaeraceae bacterium
CCAGAGGACGCGGGAAGATCTGGCCCGCGGCATGCCGGCCGCTCCCGCTGCGCGACGGCCGCCGCTTCGCTCAGGGGATCGACTTGCGATCGTTTCCCTCACTCCCTGTTCCAGCGCAGGGAGCGAGGGAAACTCCTGTGCCATGAAGGCACTCGTTCGGGCAGGCGCGGTACAATCCGAACGCCCCTATGAGCGAAAGCCACTATATCTCGACCTTGCGGCATCGCTGGCCGCGCGAGGCGCAGGAGACCTCGCCGGAGACGATCGCGCTTGCCGACGAAGCGGTTGCCGCGTTCCCCGCTTCGGCCCGCCTCTGGGTGATTCGCGGTAATCTGATCGAACTCAGCTCGGACTTGTGTCCGTATGCGCTGGAGGATGCGCTCGCGTGCTTTCGACGCGCCGTTGAAGTCGACCCGCAGTTTGAGGAAGCCTGGGAGGAGATCGGTCATTTCTACGACGCCGTGCTCGATGATGAGGCGGCCGCTCAGAGGTACTTCGAACAAGCTGCACGGCTGCGGGAAGCGAAGAGGTGTTGAGTTCCCGTCTTCCGGCAGGTGACCCCCATCACGAAGTTTCCCTTCCGCCCTGCGCTGGACCGGGGGCGGAAGGGAAACGACCGGACCCGATCCCGTGAGCGGAGCAGGCTGCCGCGCAGCGGCCGCTGAGAAGGGAGTTGCCCGACCTGAGCATTGGGCCGCCGTCCGCCGCACTGGCGGAGCGAATGCCGTCGCAGCGTCAGACGTGGCCGTCACGTGTTCCGCCGTTGATTCGCTCGGCGGCCGACCGCATGCATTCCGCGCACAGTCCGCCCGGCCCTTCGGCCTTCGGGTTCCGCCCGCAGGATCCGCACACGCCCCGACGATTGCGACGCCACCACCTCCAGCGGATGTAGTAGATCATCGAATAGAACGACGCCGGAAAAAGAATGAAAAGGACCGCGAGTTCGCCGAGCAGCAGCCGCAGTTCCAGCCCGCGGGCCCAAACCGCCCCGGCCAGCGACGCCGCCGAGGCCGCGACCGGCAGGAGGAGAATCGAATGCATCTTCGCGGCGGGGCTCACGCGGACATGTTACCGGTTACTCTATCCCTTTGGGATAATCGCCTTCAGCGTTGCTGCGAGGTATACCGCGGTGATGGCGTTGACGTGGCCGAGACGGTCCAGAAGGTCCGCGTCGACGACACGCTGGTCATCGAATCCGTGGATCCAGCTTGTCACATCCAATCCGGTGTGCCGAAAGTCTGGATTGGCAGAATCGATTTTTAGCCGGCCGGGCACGTTCGAATGATCTTGACTGGTGATCTTGACGAACACCGCATGGCCATTGGCCGCATTGTAAGCTTGGGACGAAACCGCCAGGGCGGGACGCGGCTTGCTCGTCCCGTCCTCATGACGCCAGACGACACGCCAGATCTCCCATTGCTTCGCGTCCGCTACGGAGTGGGGCATGGCCTTCCGCTTCCCTGATCCGAGACCGCCGATCAATCGAGGTGCCGGAACGGCTTGCCCGCCTCGTGCGCGGCGGAGAACGCGTCGGGCGGAATGGCAGCCTCCGCCGGGGGTCGGGAGTCGCCCTGGTCGATGGCTGCGGCCGCGCGCGCGAACTCCGCCATGGTGATGCCAGCCGACGGGTCGGCGGCGATCTCGCGGAGCCGCCCGATGCCGGAGACGGGGAACCCCTTTCGCGAGAATTCCTCGGCGGCCGACAGGATCTCCGGGCAGATCTCGGCGAACAGTTGCAATGCGGTCAGAAGGTGTTTATGCCCCTCCGCGCTTGGCGCAGCCTTGCCGCTCTCGATGTCACGGGTGATCGCCGCGTCGAGATCCTGGACGAACTCGTGCAGCGCCAACACTAGCCGGACGTGAAGGTTCATCTCGACGAGTTCGGCTTCGACCGCCGCCAGGTGCTCGCCGTGCCGGCTCCAGTCGGTCTGCTCGATGTGACGGGCAACGGACCTCAGTTGGTCATTAACGAGTTCCAGGCCGCTCATGACTCTCACCTTCTCGCTATCGGCCGCAACGGGCGTGTAAAGCGCCCCCGTACGCCGCGTCCGATAATACGTCTGAGCCCGTCGGCAGACAACGAGCCGCTCCCGTGGCTCGACGGGTCTGCGGCCCGCAGATGTCCGGGTTCGCTGACGGGATCGGCTCCCGATGTCCGCCCGGGCCTTCGGCCTTCGGGTTCCGCCCGCAGTACCCGCACACGCCTCGACGATTGCGACGCCACCACTTCCAGCGGATGTAGTAGATCGTCCCGTAGAACGCCGCTGGAAAAAGGATGAAAAGGACCGCGAGTTCGCCGAGCAGCAGCCGCAGTTCCAGCCCGCGGGCCCAAAACGCCCCGGCTAGCGACGCCGCCGAGGCCGCGACCAGCGGAAGGAGAATCGCGTGGATCTTTGCGGCGGGGCTCACGCAGGGATTTTACCGTGGCGGGGGCGAGCGGGACTGTCACGCTTGCGATTTGATCGTGTGGCCGCTTTGATGGAGTTCAACATGTCCTCCGACCTGACCATCCGCTACGCCGGGCCCGTGCCGTTCGATCGCTTTGCGGACGAAACGCGCAAAACCCTTTGCTCTGTGCTTCATTGGGCTTCCTGTCCCACACTCATTGAGTTCTCCGCCCCGAACTGCCCGTCCACCCGGCCTCGGCCGCAGTATCTCGGTCCTGAGGAGGAGTGGTACATGCTGGGTTTCACTGAGACCGGTTTTCTGTTTGAACTTGGCGTTTGCCAAAACGGCCGGGTTCCCGAGTTCCGCGTCGAGTTGGGCGCGGGGCCGCCGGTGGCGTGCGCCGCCGCGATCGCCGCTGCAACTGCGCTTGCCCGGCTGAGCCACGCTCCCGTGGCGGACACCGCCCTTTGTTTCACCAATCATTTCGAGCTCGCCGCAGACAGATTCCTCGAAGAGGTCCAGCGAGGCAAACGGCACGACCGTCTCCTGCAGGCGGCGGAATCGTCGCTCGGAGCACAGGGCTCTGCAGGAGTGGAATGCGAGTGCCGCCCGGCCGGCCCGGGATTAGGCGAATAACGTGAGGCCGATTCCGCGTTTCGGCTGCCGGAGGCACCCATGCGGCAAACTCCGGGGTCCGGGGCGGAGCCCCGGCGTGTCCTCTCGACCGAGGGGACGTTTCCGAACATCAGTCGCTCGCGAATCTCAGAAACGTCCGGATTTTCGGTCCCACATATTCGATCTCGTCCCTGCGCGGTCGCATCCCGTGCGTCTGTAATGATGTCGCCGGCCGGCTTGCCCGCGGAACCGATTTGGAACAACGACTGACCCAGCTTCTCGATGCGCACGGACGGGGCCTTCATGCGCTGTTGCTGCGCATGACACTGGACCAGGAGGCGGCGGCCGACCTGTTCCAGGATCTGTTTGTGCGGCTCGCCGGCTCGGCAGGGTTTGTGGAGGCGGAGGACTTTGCGGCATTTGCGTATCGGGCGGCGATGAACCTCGCTCACGATTGGCGACGCCGGCGACGGCGCGTTCCCGCGATGGCGCGGTTGCCGGAGCAACTGATTGACCCGAACGAGTCGCCGATGGTGTTGCCTGCTGACGAGTTGGCGCGCGTCCTAGATGCCGTCGGACAGCTCGCGCCGCCCGCCCGCGACGCGATTTGCCTTCGATACCTTCAACAGATGTCTTACGAGGAGGTGGGGCGGACGATAGGGCGATCGGCGCATCAGGCGCGCGCCCTGTGTCATGCGGGCGTCGCTCGTGTTCGACGATTGCTGGCAGAAGAAAGGCGGGTGGACCGTGTCGTACCGTGACCTTGATCAACGCGCGATCGTGCGCCTGCTGCGTTCGGCCGCGACCGTCGAGCCCGCGGCGGCGGAGCACTCGGCCCTGGTCGCACGCGTCCGTGCGGCGACTTTTGAGATCTCGGCCCCGCCATCCGTTCGGCGGGGCCGCTGGCGGACGGCGATCGGCGTGGCGGCCGCGGTCGGGGCATTGCTCCTGGCAATCGGGGCGATTTTCCTCGCGACGCGTCCGCGGACCGCTTGGGCCCAGCTCGAAGCGGCCGCCCAGGCGTCGGCCGAATTCCGGGGCTGGGTGGGCGTGCGGGCCGACGCGCCGGGCGCGCGTCCCTTCGTGTTTTTCGATACCGAACGGCTCAGCCGGGCCTACGTGGGGCCGCCCGACGCGAAGGGGCGCATGCCGGTACGGCTGCTCGACCACCGCCGTGCCACGGACTTCTATTGGTCGCCCGCGGCGGGGTGCCTGTTCGTCTCGGACCTGTCGCCCGCGGAGATGGAAATGACCTATGAGCGATACGCGAAGAAATTCAACCAGGCCGTGGACTTCAACGAGCAGCTCAAGAACATGCGGGAGGCGGTGGGCGCCGGGAACCTCGACGTGCGGTCGGAGCGGGACGGCCCGTTCGATCGCTTCGACATCGATTGGTTCCGGCGTGACGCGAGTGGCCGGCGGGAGCCGACGCCGGTGGACGCCATGTCCTATTGGGTGGACCCGAAGACGCATCTCATCGCCAAGGTGCGGCACGCCCGCCGGGGGGAGAAGCCGGTAACGCAGGTGTACGAGTACAACGATCCGGTGGTGAACGACATCTACGACCTTGGCGTGCCGCGGGACGCGAAGGTGGTGGACCGCCGGCCGACCGGAGTGCTGAAAAACCGGCTCGACGCCCTCGACCGGTGGATCGAGGCCGGCACGGGCGACGGCGTCGCCATCGTGACGACCGTGACGGCCCAGCAGGATCCTGGCGGCGGCAAGGGTCCGGCGCTCGACACGCTGGAGATCTACGGTCGGTCGGGCGACCGGTGGGTGTGGGCACAATACTTGGTCGGGCGTGGGCCCGGGCGCGACGCGGCGGGGAATGCGCGGCAGCGGCCGCAGTTGGCGGCGCCGTCCGGCTGGCCGAATCTCGCGCCCGCGGCGGCCGTCGCGCTCGTGAAGAATCTCCGGCCCGACGACCTGTTCGTACACGCCGGCGACCGATCCTACCGTTCATTTAAGGGGCGCATGACGGAAGCGAAGCCGGCGAGCCGGGGCGACGCCGCATACTTCGGCCTGCCGGGCCTCTTCTGGCCCGGACGTTTCCGGCTCCGGCTCTATGAACCGCAATCGGCCCCCTCCTTGCGCCACGAGGCAAACGGCGACGAAACGATTGGCGTTGACCAGATTGACATGGACTCGATGAAGCGGTACGCGTCCCACGAAGTCACCCTGAGCAAGCAGACCGGATTGCCCGTGGCAGCGGCCAGCCGCATCTTTGACGCGGCCGACGTCGAGCGGCTCACCGACCGGTGGACGTTCGTCTCCAACCTCCAAACGCGGGCGGGGATCGTTCTGCCGGAACGGTGGACATACGAGGGATCCGCCGCCCCCGGCAGACGGTCGATCCGAAAGGAATCGACCCTTCGCTTCGACTCCAACCTCCGCGTTCCCGAATCGTGGTTCGAGTCGCCGGTGAAGCGTTTTGGGGAGAGATCGCCCAAGCCGTGAGTGTCGCAGCATCAAACGTGACTGTCACGTGGTCGGCCTCTCTAATCGGGGTGCGATCCTCCAGATCCGCACGACTTCGCGGACGGCATCGGTGACCGTGCCGGAGGGGCGCGCCATGACTGCGGTGAGGAGCCGGTCCGTCTCAGATCGCGGGATTTTAATCCAGAGCGCTTTCTCCAAGGTGAACAGGATTTCAAGCGCATCGATGCTGTCGTAGAACGGGAGCCGCTCAAAATCGGGATAGAACCGATCGCCGCCCTTCACCGATTGTGGCGGGATCGCGCCGAGCTCTGCGAACACACGCCGGGCCGTGAGCGCAACGGCAGCCTCCGCCGGGTCGATCCCGACCTGCTCAAGGAATGTCTCCTCCGCGGTGGGCCGCCGCCACTGGAACCGCTCCACCTCGGCCCGCGCGATCCGCCCCTGACGGCGTAATATGAACGCGAAGCCCGCTGCGGCACCCGCGAATACCGGAATCGCGATGGGGCGGTGCCAGCACAGGGAAACGATTAGCCACCCGGTCCACCCGATCATGCCGAGGGCGGCCAGCAGCACGCCGACGAACGCTCCACCAAACAAGGCTCGCGTGGACTTGGAAGGTCTTGAGCCCACTGGCCCCCCTTCCACTGCTCGCGAACTGAAGGTGATCTCGCTTGGGTTATCGCGCATTGAGCTCGACCTTGTCGGCTTCCATCGTCTGCTGCCCGGTCTTCCCGCTGGCTCGCAGGGTTCCAGTGACGCGGACCGGTTGGCCGACGAGGGCGCGCACGTCTTCTTCGGCCAGCTCATCAAATTCGCAGGTGAGATCGCGTGCTTTGAGCGTCGGGTCGCTGAGGCGGAACGTGTTCTCGTCGAGGTCGATCTGGCGGATCACGCCGCCGACGGTGGCGGAGCCCTCCGCGCGCGCCGTGCGCGTCGCGATGCCGAGATACTCGTCGATTTCGCGGCGCAGGGCAGCGATCTGATCGATGTAACCTTCGGCCATCAGCCGAAACGTCGCCTCACTTTGAGGCAGCAACCGTTGTTTGAGCGAATGGAGGGCCGACTCGACGCGCTCCAGTTGTTGCTTCACAGTGAGGAGTTGTTCGTCGTTCTGGATCATAACGGTTTTCGGATCAGCCCCTTCTTAAGTCCGGGCGGCAGACACAACGGCGCGCCCTCCCATTTCACGTTCACGCCGGCGAAGAATTCCTCCCATCGGGCCTGCTCGTCCGTTCCCTCTTCGGCGGCAAACACGTCGAGCTTGTAGAGCCGCTTCGCCATCCGGTGCGACAGCAGATTATACTCGTGCGGCGGAAGCTCGGCTGCGCGGTCCCAGCCTGTGGGCAGGATGACGAGCAGGTCGATGTCCTCGGGGTCGTCAACGCATTTCATCACGAAACTGCCGTCCAGGATCACTGCTACCGCCCATCCGGCGGCTCGCAGTTCGCGCAGGTACGTTGCGAGCCGCGCGAAGAGCCGGGATCGCCTCTCGGATTTCTGGAATAGTCCGAACAGTGCCTCTGCCTGTTCCAACGTGAGCACATGAATTCCCGGGGGAAGCAGTCCGTGTGGAGTGAGAGTGGGAATGCCTGGATCGGCCATGCGCATGCGCCCTTTTGCAATGGTATTGTCGCTATTAGATGAGTTTGGTCCACCCCGGCTCATTGTCGTCTTCATCGGAGCCGTCGTACGGGACCGCGCGGATTGGGGCGGGGCGGCGCGGCGGGGCGGGCGGGGGCTCGGGAGGGTCGGCTTGGGCAGGGCGGGCGCCTGGGAAAGCCGCCGGCTGGGCCGGCGGGACGGGGGATTCGATCGGGGCGTCGGGGTTCGCGCCGGAAGCCGCGCTCGGGGGAACGTCTGTCGTGACGACGGCGGGTGCGGGTGTATCGGTTGCGTTTGATTCGGTTGCTCGATCCGTTGCTTCTGCTTCGGGATGCGCCTCGGTCGCGGACGCGGGCGGGTGGGCGGCGGAGGCGCCGGCGTCGCGGCCGTCGGCGGGGGGCGTGTCGGCGGGGCGGCCGGCCGGCACGGCGGCGGGCGGTTCGCCGAGGGGCTCCTCGGCGTCCAGGGTCCTGAACAGGCGGAGCGTCATGGGGTCGTAGTTGCGGCGGTACTGGGGTTGTTGCTCCAGTCGGCGGGCGCGGTCTTCCGGGGACTCGGCGCGGAGCGCGTCGCGGCGGCACTTGATGTACGAGTCGATCATGTACTCGCAGTGCGACGGGTTCCGCTCGGGCGCGTTCGCTTGGGCGAGGTATTCCTTCCGTTCACGGTCTTCGATCGCCTCCCGCCGGGCGCGGTCGCGGAGCGTCTTGCGGTGGTAAAAGTAGGACGGGTCGGTAGTGCCGGGCTTGGGGGCGTCCAAGGCGCCGTTGGCCTTGGCGACCTGCACCGCGACGCGGACGTTGCCCTGCAGCATGGCGTTTTGGACGGTGTCGAGAGCCAGGTCGTTCATCGCCAGCACGCGGGCGCGGCCGGAAGCGATCATCTCCTGCCGCCAGGCGTTGTAGGCGGCGGCGAAGTGGGGGTCGTCGTGAAGCCAGCGGGAGAGGGTTCGTCGATCCACCTTGGCCGCCCGCGCTGCTTGGGCGATGCTGCTGCCGGCGAAGAGCCGCCGCAGCGCGGTCTCCTGCACGGGCGTGACACCGGGGTATTTGGTTCCCCGGCGGACGATGATCGGCTCCTCGTTCGCGTGCGAAGGCGTGTTGTGCTCTTGACCCGACCCGGTTTCCTGATGTTCTTCTTGCATGACGATGCCCCTTTCTAAACGAGAGTTGTTTGGTATATGTTAGGTATCTGAACGGGTCGCGTCAAATGAAATTCTTGTCATTTAATGGGACATTTATCGTAAAATTGCTGAAGATTGGGCGTGCGAGGGGACATGGGCGGCGTTAACTTCGGATTGGAAGGGTGGTTAGCGGCGGGGCGGATTTGAGCTGCCCGGGGGGCCAGGCCCAGGTCGTCGGACTCGGACCCTGCTCGGAATCCGCATCGTTTTTCTCTCCCGCCGGCGGGGGACGCGCGCGATAATGCCTGTGTCCGATCCGCGCCAAGGCAGCCGCGGGAGGGCCTTGGCGCGGGGCGGGTTCTTTCCCACCGGAATGGCCCCCGTGCCGGCTGCCGACCATCCATCTATCTCATCCTTCCATCTCGGCGCGTGTGCGCGGCGGGGCGCTTGAGAAAGGAGGATCGATCGTCCGCTTCGTCGTCGTTCGTTGAATTGACACCCATGGATTTCCCGCCTGCTCCCGCGGCGCGGAGCAACTTCAGGAGTTTTGCCGTGACGCTCAACGTGCACGCGTACACCCTCCGTCCCTCCTTCCGTGCGGCCCTCCTCGGCTTCCTCGTCCACCACAACCCGTTCTACCTGCTCAGCGCCCTGTCGATGCTGGCCGGGTGCTATGCGCTCAACAGCGGCCTGGCCGCCCGGACCGGCGACCTGCCGAAACTGCTGGCGCTGCTGGGCGTGTTGAACGCGTACGAGGCGATCCTGATCGGGCTGGGCCTCTACCTGATCCGCCGTCGCGGCATCGTCCGCGACGGCCGCACGCTGCTGCTCTTGCAGGCGGCGTTCCTGGTCGACCTGGCGTTCCTCGACGCCGAGGTCGGATCCGTCTCGGTACGGACCGGTTGCCTGCTCGATGTCCTGGTGTTGACGCTCGCGCTGTTGAAAGCGGGCGTGGTGGTGCGCGCTCTGTGGGGGCGCGTGCCGCGCCAGTTGTTCGCGTTCGTCGCCCTGCAACTGGGGGTGCTCTTCCTGTTGCCCAGCGTCTTCACGCAATTCCGCCAGCATCAGAACGGCAACGTCACGCCGGGCCAGTTCTACGGGGCGTGGTGGGTCGTGGGCGCGTTGATGATCCTCTACGAATTGCAGGCCCGATTCCTCCGCCACGAGGCGGCGTTCGACACGGGGCTGCGGCTGTTCATCCGCCGCCTATATGTGGCGCTGCCGCTGACGTCGATCGTGCTTCACCTGTCGCTGCTGCACTGGGTTTACCGGGTGCCGTTCGTCGCCGGCGACTTGTCGCCGCTGCTGATCGGAGCCGCGTTTGTGCTGGGCCGATCGGCGCATGCATCCCGCGGCGACATCCGGTTGATCCGGATGCTGATGCCCTTGGCCGCCGTCATCCTCTCGGCCGAGCACGCCCCGGCGTGGCGACTGCCGCTGGCGGCGCGGTTCGACCTCACGCCGACGTTGCTCGTCATGGGCATGGCGTACGTGACGATCGTCTACTGCTTCTTCTTCGCCCGAGCGCTTCGATTGCTTGTCGGGGCGGTCGCGGTCGCGCTGCTCGTCCTCTTCGGCCCGACGCTCGACCAGATCGTCGCCGGCGTGGTCTGGACGTGGGAGCGGGGGATGGTTGCGTTCCGCTGGCTCGCCGATCGCTCGGCCATCGAGTGGGGCCTGACCGCGATGGGCGCCGCCTTCGCGTTCCTCGCCTTGGGCGCGGGAATCAGCTTGCGGAAGGAGCCGGTGACGGAGCCGGTTGCGGCAAGCGAATGATTGTCATGACGTGGATGTACTTGTGCGCATGAGTTGGCAGTTGCCCTCTATGCCGGGAGGGCGAGGCTCCTGCCGAGCCGAGGTGCGCTCGATCGGCTCGGCTCGGCTCGGCAGGAGCCTCGCCTTCCCAATCATCACTGGGGTAGAAATCAGATATGGTCGAGCCCGCCAGCCCCGGCACTTTTCGGCACCCCGTTTGAGCTCCGCGGGAATTCCCGGCGGGAACCCCGCTTGGCAAGGGGAGAATTCGCCACTAAAGTGTCCGGTCGCGGCCCGATTCCATGCGGCCGGGTCAGAGGCACACGTACGCACGCACGGAAGGACCGGGAAGGCGGCCATGCAGGAATCGAGCACCAAGAAGATCTACGACATCCACTCCGTGTTTTACGACGCGACGTTTGGCCGACTCGTCTGCCGCCGGATCGACCGCGCCATCTCGCACATGAACATCGGCCCCGACGACCGCGTGCTCGACTTGGGCGTCGGCACCGGGGTCTCGCTCAACTATTACCCGCTGGACCGGGGACGGATCACCGGGATCGACCTCTCCAGCGGCATGCTCCGCGAGGCTCGCAAGAAGATCCGCGAGCAGGGGCGCAACAATGCCCAGGTCTTCCAAGCCGATGCCCTGAAACTGCCCTTCGCCGACGACACCTTTGATCATGTCTTCATCAGCCACGTGATCAGCGTCGTCAGCGATCCGTACACCCTCGTCCGCGAGGCGCAGCGGGTGGCCAAGCCCGGGTCGCGCATTGTTATCGTCAACCACTTTCAGTCCACCAACCGCTTCGTCGCACTGATCGAGAAGTGGCTCTGCCCCCTCTGCACGAAGCTCGGCTGGCGGAGCGACTTGGCCCTGCAGGACCTGATTCGCAAGACCGGCGCGGAAATCGACTACCGCTATAAGCTCGAAAGCATCGACCTGTGGGAGACGGTGGTGATGGTGAACAACAAGTCCGCGCTCCCCCGACTGATGCATCAGACGATCGCGGCCTGACCTTAAGTTCTGATGCGGAAAATAGCTTAAGGCAACGGGTTAGAAGATCCTCTCCAGCGCGCCGAAGACCAGGAAGCACACCAGCATCAGAATGGCCGCGATGCCGATCAGCGCCAGGATGTGACGCCACGGCTCGTGGTAGGCGGGAATCTCGGGCTTCTGAGGACTGCGGCTCCCTGACATTGGCGTAATTGTACCATTCGATCTGCCAAAATGCATATCGAATTCTGACGTTTTCGTTCGTCGTCGAATGCACGAACGAAATCCGGCGGGGTCCGGTACAATGCTAATGAAAGAGGGGAGCCCAAATCGGGCGATAAGTAAAGGGCATGAAAGCCGATCGGTCCATCTTGGGTCGTTATGCCTTGTGCCTCCTGGCCATGACCTTGGCCGTCGCCGGGCGGGCATGGGCGCAGCGCATGGGATGGGGGCCGTATCGGTTTCCCTTCGTCCAGTGCGGGATCATCCTCTCGGCCGCGCTTGGGGGAATCGGGCCGGGCATGTTGGCGGTCGTCCTGGGCGCCCTTGCCTGGTGCATCTTCCTGCCGCCGGCGGGGCGGTTCTGGATCGCGCAGCCGATTGACTTGCTGAACTTGCTCACGTTCTCGGGGGTCAACATCCTGATCGTCTGGGCGTTTGCGACCGTCCGGCAGCGCTGGGCAAGCGGGCAATCCGCCCCGCATCCGCACGACGCGGTCGCCGCGCCGAACTACGGGCGGCCTCATCTCCGCCTGCAGTCGCCGGGGGCGCTGGTCGTGCTCCTGTTGGTCGTGACGGCGTTGGCCGCGTTCGGGTGCTGGGGCACCTTCACCGTCGCGGGGGCTGCCCACTTCGACGATGAATCGACGACGATCCCGCTCACCTGCCTGGGCCTCGCCCCGGCCCTCCTGATCTTCGGCATCGGCTTCCTGCCCGTCCTTTCGTTCCGCAACCCTGTGACCCCGCACCGCGCCAGCACCCGCTGAGTCCGTGCCACCCGCAAGCGGTGCGAGATGATCATTCTCGTCGGACCGGGGTATGTAGGGGCATGAACCTCGCTGTCAACGACCCGTCGCACGATCCGCGCTGCCCATCCCGCCGCCGCTTCGTTCGCGCGGCAGCCTTGGCCGCGGGTGCGATCACGCTCGGGTTCAGCCGGCGCGCTATGGCCGCCGCGCGTGCGGTCGTCCGTGACACGCGGATCATCAGCCTCGATCCGCAGTATTACCACGGCTGGCCCACGCTCGCCCGCCGCAAGGCCGGCGAACTGCTGGTGGTCTGCTCCGGCGGGCGCGAGCAGCACGTCTGCCCGTTCGGCCGCGTCGAACTGATGGTCTCGCGCGACGACGGCGCGACGTGGGGCTGGCCGCAGGTCGTGCTCGACAGCGCCGGCGACGACCGCGACGCCGGCGTGCTCGAAACCGCCCACGGCTCGCTGCTGATCACCACCTTCACTTCGCTCGCCTATGAGCCGATCCTGCGCGCCGCCGAGGCGAAGAACCCAGGCAGTGCCGGCGCCTGGCCCCCCGAGCGACTGCGTTGCTGGCAACTGGCCCACAACCGCCTTACCCCCGAGCAGCGCCAGGCGAACCTCGGCTGCTGGATGATCCGCTCCACCGACGG
>DASXMX010000578.1:0-11315 GCA_036495445.1 Tepidisphaeraceae bacterium
CGAAAAAAAGCGGCCGGACGCCTGTGGCAGAGGCGTCCGGCCAGGGAAGGAACGTGGACAGCTCGCGTAAACGACCGATCTCCAAGAGCCACGGGTTGTGCGATGTGGCCCGCCCGACCGATCTCATTCACTGCGTTATACCATCGTTCCGGGGTCCGGGCGGTTTCTTCCGGAAAATTTCGAAGAAGTCACTTCAAAGCAATTTCCTGCAAATCCGTCTCGCTTCGGAGATGCCCGCTTCTCTGTTCAGGGCGCGGCCGGAAGGCCGCGTGCCCGCGATCCTTAACGGAAGGCTGCGACAGCGCTTAGAACCTATTTGCATCCTAAACGTTCTCCTCGATCGCGTCGCGCTTCGGCTCGATCTCAACGGGCTGAGCGGTACGCTCGCTCCGGCGGAAACCCATGATCGCACAGACGAGGAACAGCGGCACCGACGCGAAGAACAGGGCCGAGTCCTTCTTCGGGCTGGCCAGCACGACGGCGGCGCAGATGAGCGCCATCACGGCAATCAACGCGATCTCAAGGGGCTTCGGAAGCCGCTGAAACATGCGAACCTCGGTTGGAAGAAAGGAAGGGTGGACCTTTCAACTACGCCTAAGCATATCGGGCGTTCGATCCAAGTGGGGAAATACTTCAACAGGGACTGATGGACAAAGGGAAAACCGAAGCGATCCCGGCCCACCCCTTTGTCCCTGTGTCCCTCAGTCCCTTCATTCGTTCCTCCCCGCAATTTGACACTCCCCCGCCCCACCGCTAGGTTTCCTCGTCCATCGTCCCCAAATTGGTGAACACCACTTTCAAGCAGGAAACGCGATCCATGGCGCAGTTCAAAGACGTTACGCCCCCGAAGGAAGGTCAACCGATTACGATCAGCGGCGGGAAACTGCAGGTGCCGGACCGGCCGATCATCCCGTACATCGAAGGGGACGGCACCGGCCCGGACATCTGGCGCGCCAGCGTCCGCGTCTTCGACGCCGCCGTGCAGAAGGCCTACGGCGGAAAGCGCAAGATCGCCTGGATGGAAGTCCTCGCGGGCGAAAAGTCGTTCAAGAAGCTCAACACCTGGCTGCCGGACGACACGGTCGAGGCGTTCCAAACGTTCCACGTCGGCATCAAGGGACCGCTCACCACGCCGGTTGGCGGCGGCATCCGGTCGCTCAACGTCGCGCTGCGGCAGATGCTCGACCTCTATGTGTGCCTGCGCCCGGTCCGCTACTTCAACGGTGTCCCGTCGCCGGTGAAGCACCCGGAAAAGGTGGACATGGTCATCTTCCGGGAGAACACCGAGGACATCTACGCCGGCATCGAGTACGTCGGCGGCAGCGCCGAGTCGCAGAAGGTGCTCGACTTCCTTGCCCAGAACTTCCCCAAGGAGTTCAAGAAGATCCGCTTCGGCACGAAAGAAGCCGCCCAAGGGTGGCAGAAGCAACTCGAGGGGATCGGCGCGCCCAAGCGCGAGGTCCGCGTCGAAGTGGGCATCGGGTTCAAGCCGATCAGCTACCTCGGCACCGAGCGGCTCGCCCACAGCGCGATCGGCTATGCGATCCAGCACAAGCGCAAGAACGTCACCTTCGTCCACAAGGGGAACATCATGAAGTTCACGGAAGGCGCCTTCCGTGACTGGGGCTACAAGGTCGCCAAGGAGTTCTTCGGCGCTGTCGAAATCGACGGCGGCCCGTGGTGCAAGATCCCCAACGGCAAGCCGGGCGCCGGTCTGGTCATCAAGGACGCGATCGCCGACATCACGCTCCAGCAGGTGCTGACCCGGCCCGAGGACTTCGACGTGATCGCCACGCCCAACCTCAACGGCGACTATCTCTCCGACGCCCTCGCCGCCCAGGTGGGCGGCATCGGCATCGCCCCGGGCGGGAACATCAACTACGTGACCGGCCACGCCGTCTTCGAGGCCACCCACGGCACCGCCCCCAAGTACGCCAACCAGGACAAGGTCAACCCCGGCAGCGTCGTCCTCTCCGGCGTCATGATGCTCGAATACATGAAGTGGCAGGAGGCCGCCGACCTGATCGTCCGCGGGCTCGAGCGGGCGATCGCCGCCAAGACCGTCACCTACGACTTCGCACGGCTCATGCAAGGCGCCAAGGAAATCAAGTGCAGTGAGTTCGCGGATGAGATGATCAAGCACATGGAGTGAGTTGAAACGCCGGATTGATTAGACGCGCTATCGCGCAACATAAGGCCCATGGTTTTTAGCCATGGGCTTTTTCCTGCGCACAAGCGGCAGTTTCAGACCTGTGGCATGGGCGCCTCGCCCATGCGTTTTGCAAAGACAGCATGGGCGAGGCGCCCAGGCCACGGGAATCGTGAAACCGCTTCTCTAAACCCGAAAGTTCTGCACGAGTTCCACGAACATCCGCATCCCCACGCCAAGCGCGTCGTCCGTGAAGTCGTAGCGGTCGCTGTGCAGGGGCGGGTAGGTCTCGCGCTCGAGCGGCTCGACGCCCACGAGGAAGAAGCAGCCCGGGACGTTCTGGAGGTAGTACGCGAAGTCCTCGCCCCCCATCGAGGGGCGCGGGACTGGGTAGTAACGGTCCGCGCCGAACGTTTGCTTCGCGATCAACGCGACGTAGTCGGCCATTTGCGGGTCGTTCACCGTTGCCGGATACCCCTCGATCCAGTCGAACCGCAGATCGCAATCGTTCGCGTCGGCGATGCCGGTGCAGCGTCGCTCGATCGAGTCCCGGATGCGACGGCGGGCCTCATCCTGCAGCGTGCGGGCGGTGCCTTCGATCGTCGCCTCGTCGGGGATCACGTTCGTCGCGGTGCCCGCGTGGATCTTCCCGATCGTCACCACCGCGGCGTCCGTCGGGTCCATCTCCCGGCTGACGAACTGCTGCAAGTTCATCACCGCCTCGCACGCGGTGACGACCGGGTCCAATCCCAAATGCGGAAATGCGCCGTGGCATCCGCGGCCGACGAAGGTCGCCGCGAACGTGTCCGTGGCGGCAAGGAGAGTTCCGGGCTTGGTCGCGATCGTGCCCACTTTCAGGCCCGGCCATCCGTGCAGGCCGAAGATCGCCCGCACCTTCGGCCCGACGCGACCGTCCAGGACGCCGGCCTCGACCAGCCGCTCGCCCCCGCCGCCCCCCTCTTCGGCCGGTTGCCAGAGGAACTTCACGCAAACGGGCAGGTTCTGCTCCATCTGCTTGAGCACGCGCGCGGCGCCGAGCAGCGTCGCGGTGTGGCCGTCGTGACCGCAGGCGTGCATCAGGCCCGGGTGCGTGCTCGCGTAGGGCAGCGCAGTCCGTTCGAGGATCGGCAGCGCGTCGATGTCGGCCCGGAGGGCGACGCACGGCTTGCCCGGGTCGCCGATCCATGCGATCGTCGCGGTGGGTGAATCGGGCACGCCGTCCATGTGGGCGATGCCCAGGTCGTTCAGCTCCGCGCGGATCGCGGCGGCGGTCTTGAACTCCTCGTAGCCGAGCTCGGGGATCTGGTGGAGCCGGTGCCGCACGTCAATGGCCCGGCGGATGGAAAGATCGATGGCCGAATCGAGCGTCATTCGGCCCTTCAGGCTACGGCGCGGCGCAGGCAGGTTCAAGTGAAACCGGCGAATCGCACTCAGCGGGTCACCGCGGGAAAGTTATCCGACGGATTCCTTCAGCAATGGGGCGAAGGTGTCGTGCCAGTATTGGTCGAACTTCTCGGCGCGTTCGCGTCGAAAGGATTCAGCGGTCTCCACCGAGTCCACTTCGGCAGGCTTGCAGTCCAGTTTCAATGGCACTTCGACAACCTGCCCGTGCCGCAACACCTGGAGGCGGACGACCGAACCGGGCTGAAGGCTGCCGATGGCGAACTTCAGGTCCTCGGGGCTGTTGAAGGCTTGCGCCGGTTCCGCGGCCCCGAGAATCACGTCCCCATCGTGCAGCGACCGTGAGGCGCAAAACCCCGGGAACCGATCGGCGACGACCACGCCCGAGGCTTGGCCGCCGATGTCATTCGGCTGCTGTAGGTCGCGAGCGCCGAACCCCGACTGATCCATCATGATGCCGAGGAAGCCTTGGGTCGCCTCCTTCTTGTAGGGCTCGCCGGCCAGGAAGATCTCCTCGACAATTGGCCGGAGCGCCGCCGCCTGGGCGGGTGCGAGCGGCCTGCTGTGGCGGACGAGTTGTTGAAGGGTTGCCAGATCCGCACGATCCAAGCGCATCAGATGAGCCCTGGCGGCGGTCCGAACGGAAGCGTCGGAACTGGCCAGTTCCGAAAACAATCGCGAGACGAGCCGAGCATCGGACGGGACCGTGGTCGGTTGCGTCGTAGGCTCCGCAAGAACGGAACGACCCGCCATAAACGCGACGACAGTGACGACGGTCACAACTGTGCAGGCCGCCCCGCCGCACCCCGCCCGTCCCGTTCCGGAAGCTGGTGGATATTCCAAAAACATCTCAGCCCTGTGCAATTTCGACGAGCTTGTCGGCGGATCTTTGCATCCAATACACTTTTCTTTGGACCATCTCCAAAAACGACAGCCCTTCCATCCGGCCGAACGTGCCGGTGGCGGCGATCGGGAAGACCGACTCGGCGATCAGCGCCTCGACCATCAGCCACGGGATCGCCTTGATCTCCGCCTCCGACAACAGCATCACCTCATCATAGCCCCGCAGGAACCGCCGGAAGCGGGTTTCGTCCAGATAATCGGGCCACTTGGTCACGTCCTCATCCCCGCCGATGATCGAGAACTGCAACGCGCCATTGGCAACATCGATGATCCGCGGCAGCAGGCGGGACGAGTCGTAATCGATCACCGCCACCACTCGGTTGTCGCGGAAGAGCATGTTCCCCGGGTGCCAGTCGGCATGGGCGATCTGCTTGGGCCAGCGGTCCAGCCCGAGCTGCTCGCAGGTCCCGGCGCCGTGCCGGTAGCTGTCGAGCAGAAACTTCAGCAGCGCCTCGACGTTCCCCGTCCCGCCCTGCACCGCCTTGGGGATCATCTTCAACCCGTGCTCGACGGACGGCGCCGAGTGATAGCTGCCGGTGGCAGGCTGCCATTCGGATTGAAAATCGTGCAGCAGCTTGTGGTAGAGCCCCAGCACCCGGCCGCTGTCGAACGTCGATTCAAGCGTCTGCGGATACCCCTGCCCCGGGATGTACTCGAACACCTCGTATACCGCGTTGCGGAGCTGGAGCATCGAGTTGTTTTCACGCCGGGTGCCGATCAGGTGGGGGAGCGGGAACTGCTTGCTGGCCAGGTAAAGCTGGATTGCGTGGCTGAACGCCACCTTGTAAGGATCGTCCTTCCCCCGCGCGCGGCGCTTAAGCAGAAACTTTCCGTGCTCGCTGACGATCAGCAGCTTGGGCGCCTTGCGCGACCCACGGGGGTATTCGCTGATCGAGTCGATCACCCCGATGTCGTAATGGGAGAGGACGATCGCCAGTTCGTCAGCGGCGAACGCCTCGCGCTTCCCCGTCTGGCGGGCGGTGCCGGTTCCGGACACTCCGCTCTGGATCGGTGACGCGCCAGGCATCGACTCATCGACTCCGCTGGAATTCTCTGCGAGGGTCTTGCGGACGAGCGCGTATCATAACCGCCAGGCGGAAAGCGTCAATTGGCTCTATGGACAGGGCTTACAGCATCCCGCGGCGCCTGGGCGAGTTCCGCAACGTCTCTGCCCATGTTTCGAACGGCGAACTTCTCCAGGTTGCTGAGCACGATGACCGTCAGACCACTGCCCAAATCTCGCAGGACGTACGTGCTCGTCCCCGCCCAGCCGCCCGCGTGCTCGACGAAATGCACCCCCTGGCGCTGCGGCACGACCCAACCGATCCGTAGCCGCAGGGCTTTCCATCCGTCAACCGACCCGACGTGAACGCGCGGGCGAGCATGTCGCGCCCGACGAGCCGGTTCTCCCGGAGCGCGCGATCCCAGTTCACCAGATCATCCGCGCTGTACATCACCTGCCCGTCGCCGTAGGTGCGTGTGTCCTGCCGGCTGGCTCAAATCCCATCCTTCCCGCCTGCGTACCCCTCCGCTCGAACTTCGATCGCCTGCGCCGGCCGTTCCAACACGACCGCTTGCTTCATTCCGGCCGGATCGAAGATCTCATGCCTGAGGCATTGTGCGAAGGAACGCCTAGAAACCCGCTCGACGATCACGGCCAGCAGCATGTAGTTCGTGTCGCAGTAGTTGTATTTCGTGCCCACCCGAAACAGCAACGGCCGCCGCGCGACGGCGTGCAGCACGTCGCCGTTCGGCTTGGCTTCCAAGTGATCGAGCAGCTTCTCGTAGTCCGGCAGCCCGGAGGCCGTGCTGTGCAAGGCCGACGACTGGGCCGCGGTGGTGGAGCGGGCCCGCGCCAACCGCGAGTGGCTGGCGACGTTCCTGTCGCTGCCCAAGGGCATCCCCGGCGCCGACACGTTCCGGCGGGCGGGTCTTCGCCCGCATCGATCCGGCGGCGTTCGAGCGGTGCTTCGCGAACTGGACGGCGGCGCTGGCCCGCGGGCGTGCGCGGGCCGGCTGATCGCGATCGACGGCAAAGCGCTGCGGCGCAGTTTCGCCCACGCCTGGGACCACCCGCGTCGCGCGGAGGTGCTTCATCAGCAGCCTCGAAGGCTGCGACGCCCGCCGGATCGCCCGGGCGGTCCGCGGCCACTGGGGCGTGGAGAACCGCCTGCACTGGCAACTGGACGTCGGCTTCGGCAAGCACGACAGCCGCCTCCGAGTCCCGCCGCGACTACTTGCTGGAGCGGCTGCGGCAATAAAACCACATGCGGTCGCCCTGCCCTGTCCGACCACCCCCTTCCGGCGCAATTGACTCCCTCCCCCACCGCCCGCTATAGTCGCGCGAGCGGCCGACGGCCCCGGCCGGTAGTGTTTGTGGTGTGCGTCCGGGTGAGCATCCATTGCGGGCCGAAGGGTGGCGCGAGCGCGAAACCGACACGCCTCTTCTCACCGTCTGAAGCACCGGAACGTTCCCCTTCAACCGCAAGTCGAGTGATTCATGAGCGACGCCGTATCCACCCCCGAACGGAAGGCGAAAGCCGGACTTGAAGGTGTCGTCGCCGTCCCGAGCACGATCTGCTTTATCGACGGCATCGCGGGACGACTGGTATACCGCGGGTACGAGATCGGCGACCTGGTTGAGCACGCGACCTTCGAAGAGGTCACGTTTTTGCTTTGGGACGGGGAACTGCCCAACCGCTCGCAGCTCGATGCGTTCCGCGCGGAACTGGGCCGCTCGGCGGCGCTCCCGCCGCATGTGCTGTCGCTGTTGAAGGACCTCCCCAAGCAAACGCAGCCCATGGACGCGCTTCGCACCGCGATCAGCGCCCTGGCCACGACCGACCCGGACCTGGAGAACAACGACCGCGCCGCCGACCGCCGCAAGGCGGTCCGTTTGACGGCGCAACTTCCCACGATCGTGACCGCCTTCCACCGCCTGCGGAACGGCCAGCAGCCGGTCGCCCCCGACCCGTCGCTGCCTGTCGCGGCGAATTTCCTTTACATGCTGAATGGGAAAAAACCGCACGAGACGCTCACCCGCGTGCTGGACGCGGCCCTGGTGCTGCACGCCGAGCACGGGATGAATGCCAGCACGTTCGCGGCCCGGGTAACGGCGGCAACGTTCGCCGACATGCACGCGGCGATCACCAGCGCCACCGCCGCCCTTAAGGGTCCCCTCCACGGCGGCGCCAACCAGGACGTCATGCACCTCCTGCTGAGCTGCGGCGACGTCGAGAACGCCGAGAAGAAGGTCCGCCAGATGCTCGTGGAAGGGCAAAAAGTGCCCGGCTTCGGCCACCGCGTTTACCGCACGTTCGACCCTCGCGCCACCTTCCTCCGCAAGATGAGCAAGCAGCTCGGCGAGGCCGCCGGCAACACCAAGTGGTACGAGATGAGCGAGCGGCTCATCCCGATCATGAAGGACACCAAGAACGCCGAGGGGAAGCCCAAGAACCTGAACCCCAACGTCGATTTCTTCTCCGCCAGCGCGTACTACACGATGGGCATCCCGCTCGACCTGTTCACCCCCATCTTCGCCATCGCCCGCGTGGCCGGCTGGTCCGCCCACGTCATGGAACAACACGAAAACAACCGCATCATCCGCCCCACCGACGACTACACCGGCCCCTTCGGCAAGAAGGTCATTCCGGTCGACCAGCGGAAGTAGGCCGTCAGCCTCACGCCGGCGCGTCCCCCCTCCAGCCTTCCGGATTGTCGACAGATCCGCCGGGCTCGATGTCCCAAAATGTCCCATAATGTCCCGCCGTGGCGATGTGGATCGGATGGGACATTGCCAATCCCGCCGCCGGTGTGTGCTCGATCGCACCCGCTGCATCAGCCCAAACCCCATGTGGCCAAGGCGCCCGCGGCAGCCCGCAACCGACGATCGATCGCGAAATTGCAAAAACGCCGCACTTGGTCGCATGGGATCCCATGTATCATGCCCTCAATCCCGTTTCACGCCCGCAGTTGCGATCCGCCCATCGCGCCCGCCGCGTGCGACAACCGCCGGCTGCCGCACCGACCGTCGCATCCTTTGCCCGCCGCCCGACCCGACCCGGCGCTCGCGCGCGCCATCCCCCGCCCCGGCCAACGATTGCGCGCCTCGCGCCGCCTTCGATGGCCCGCCTCTCATGCGGCGCTCGGCCCCGGCTCGCACCCGGCGCCGCATCCGCCGCCTTGGGTTGAGATGACTGGGGGACGCCGACGGACGTTCGTGGGTGATAGTTCGTCCACCCATCCATTTCTGTCGCGCCGAGTCGCGACACATTGATAGACGTAAATATGCAACTTCTTTCGATTACTTTGCTTACATAGATGGCTGTGTTTTGGTATCGAAGTTATTTCCACGATCGCAACCATCGAGCGGGAGCCGGGACGAGGGGATTCTTTGTACTGGAGGTGCAGTTCTTTGTTTTGGCGCATCGAGGTGGAGTTCGGGCTCGATCGAGGCCCGGCATCGCTCAGCCCCTCGATACACTTCGCCCGCATCCTCGGGGCCCAAGATCCGAATGTTCGAGGTGCCGGACTGGTTCTTCGCACTTTTAACGTCCGTCCTGCCGCTGGCAGCGCTGCGGCGAGCGCTTCGACGCAGGCGATGGGCCGCCGACGGCCGCTGCGCCCGATGCGGGTACGACCTCCGCGCCAGCACAGGCCGGTGCCCCGAATGCGGCACGGGGGCCGTGCCGCGCGCATAGCTGGCCCCCCGTCTAGGTTCTATCAGAAGTCCGCGCAACTCAGGGGAATCTTCGCCTCGCAGGCATTTCGGCATAGACCTCGATACGTCCAACTGCACTGGTGTTTGGACCTCGTATGCCGCTATTGAAATCAGTAACGTGGATGCGTCCAAGGCATTTCTGAAATCAATTCATCCCTGCTCAAGGGAGGCGGAGAGATGATGCGCCATCTTATCCTTGTTGCTTCGGCTGCAATTGCGGTTGCGACGCCGGCGGCGTCGATGGCCGGTATGCTGTACGCGCTCGGGTCGAATGGGACAATTTACAGCGTCTCCGCCGGCGGGTCCGTGAGCCCAGTCGCCAGCGGCAGCGGTTTTGCGATGGCCATGAATGGGGCGGGGAACTTCTACGTCGAAAATGCCGCGGGCGGGAAGCTGGAGCAAATCACGCCGGGCGGGGTGACCAGCACGTACGCAACCGATAACACCGGCGGCCTTATTCACGGGGTTCAGAGCCTTGCGTTCAACGCCGCGGGGAATCTGTACGACACCAACCCTTCCAACGGCACGATTGGCGTGGTCGCGCCTGGCGGCGGCGTCATCGGGCAGTTCGCGTCGGGCCTCAATTACCCGTATTACCTCGCAGTGAACGCCGCAGGCTCCGTCTATGCGACGTCCTCGAACGCCGATCTGATTTACAAGATTGCCCCGGGCGGCACCGTCAGCAGCTTCGCCCCGGCCCTCGGTGCTCCCGGGATCGGCGGGTTCACCATCGACCGGGCCGGAAATCTGTACTACGTGACCAACAACGACACCATTGGGAAGATCACGCCGGACGGCGTCACGACCACCGTGATCACCGACCCCACATTCGCGTTCGGAGCGTTGGCCATCGATGACGCGGGCGATATCTTTGCCAGCACTCAATACCATTCGATCGTCGAGGTAACGCCCGATGGCAACGACAGCACGTTCGCCACGTTTCCCGCCGGGATCACGGCGATTGTCGCTGCCCCAGTTCCCGAGCCCGCGACCGTCGCGCTATTCGGCGCGATGGCCGGATGCCTGCTGCTGAGGCGGCCGCGCGAACGGGCGAGTCGCTGAGCGAGTCTCGCCGATCGGCGCCGGCCCGATATCATGTTCCCCCGCCATGACCGCGCCCGCGTCCAAGCCCCCGCTCGAGTACAGCAGGCCCCCGCGGCGGGACTACATCCGCTTCGGCATGCAGTTGGCGCCGTTCGTCGTGTTTATCGTATGTGCCATGCTCGCCGCCTTCGGGGTGGTGCTTTACCAAGCCGGCAGTTCTGGGGATCGGATGATCGCGATCTTCATCGCGGTGCCTTCAGCACTGGGCGCGATCACCTTGCCGATCGTCCTCGCGATCCAGTCGCGATGAGGCGCCAATTCGGGCGGCCCATGAAGATTCATCCAAGCGTTTTGCGGAAGTGGATCAGTCTTTCCACCTCCTCAAAGCCGAGGGCGAGGTGAGCGGCAAGGCTGACGCCGTTGCTCAGGACGCAATCGCTTGCGATCTCGCGGTATCCGGCGGCCGCAGCGTGTTGCTCGGCGGCCAGGACCAGCGCGCGTCCCACGCCGGCGAGGCGAAGGTCGGGATCGACATACCAGCCCTCGACGTACGCGACCGGCGAGGTATTGCACCCGTCTGCCCGTTCGCGTTCGCCCAGTTCAAGGAAGCCGCCGAGCCGACCGTCCCCCCGATCGGCGACGAAGACCGTCCAGGTCGGGCTCGATCGATTCTCGGCCATCTCGGTGCGATGTTTTTCGGGAGTCACGTCTGGCCAGAGCGCGGCGCGCATCCGAAGCCACTCGAGATCGTCCCAAGGGCCGAGACGTCGAATCTGCATTGGCTCATGCTACCGCCCCTCATCCCGCTTGCCATGATATGCGGAATCGTTCGACGGCTTGCCGCACGCCGGCGGATCGGCAAAATGTGCGGCGCGGAGTTTGTGCACATCTCAGACGAGGAGCGAGCCTATGCGAGCCGCGGCCCATCGTTGGAGCAGGTCGAGTTGCCTGATGCTGGGGTTGCTCGTTTTGCTGACGGCGGTCGCGTCGCGGGCCGCAGCCGAAGTTGAGTTGCAACCGATGGCGGCCCAGGCGCGGCGGATCGTTGAGGCGATGGAGCAGGTCGGCTCGCCGCTGCCGGCGGAGGATCGTCGCGAG
>DASXMX010000579.1:0-4326 GCA_036495445.1 Tepidisphaeraceae bacterium
TGTTCCTGCCGCGGCAGTGCCCGGAGCTCAACCCGATGGACCACCTGTGGCGCGGGGCCAAGGCCCAGGTCTCGTCCAACCGGCAGTACGACGACATCGACCAGCAGGCCGACGAGGCCGAGCGATGGGTTCTGATCCTCAGCCCACGCGAGGCGAAACGCAAAGCAGGCATGTTGTCAAAGAACTTTTGGCTACTTACTTAGTGTTGCGCGATCGCGCCGTTAACCTGGCGGACGGCAAATCTGCCGAATGTCATCGTGGTCCCCGTTTGGGAACGTCCGATCCCATTGCAGCACCATGCGATGTATGAGCCATTTCTCACCCGTGCTCGCAGGGCACCAGCCTTCTGCCTCCCACTGCCGGACGTGTGCCTTCATCGCTTCGTAAATTGCGTTGTGTGTTCATCGTGAAGCAGGCGTGGAACAGGCCGTCGCGAAAATCCTCGGGAACCCGGTCGAGTAGTGCGATCGCGACCTCTTCGCCTCCTTCCATCCGCGACAAGAAACTGAGGCAAAGCTGGTAGCGGCCCAACAGAAGGATAAATTCGCCCTCGTCTGGCTCCCCGGAGGCGAGTTTCCGAACGATCGGCTCAACCTTGTCGCGGATCAGGTGACCGCGTTTCACGAGCAGCTTCGATAGCTCAAGATGAACGTCCCACCCGAGATTCGGAGCCGATTCCAACCAGTCACTCAATGCCCACTGAGCTGTTGCGTCGTCAATGGGATCGAAAACCCCGTCATCAGCGAAGTAATCCGGCCCGCCGAAATACTCGACCCCATCTTCTGGATCGTCGGTTGCTGGATAGAGGTCGGTAATGTCAGCCCGTTGTGACAGCAACGCGTCGGCGAGATTGGAGAGACGAGTGCGCAGGCGAGCACCTCAACGTGACCGACATTTGCGATTGCCTCGCAGGACGAGCCAGAAGTCTAGAAGGTAAGCGATCGATAGCGCAATCAGCAAATCAACCTGAAATCGATTGTCGGTAATAATCGGCCAGTTCATCCCACGCTGCGGCTTCATTCCATCCCAGCGCATTCCCATCCGGCGGATCCGTGTTGATCCGCACCCGCGGCTCGGCGAATTGGGTTTGGTCCTTCAGTTCGACCTCGCAGGCGAGGCCCAGTCGCGGCTTCATTTCGCGGGCGAAGCGGAGGGTGAAGGCGCCTTGGGATTCGACGTAGCCGCTGGGGTTGAGGCGATTCGGCGCCGTGCCTGCGCGGAGGTCGGCCGCGTATTTCGCGTAGCACCTGGCGAGCAGGGAGACGTGGATGTTGTCGCGGACGTAAAGCGGCGTTTGGACGGACGCCGGCTTGCCCGCGGCCCAGATCTTGACCAGGTACGCGGTGAACCGCGGCTCCTCGTAGGGGCCGAACGGGTTGGGGATGACGAACTTGCCCAGCGGCAGGTTTGCCGCACCGGCGTAGTAGCGGAACGTCTGATGCGTGAGGGCCTTGGAGAGGCCGTAGGGCGAGAAGGCCGGGAGGCCTTCGGAGCCGGCGCCTTCGTCGTTCTCGAAGACGCTGCCAGTTAAGAGGACGGCCTTGCCTCCCGAGGATTTGAAGGCGGCGAGGACCGCGGCGAGGTTCCGCGTGTTGGCGGCGGTCGCGTCGATCGCGTTGAAGTCGGGGCTCTTGTAGTTGGTCACATCGGCGGCGTGGTGGCAGAGGAGGTCGAAACCGCCGGATTTGATCAGGTCGAGGAACTCGGGCGTGCCGAAGCCGAGGCCGTGGACGGCGCGGCAGGCGCCGCTGAGTCGCTGGAGGCGCTTGCCGCGGACGTCGGTGTATTCCGTGGCGGGCTTGCGGAAGGTCGCGGTGACCTCGTGGCCCGCATTGGCAACCTCGCGGACGAACCAGTATCCGGTGAAGGAACTCGCGCCGGTGAAGAGGACTTTCATCGAGAACGACTCCAGTTGATCGCCTCTCCCCGTGACACAGGTTTTTAACCCGTGCTGACGACGTCGATCAGAAGAGCTACTTTTATCTCATCGCGCCCCCGCCGGAATCAGCGGGGTACGCACGGGTTGAAAACCCGTGTCACAGGGCGGGCGGTCCGACTCACGATTCTTAGTATCCGGACAAGTGCCAGTCGGGGTCGAAGTCGCGGTGGTTTTTGTCTTTGTCGGAGAGGACGACGGGCTGGGCGGGCCAGGCGATGTCGAAGGCTGGGTCGTTCCAGCGGACGCCGCGTTCGTGTTCGGGGGCGTAGAACTCGTCCACGAAGTAGAACGCCTCGGTATTCGGCTCGGTCGTGATGAAGCCGTGGGCGAAGCCCTTGGGGACGTACATCATCCGGCGGTTCTCGGCAGTTAACTCGGCCCCGAAGCTCTTGCCGAACGTGGGCGAGTTTTTCCGCAGGTCGAGGATGACGTCGTACAGGCCGCCCTTGATGCAGCGGACGAGCTTCGTCTCGCCCTTGGGCGAGGTCTGGTAATGCATGCCGCGGAGCGTGCCCGTCTGGGCGCTCAGCGAGTTATTCACCTGCACGAACCGGCTCGACAGCCTGTGGGCCCCGAACTCCCGCTCGCAGAACGCGCGGGCGAAGAACCCGCGGTCGTCGCCCTTCTTCTCCAACTCGATCAAGTAAGCGCCGGGCAGCGGCGTCTCTTTGAAGATCATCAGTCAACTCCGATCAGAACAAATGGGACCAACCACAGAGACACAGAGGACACGGAGAAGAGCAGAATTGAAACCGAGCCTTCTCCTCGCCTCCCCTCTGTGTTCTCTGTGTCTCTGTGGTTAATCAATTCTTTAGGCCGCCGCATCCGGCGTGATGAGGTTCAGGCGGTGCTTCAGGACGCGCAGGCGGACGAACTGGTCGCCCTCGAAATCCTTCTTGCCGAACTTGTGGTCGACCATCGCCTTGTGCAGTTCGTCCATGCCGCTGGCGAGGGTGTATTGGAGCTTGAAGTTCGGGAGCACCTTGCCGAGGAGGTCGAAGTTGACGCGGTAGTTGCGCGGGTCGGCGCCGACCTCCCCGGTGTAGGTGATCTGCGCCTCGGGCATGAGCCGCTTCACCTGGTCGGCGACTTCGCGGACGCGGTAGTTCTCGCTGTTCCCGCCGACGTTGACGGCCTTGTTATGCACCTTGTCCTTCGGGACCCCCGAGAACGCGACGAACGCCCGCGCGATGTCGCGGCAGTGGATCAGCGGCCGCCAGGGGGTGCCGTCGCTCATGATGCGGATCTGTCCGTAGGCCATCGCGGAGCCGAGCAGGTTGTTCACGACGAGGTCGATCCGCAGCATCGGCGAGTAGCCGTAGGCGGTCGCGTTCCGCAGGTAGATCGGCGTAAAGTTCGCGTCGGCCAGCTTCGAGACTTCGGTCTCGGTGTCGATCTTCGATTTCGCGTACGCCGTCAGCGGGTTGAGCGCATCGGTCTCTTC
Organism: Tepidisphaeraceae bacterium; assembly: GCA_036495445.1. GTDB lineage: Bacteria > Planctomycetota > Phycisphaerae > Tepidisphaerales > Tepidisphaeraceae > DASXMX01. The sequence goes on from DASXMX010000579.1 coordinate 3,384, forward strand.
CAGGTCCGGCTTCTTGCCCTGCCCATAGACCGAGCAGCTCCCGGCGAACAGGAACCGCGGCACGCCGGCCTGCTTGGCGAGCTTCGCGAGCCGGATCGACGCGTCGCGATTGATGTCGTACGTGAGCTGGGGGTTGATCTCGCCCATCGGGTCGTTCGACAGCGCGGCCAGGTGCATGACGGCGTCATGCCCCTCCAAATCCCGCGGCGTCAGCGCGCGGATGTCCTTCTTCAAATCGACATCGGCGGGCACGACGTTGTCCCACGCGCACCCGTCGAACAGGTTCAGGTCGCAGCCCGTGACGCGGTGGCCGGCGGCCTTGAGGAGGTCGGTGAGGTGGGCCCCGATGTACCCTTGGTGTCCGGTGACGAAGACGCGCATTGCGATTCCTTTGCGTAGGCCGGCCGCCAGGGGGCTTGGCCGGAATTCCAGATCTTGTCCAGGTGTTCGCGGTCCCGCTGGGTGTCCATGCAGGCCCAGAACCCGCGGTGCTTGTAGATCGAAAGCTGCCCGTCGCGGGCGAGCTTCACGAGCGGGTCCTGCTCCAGCACGCACCCGTCGGCGTCCGACAGGTAAGGCAGGAACCCGCGGTGGAAGAAGAAATACCCGCCGTTGATCCAGTTATCGACGAAATCCGGCTTCTCGGAAAACTCCAGCACCCGTTCGCCATCGAGGCGCAGCTCGCCGAAGCGTGAAGGCGGGTTGACGCCGAGGACCGTGCCGAGGCGGTCGTGCTTCTGGTGGAATTCGAATTCATCGGCGAGGTTCACGTCCGTTAATCCATCGCCGTACGTGACGGCGAAGTGCGTCGCGTCGCCCAGATACTTCTTCGCAGCCCGGGCGACGCGGACGCCGGTCATCGCCTTCTCGCCCGTGTCGACCAGCGTCACATGCCAGTCCTGCTCGTGGGAGTTGTGGACGGTGATGTTGTTCGTGTTCAGCT
>DASXMX010000580.1:0-2367 GCA_036495445.1 Tepidisphaeraceae bacterium
ACGAGGTTCACCCCTACAAAGAGGGCGAACACAAGGTTCGCCCCTACGAGAATCACCGTTGCGTCGTGCGGCCCAACTCGCGGCCGGCTTTGACGGCGGCGTCGCGAGCCGCGTTAACCAGCGCGTCTTCGACGCCCGGCGCGAACCAGCCGGTGCCGGAGTAGATGCCGCGGGTTTCATATCCGCCCTCGCGGAGGATGCGGTCGGAGGGGATGTAGCCCGTCACTTCCTGGCAATACCCGGCCACCCAGAGCCGCATTGGGCCGATGGCCTCCTCGATCCGCCGGACGTAATCGACAACCACTTCATCCGGCAGCGCCACGAGCGTGAGATCTTTGCCGAACTGCCACGCCTCGACCGGCGGCTGATAGACGGCCGGCAGCTTGCCGCCGGACTCGATGATCGAAAGCATCTGCCGGGCCGAGTCTTTCTGCAGCCCGTTCGGCCCGCTCGCGTCATTTCGTAACGCCTGTTCGTCCGGAGTCCGGAGCGGAAGCTGCGCCTCCACCATCGCACACTTCAGCGGCCCGTGAATTGGATGAAGCTTGGTGGACAGAACTCGGCAGACTTCGGTCCCGAGTTCCTGGCCATGCAACTGGGCCAGCTCGACGCCGGTGCGCGGGTACGGATTGGCGTCGCCGGCGCAACCGGTCATGAACATCGCCGCCGCGCCCGGCGTGTGCTGCTGGACATACGCTTTGGCGTACCCCTCGTAATCGCCGCTGACGGCCAGGCGGTTGGCCGGCATGGTTGTGTTATGGCAGGCGTAGCCGAAGAGGATGACCCGCGGCTTGCCGTCCGGGCCATCGACGCGAAGGACGGGCACGCTGCGATCGACCGGCCCGCGCGGGTTCACCCCCAGGATCACGCCCTTATCGGTGTACTCGCGGCGGTTCATGACGAAGTTCGCCACGCCGGTGCTCCACGAGAGCGTCGCCGGCTCCATCTGCGCCAGGGCCTGGGCCGCCACGTCGACCATCCGATCGATCAGCCAGCGGGTGTATTCGATCGTCCCGGCTTCCGAGCGATTCACCTCATCCGGCTGCGTGGACGGCGCGAGGGCGACCGCGGGGGCCGAGTGGGAATGGGCGACGTTCAGCAAAACGGCCGCGGGATCGAGATGCCCTTCCTCCGCGATCCGCTTACGAACCCGTTCGCCGACATCCCGCGGCAGGATGCAAAGGTCGACGGTGACCAACACGGCCCGACTCCCATCGGCATCCTTCAGTGCCAGCGCCTTGGCCTCAATGTCCTGATCGACCCACGTGAACGGCTTAATCCGCGCCGCGTACCCGGCCAGCGGTACCGGCTTCTGCGGCGTGATCTTCACCGCCGCGAACCCCGCCGACCATTCCCCCGCCGCGGCAGAAACGTCGGTACCGCCGAGGAACAGGATGCCACCACAAGCGACGACAACGATCCCGATCGCCCACCGCAAGAGATGTGTTCCCATGGGCGTCAATTTATCCTGCGATAGGTTCACTTTGAAGCGAGTTCGATTCGGGGGAGCATTGACGACTCGATTTCCCCCTCGTGGATTCCGCGCGTCGCGCGGTCCATCTGTCGGAGAAAATCGGCGATGTCGAGGCCCATGAAAATCCGCGGCAGCCCGGTCAATCTCAGCGGGTAGCGCTCGGCCAATCGCAGGGCGCCGCGCACGTTCCCGCGCCGCGCATGCTCCAGCGCCACGGCACATTGAATCAGCCCCTGATAAAACTGCTTTTCCGGGCCGCTCGCCTCGCGCCACAGGTCTTCCCACACTTCATGGGCGTCGAAGAATTCGCCGTGATTGAACAGGCCCACGCCGTACAGGTATCGCGGATCGTACGGGCCCGGCGGATCGGTCAGGTTCATTCGGCGAAGCCGGCCCCGTTGTCCGGCCGGTCGGCGTCGGTCGCCCCCTGCCGGCGGCTCTCGCCGGCGTACAGGTCGAAGTAGAAGTACGACAGTTCCTTTTGCCCCACGCTGCGCGTGCGGTCCAGGCGGAAGCGGAACTTCTCGAACAGCCGCAGCGCCGCGTCGCGTTGGACGAACGTGTCGAGCGTCACCTTCAGGTAATGCTGCTCGTGGCAGAACCGCAGCGCGACTTCGAGCAGCGCCGTGCCGATCCCGCGCCGCTGGTAATCGCCGCGGACGCGCAGCCGGCGGACCTGGCCGATGCCGTCGTCGTAGTGCTGAACACCGATCGTCCCCACGATCTGCCCCGACGGGGACTGGGCCACCCAGAAGTGGCTGCCGGGGCACCGCATGTAGACGTCCTGGATGTGGTCGATGTCGTACCCCGTGTCGTTCTCCGCGATCTGCCCGCCGGCGAAGAGCCCTTCAGTGTAGAGGGCGATGCATGCCGGCTGGTCCTTGGGTTCGAAG
>DASXMX010000581.1:0-4198 GCA_036495445.1 Tepidisphaeraceae bacterium
CTCCTGGACGGCGGGGATCTCGACTTGGACAACTCACGCCCGGCGGGCGGCACGTTCGACCTGATGGATGAGTTCCCATCCTTCGGCGTGCGGGGCACCGTGGCCTCCGCGCATCTCGGCGACATCGAGCTCACCGACCCGCAGGTGGCCGTGCTCGCGGCCGCGGATTCCCGCACGCCGCATGGCGTCATCGGCGCGCCGATTTTGAAGAACTACCGCCTCCGATTCGACTTCTGGACGGGTGAAGTCCTCCTCGCCGGCCCCCAATCCCTGGCCACCGCCGCACCCCGGGAGGAGGCCATCCAGATCGCCGACAGAATCACCGGCGTCCACGAAGCGGATCTGGCGAACGCGGATTAGGCCGCTTTGTGTTCGATGTCACCCGGCGCGACCCGCTACCCGATGGACTGTGCCCCGTCCCATCGGAATCACGATGTCACGTGCCGTGCCTCAATGCCGTGACGTTGCCATAGATCTTTTTCACACAATGGCTTATCGGAAATGTCCCGCCTTCGGCACGCCTCTGAGCATGGTGGCATGCGCATATTGATACAATGTATGGATGCGGTTCAACCGCTCCACCGTTCCCGCAGCCGATCGGAGGGACGACACCGTCCACTTCGCCCGGCTGCGGTGCTTGTAGCTCTCAATGGCTTGAACAAGTTGGTCGCCGATCCGCTTCGATTCGTGAACCTTCCACGGATACCACCGCGAGTTGAGCGTCCCAGCCATCGCCTCCGATGCGAGATAGGCTCCAAGCGGTAATGCCAAAACGGCTATGAGCACTACGGCGAGTATCACGTGCCCAACTCTTCGCGACAAGCCCCCAGCATAGATCGACGAAGCGGCGGTTAAAAGAACCGCCTCGCTTCTCCCGGAGGGAGAGGGAGCAGGAGGGGGCCACGCGTTATGTTTACCCCGCGCTCAGTAAACCCATTGATTCACGTGCCCCCATTTCCCAAGACGACATCCGCAACGGCGAGCGTTTCCGCGTCGTTGTTGCGGAACAGGGTGCCCAGTTGGCGACGAATGTTGGCCGCGGCGCGGTGGCAGAAACCTTTGCCGATGACCAGATCCCGCGCCAGTTCGGCGGGGACGTCGCCGTTGACGGCGCAGGAGGCGAGTTGGGATTGCAGGCGGCTGATCACCGCCGCCATGGCGAAGAGCTCGACGACGGAGAGGGCGATCCGTTGTTGCACCAGTTCCATGTCGAGGACCTTCTCGCGGTGCGTCCGCAAGACCCGGCTCACGTCGCGCGCCAGGCGCGTGGTCAGGCGGGCCATCGTGTGGCCCTCGTCGGCCAGGCGCGGGTGCAGGTCGTGGACGTGGGGGCCGATCAGCACGTCGCGCCACTGCTCGCGGGCGAAGCGGGCGAGGCGGCCGAAGTTGCCGATCGGGTGCTTGCTGGCGCGAAGGACCTGCTCGAACTCCTCGCCGACGCCCTTCATCCCGGCCAGGGCGATGAAGGCGGTCATCACCTCGGTCGTCCCTTCGACGATGCGGTTGATGCGGGCGTCGCGGAGCATCCGCTCGATGCCGTGCTCGCGCATGTACCCCTCGCCGCCCCAGAGCTGCAGCGTGTCGTCGACGATGTGCCAGAGGCCTTCGCTGCAGAAGAGCTTGGAGATCGCGGTCTCGAGCATGAGGTCCGGCTCGTGCCGGTCCACCAGCCCGGCGGCCAGGTACGTCAGCGACTCCATCGCGAACGTCATCTCGGCCATCCGAGCGATCTTCTCCTTGACGAGGTGGAACTCGGCGATGGTCCGTCCGAACTGCCGCCGTTGCTTGACGTGGCGGACGGCCAGTTCCATCGCGCGTTTCGCGCCGCCGACGCACCCGGCGCTGAGCGTGCAGCGGCCGAAGTCGAGGACGCTTAGCGCGACCTTCAATCCCTTGCCGAGTTGTCCGAGGATCCGGTCGTTGGGGACGGGCATGTTGTGGAATCGGAGCGTCGCCTGCCACGAGCCGCGGATGCCGCACTTGCTTCGGTTGGGGCTGACGACCTCGAAGCCGGGCAGGTCCGGGGTGACGATGAACGCGGTGACCTTTTGCTTGGTCTGGCCGTTTTCCGTGACCGGGGTGCGGGCCATCACGGTCATGAAGCCGGCGAGGGCCGCGTTGGTGGCGTAGCGTTTTTCGCCGTTGAGGATCCAGTGCGTGCCGTCGGGGCTCGGGTCGGCCCGGGTCTGAACGTTGGCGGCGTCGGAGCCGACTTCGGGCTCGCTCAGGCAGAACGCCGCCAGCTTCCGGCCCGAGGCGAGGTCGGGCAGGAACTGCCGCTTCTGCTCTTCGGTGCCCATCAGGAGCAGCGCCTTGAGGCCGATCGACTGGTGCGCGCCGATCAGCACGGCCGTCGAGGCGCACCACTGGCTGACGTGTTCGAGCACGCGGCAGTAGGAGGTGTGGGTGAACCCGCCGCCGCTGTATTCGCGCGGGACGGTCATGCCGAGGACGCCCAGTTGGCCCAGCCCGTCGATCACGGATTGCGGGATCCGCTCCTCGGCGTCGATGCGCTGCGGGTCGACTTCGCGGCGGAGGAACTCGTCCACCCGCGCGATCATCTCGTTGGCCCGCCGCATCTCCTCCGGGTCCTGCTGCGGGTAGGGCATGACCTCATCGAGCTTCAGCCGCCCGAACATGAGCGACTTGACGAATCCCAGGTCCGCGGAGGGCGCGGCCTCGAGCAGGTCCTTGGCCTTTTCGAGTTGTTCTTGATCCCGACGGGAAAGGGTGGGCATACATACACCTCGTTTGGTTCGCTCATACTTCTGGGGCGACGCCCGCGTGTAGCCGGCAGGCATGCCTGCCGGCTAAACCGGCGCCCGTCACGTCGTCAGGGCGTGCGCCGGCACGGCAGAGGCCGACCCCTCGGCTGCGGCGTGCTCGGTAGCCGGTTCCGCGAATCTCGACAGCGGCAGATGCGCCGCCGCGAGGCGCGCCAGCAGCGGGGCGGGCGCGAATCGGGGGCCGTGTTGGGCGGCCATCGTTCGCATCCGCTCGACCAGGGATTCGGAACCGACCGTGTCGGCGAAGTGCGCCAGCCCGCCGCGGAACGGGGCGAGGCCGAGTCCGAGCACCGTGCCCAGGTCGATCGCGTCGGCGGAATCGGTGACGCCCTCTGCCAGGAGCCGGGCGGCTTCGTTGACCATCGGGAGCACGAGCCGCCACTGGAGTTCCTGGTCGCTGGGCACTGGCGATGCCGGCGTGCCGCTGGTCAGGAGGGCGGTCATCTCGGCGTTCACCGGCGTCTCGCCCTTTCGCTTATGCGCGTCGTCGTGGACGTAAAACCCGCGGCCGCTCTTTTTCCCGAGCCATCCGCGTTCGATCGCCCGCTTCATGCCGGCGGGCGTGTCGGCGTATTCGCCGAACTTGCTGCCGAAGGCTTCGAGCACATGCAGGCCGATGTCGAGCCCGATCTCGTCCAGCAGTTCGAACGGGCCCATCGGCATGCCCCAATCCTTGAGGGCGCGATCGATGGCCGGCACCGGGATGCCTTCGGCCGCGGCCCGGATTGCCTCGGCCAGATAGGGGATCAGCACGCGATTGACGAGGAACCCCGGCGCATCTTTTACGAGCAGCGGCGTCTTGCCGATCCGCAGCGACAGGGCCGCGGCCGTGGCGAGCGATCGATCATCGCTCTGCGGCGCGCGCACGACCTCCACCAGCGGCATCTTCGGGACCGGGTTGAAGAAGTGCAGGCCAATGACCCGCGAGGGCGTCGACGTGGCGGCCGCAATCTCGGCGATGCTCAGGGAACTGGTGTTGCTCGCCAGCACGGCGTCGGGGCGGGTGAGGCGATCCAGTTTCTCGAAGACCGAGCGCTTCACGTCGATCTGCTCGGCGACGGCCTCGATCACAACGTCCGCCAGTTTCAAGCCGGTCCAGTCGCAACTGGGCGCCACGCGGTTCATCGCGTGCCGGGCTTCCAGCGCGCTGAGGCGGCCTGCGGCGACGTCGTCGTCGAGCATCTTGCGGACGCGGCCGAGCGCGCCGGAGACCGCCTTGGGATCGACCTCGATCAGCCGCACCTGAATGCCGGCGCGAACGAGGGCGTGGACGATGCCGGCGCCCATTGTCCCGCCGCCGATCACGGCGGCGTATTTCACGTCGGCCGGCTTGTCATGCAGCAATCCGAAGACGGCCCGCTTGGCCCCTTGCTTGAGGAAGAAGAGGCGGACCAGGTTGCGGGAGGCGTCGG
>DASXMX010000582.1:0-5624 GCA_036495445.1 Tepidisphaeraceae bacterium
CTGCTGGAGGGCGGCAGCCTGCGCGACCTGGTGCGGGCGGCCGGGCCGATGGACCTGACGCGGGCGTGCCTGCTCTGTGCCGAGGCGGCCGAGGCGCTGGCGGCGGCTCATGCCGCGGGCGTGGTCCACCGCGACGTCAAGCCCGCCAACCTGATGCTCAGCCGCAACGGCCGCTGCAAGGTCGTCGACTTCGGGCTGGCCCGACTGGACGAGGCCGGCCGGGCCGGCGAGTGGGCCAACCCCGCCGCCGAGAGCGTCGGCACGCCCCAGTTCATCGCGCCCGAGATCCTGACCGGCACGCCGGCCTCCGCCGCGAGTGACGTGTACAGCCTGGGCGGGACGCTGTTTTACCTGCTGGCCGGCCGCCCCCCATTCGAAGCGCCGACCGCGCGGGAGCTGCTGAAGATGCAAGTCTCGGCCCCGGTGCCGGACCTGCGGAGCGTCCGGCCCGACGCGTCGCGAGGCCTCGTCGACGCGGTGGCGAAGGCGCTGGCCAAGCGGCCGGCGGAGCGGTGGGCGAGCATGGAGCAGTTCGCCCGCGTGCTGCGGGTGCACGCGATCCCGATCGCGGCGGCCGCTGCGCCGGATGGGTCCGGGATCGTTTCTGGCTCCGGCTACCTCCCGCCCCCTACGCCGGGCTACTTCCCGGCGCCCCCCAACTCGGTGCCGTCGCCCGTCATGCCCGGCCGCCCGGCGCGGCCGGCCAGCCCGCTCGAGGATCCGCTCCCGCAGGCTGAATCGTCGAGCCACTCCGGCACGTCGCTTTCCCTCCAAGGGGCCGCGGCGGCGCCCACGGCTCCTGCCGCGACGAGCAAGCTCTCCGGCGGCGAGCCGGGCGAGGTTGCGGCCGAGCCCTCTGTTGCGAGCACCCAGCGCATCGCTCCGCTTTTTCAACGATTTCATGGTGTGCCCGCCTGGGCGCTGCTTGCCGGGGGCGGCGCGGTAATCGCGGCGGTCGTCGTGATCCTTTGCCTCGTGGTTCTGAAGGGCACGCCGAAGAACGTCGCGTCGAACACGTCGCCGCAGGCGCCGATCGCCGCGCCGGCTCCAACTCCCACGCAGCCTCCCGCTGTTTCTCCGGCACCCGCGCCCAAGGTCGCGCCTCAGTCATCGAAGCCGCCCGCGCCGCCGGTCAATGCGCATCCGGCGCAGTCGCCCTCACCGTCCGGCAAGGCTGCACTTGCCTCGGAGGCTTCGTCCGCGTCGTCGCTGCATATTGGCGAGTTCGAAAAGGCAGACGACATCGGCGAGGTGGGCGTCCCCGGGTCGGTGCAGTTCGACGCCGCCCAGCACCAGTACGCCGTCAGCGGCAGCGGCATGAACATCTGGAACCGGGCCGACGGGTTCCACTTCCTCTGGCGAAAGATGACCGGCGACCTGACGATCAAGGCCGACCTGCAGTTCAAGGGGAACACCAAGGACAACGTCCGCAAGGGCACGCTGATGGTCCGCCAGGGGCTCGAGCCGGACGCGCCGTTCGTGGACGTGGTCGTCCAGGGGGACGACACGATCCATCTGCAGTACCGCCTCAAGCCCGGCGACAAGGCGACCGGCAAGGCGACGACGCTCAGCGGCAGCACGCTCTGGCTCGTGCGCATCGGCAACCACTTCGTCGGCTACGTCGCCAAGCCAGGCGAAGAGCCGCAGCCCGCATTCCAGATGACCGTCCCGATGACCGACCCCGTCTACGTCGGCCTCGGCGTCAGCTCCCACGACGCCACGAAGGCCGAGACCGTGACGTTCTCCGCCGTCGAGATTGACAAGGGCGCGCGGCTGAAGGAATTGCCACCGCCCGAACCCGCGAAGCCGGCGACGCACTGAACCTTCTCGGGCATCCAACTCAAAAGGCAATCACAGAGAGCACGGAGGACAAGGAGGAAAAGGCGAAGAAAAATTGGCCACAGATGGGGCACAGATGCACACAGATGAAATGCAAATCTGAAATCTCAAATCTCAGATCTGAAAACTGGAATTCGTCTTTTATCTGTGTGCATCTGCGTTCATCTGTGGCTAGTATTTTTTGTCTTTTCTCTGTGTTTCTCTGTGGCCTCTGTGATCTCTGTGGTTAATCCTCCGGTGGTTTCCTCGGCCCAATTCCCTGCATCCGGCATATGCCGGTTTCGTAAGGGCGGTGGCGCAAATCAGTTCGTGCCCGCGCGAGGTGTTCGCGGTACAATCCTCGCATCAGGCTCTGCCTGACCCAACCTCGCGTGGAGAGAAAACCATGATGAAGCGCGTAGCCGCGGTTCTGCTGGTGGTGGCGGTGGCTGTCTTGTTGACCGGAAGGCGTTCGGCGGCCGTCGATGGCGACGGGCGCGACGGCCGCATCGCGTTGCCGGGGCTGGACCAGGCGGCGGGCGAGTTCTGGGGGCGGTGGGAAGGATCGAAGCCGTCCGATGCCATCCGCCGGGCGGCGATCACGCAGGATGATCAGCGGTCGTGGGAGGACCTGGGGCGGCTGGCCGACGACTTCCAGAGCCGCAGCGGCGGCGGGCGGTGCCTGGGGCACTCGGAGATCGCCCGTAAAAGCATGGGCGACAACCTGCAATACCTCTCGTTCCTCGCCCTCTACGACCCCACCCCGCTCCGCATCCACCTGCTCTACTACCGCTCGAAGGACACGTGGAACCTGATCGGCCTCCGCATCGACGGCGACCCCCAACGCTGGCTCGCCGAAGCCGCCCAAGCCGTCAGCCCCACCCCGCCGACGGCGGTGCAGAATGCGGGGAATTAGTGGCCTGCGCAGGCGCGTCGGGCCTGGAAAGCCATCGCATCACGTTTCCGTCACGGGGCCGTTGGTGAAGTGGCTGGGTCAAACCGCGGATCGTAGTGCATTTGCTCGTTCGCGAATGCTTCGGTGACAAACTCACCGTGGCCGTCGCAAAACACGACGTTTGTGCGGCGAGCATTGTCGAGTTGGTCCGGCGCGAAGCCAGCGTTCTGCGGGTTTGGCGGATCGAAGCCACTGCGGTTGACGTCGTGGGCGTACGATACACTCTCCGACCAGCGCACCGGGCGGATCATGATGTTGAACGTTCCGTCATCGATGAACCTCCCCTGCTCCTCAAAGAAAAAGATGGTTTGAGAGGGGATCTTCACCTGAACTAGCCGCATCGCAGGGACGGGGTAATACGTGCCAGGCAAGAAGCCCGGTTGCCACGATGCGGTCCACGCATTAATGGCATAGCTGAACTTATACGGCCCGTACGACGGATGGGACACCCACGAGTGGCTGTCCCAGTCGTCCGAAGGGCACCGCAATACCGATAGGTCGCTCAGCCTCTGCCCGTCGGCCGACGTGCCCCCAAGGGTGTGGACCCCCAGATAGCGCATGATTGGCGACTTCGTTGCATCGTTAAAGGGCGGGTTATAGAGATAGTCTGCGTAGATCCACTCGTAGGAAAGCGGCCCGCCGTATTCAGGGTCAACTCCGCAAATACCGGGAAACGTCCCGTCATTGTCGTGACAGTACATGAGCGCGGCTTGTGCGATCTGCCGCATGTGATTGAGACAAACGACCTGCCGCCCCGCTTCGATACTCCGCCTTGCCGCTGGCAGGAGGAGCGCAATCAGGAACACGATGATCCCGATCACGATCAGCATTTCCACGAGGGTAATTCCGCGCTGCTTCCGTCGAGATGTGCTGCTCCGCATACTTCCTCCAAAGCGCATCCGAACACCACTGATCACGCTCGCCACCCACGAAAGGACGTGCCGGTACGTATAAAGGGCAATGTAGAGCCCGTCGTCAATTTAGGCAAGTGCAAAAAGCTGCGGTACTTAGGCAAACTCAGCCGTTCACTTCTTTCCCGGCCCCGGAGCGGGGGCATCGGCCTGCTGGTAGAGGATGCCGATGATCGCCGGGATGATCACCGCCATCGGGAGCAGGAACGGCCGTAACGACATGGTATGGGTGACCTTGGGCGCGATCTGGTCGTACTTGCAGAGCATGCCCAGCGTGCCCAGGATCAGCATCGCGGCCCCCTGGACGCTCATGTACATCGTCACCGACCCGCGGAAGACGATGAACGAGAGCATGCCGAAGAGGACCAGGCCCGTGAGCGCGCCGGACCAGGCGAAGTGCGGGTCGAGGCCGACGGTCTGCCAGAGGCAGGCGCCGAGCAGCGCGCCGGTGAGCCCGCCGAGGATCGCGATCGCCCACTTCATCAGCGGCCAGGTGACGGCCGCGGCCACGAAGCCGCACAGCACCATCAGCGCCAGCCCCAAATCCGTCCGCTGCCCCACCGCAAACCCCACCGCCGCCCCCAAGGCGGCGGCGTTGAGCATCATCAGCACGCGGAACATCTTGAACCCGAACAGCAGGTAGATGATCCCCAGCCCGATCAACAGCGCCGCCAGCCCCGCGTTCATGTGCATGCACCAGCTCAGCAGATCGCCCTGCGCCGGCCAGTGCGCCGGGGGATGAAACCACTCGGGCCAGCCGGGCGGCGCCGCCTGCTGCTGCACTTCGATCACCTTCTGGGTGATCTCGTGCGGAAGCGTTTGCGTGGGGTCGGTCGGGTTCATGGGTCACTCATTCGCTCGGATGCGATCGGCCGCGACGCGCCGCGACGCGGTCTTTCCTCCCTCGCCCGGTACTCCGGGAGAGGGAAAAGGGGGAAAACGGTCTCGTCACTCGGGCGCCTCTTCGCCCGCGTTCGTCGCCTTCAACTGCGCCCGCCTGTATGGGGGCGTAAACCGCCACTGCACCGCCGCGCCCAGCAAGACGATCGCGATCAGCGCGACCCCTTGCACGACGTCCGATCCCGGGAACCACGCCAGCAGATCCGGGCGACTGGCATTCAGGAAGATCGCCCCGCCGATCGCGGCCAGCGTCGCGCCGGTCAGGCTGTGGGCGAGCACCTTCGCCAGCTTGGGCAGATAGACCGCGATCGACACGCCTGCGATCAGCCCCGCGAAGCACGCGGCGGGAAAGACCTTCTGCAAATTCGGCGGCAGCAGTTGCCAGCAGTCGCGGGCGTATTGGATCATGTCGCCCTGCCAGGCGACGCTGCGCCAGTCCCAGTAGACGTCGCCGCCCATGAAGAGCCACACGCCGGTGCCGGCCCAGAGCATCATGCCGGCGGCAAGCAGCGCGCCGATGCAGGTGCGATGGCAGAGGAACGCGCCCGCGCCCAAGACGAGCGCCCCGCCGACGGCAAGGCCCATCCCGTCGATCTGCCATCCGCGCCAGGCGGGCAGCTTCATCCCGATCGTCGCCCCGGCGGCCACCGCCACCAGCGACAAGATCGACAGGCTGTACCGCGCCCCGCAGAGCCAGAGCATCACGCCCAGCGCCGCGCAGCCCGCCGCCACCACCGGGGCGACCCGGACGAGAGCGTCGGGCAGAAACGACAACACTTCGCGGAGCATCGGCGCAGACCTCTTGGCCGTTATCGGCAGTGACGCCGCGATGGGATCAACAAACGGTCGGCGCACGCGGGCGATCTGGTTTCAATTGAGTCGCTCGGAGGGCAAATCACAGAGAGCACAGAGGGAAAGACAGAAGGAATTAGCCACAGATGGGGCACAGATGCACACAGATAAGAACTCTGAGATCTCACGTCTGAATGTGAGATCTCGGGCTTGATTTCATCTGTGTGTATCTGTGCCCCATCTGTGGC
>DASXMX010000583.1:0-12291 GCA_036495445.1 Tepidisphaeraceae bacterium
CATTCATCGCATCCTTGAGCGTGCGTGAGCCGGACGAGACGCCCTTCACCTCCGCGCCCAGCAGCCGCATGCGGAACACGTTCGGCTTTTGCCGTTCCATGTCGACTGAGCCCATATAAACGACGCAGGGAAGCCCAAAGCGCGCGGCGACGGTCGCCGTGGCCACGCCGTGCTGGCCGGCGCCGGTTTCCGCGATGATACGCTTCTTGCCCATGCGGACGGTCAGCAGCGCCTGGCCGATCGTGTTGTTGATCTTGTGCGCGCCGGTGTGGTTGAGGTCTTCCCGCTTGAGGTAGATCTTCGCCCCGCCGAGGTGGGCGGTGAGGCGCTTGGCCAGATAGAGCCGGCTGGGGCGGCCGACGTATTCGCGAAGGTAGCCCTCGAATTCGTCGTGGAACTTGGGGTCGTTCTGCGCCTGGCGGTATTCGGCTTCGAGTTGCTTGAGCGCGAAGATGAGCGTCTCGGGCACGAACACCCCGCCGTACGGCCCGAAGTGGCCGGCCGCGTCGGGAACGGTCTGGAGCGGGCTGGAGGCTGCCATGGGCGGATCGTAGAGGGATGGGAGGGGGGCATCAATAGTACATTGAGCATCGCCTCTCTTGCTCCCTCTCCCTCCGGGAGAGGGAGTAAAGAATCACGTGGCGTTCGACTCGTTTGTCGCTCGCTTCACAAGAGGGGGCCGTTCCGCGCCGACCCAGTAGCCCAGCAGGGCACCGGCGGCGCCGGCGCTGGCGTAGTCCAGCGGCAGAGGTTTGGCCAGCGCGGCGAAGTTGCCTTGGGGCGTGCCCACCGTGAAATCGGCCCCGAAGTAGTGGGCCAGCAGATACCCGACCAATCCGACGAGGAACGGCCCGATCCAGTAGAGCCCGCCGGCCTTGCGATCCGGAAACAGGTACTCGGCCAGCGCCGATCCGACCACCCCGGCGATGAAGACGCCGATCAACACCTGCTTCTTGGCGTCCGTCGGCACGAACAGCAGCACGACGAATCCCATCGCCACGAGCTGCGTCACCAGCGCCATCAGCGTGTTCGAAGCGGATTCGTCCTTCCCGTCGTCCGCCTCGGTCTTCGTGCTCTCCGGTATCGGCAGCATTGCGTCGTAACGACGATGCAACGCCCACCACGCGATCGCGATCGGGAGGAACAGCAACACCTGCTCCAATGCGAGCAATACATAAGCGTGCTGGGCCGATCCCGTCGCGGCGGCATGAAACAGCACGTACCGCATCGGCCCACCCCGGGCCGAGAACGCGATCAGCCCGATCGTCGCGGAAAACAGCCCGGCGAAAAACCACGTCCACCCGGCGATCAGCGTGCCGAGCAATAGACAGACGCCGAACAGCACGTACGTCGCCAGCAGATCGAGCGGCCAATGCGACTGTTGGAGGACGCTGTCCTCGAACCCCTTTTCCTCCGGGATTCCCAGCGCCCGCCCGGCCCACCAGAAGAGCAGGAAGCAGACGACGCAGGCGACCAGCACGAAGAACTGCGTCCGCCGGTAGGGCGTGAAGATCGTCCCGCCCGCGGGCTCCTGTTGCGGTTCTTCACTTGAGGTCGGCTTGTCGTCCATGGCATTGGCAGCGGCGTTGGCGGGCGGGGTCACGGGCGCATCCTAACAATTGCCATACATCCGGGCTCGTCCTATGATGCCTCATCGGCCCCTTGGCCGATGGCAGGGGAGCGGACGGTATCAGAATCGCGTGCCCGCCGCAATGGCCCCCCAATGCCGAACGTCGCCTTGGGTGGCATGGGCATGTACTCATGCCCGTGGTCTTTCGAATTGGAAGATACGGGCATGGGTACATGCCCATGCCACCCGGAGAGGCGTCCGATCGGCGTCGATTGAAAGTTGTCCGGAGCGGGATGCAGCAGACGACCACTACACTGTTTGGCGAACAGCTCGAATCGAGCGAGCCGCCCGAGCCGCGGCCGCAGGGGCCATTTGCGGGGGTGGCGCTGGAGCAGAGCATCGACCGGATGCTCGATTACGCGATCCCGCCGAGGCTGGCTGAGCAGGTGCAGGTCGGCCAGCGCGTCCGCGTCCCGCTGGGGAAGAACAATCGGCCCACCACCGGTTACGTCATCTCGATCCACCCGACCAGTTCGCATCCGAGGATCAAGTCGCTGCTCGATATTGAAGACGCGCGGGTGCTGATCCCGCCGCCGCTGATGGAATTGTCGCGGTGGATGGGGCGATATTACTGCGCGCCGCTGGGCTCGGTGCTCGAAAGCGTGCTTCCCTCGGCGGTCCGCAAGAAGATCGGCGTCGGGTACCAGCAAATCGTCCGCCCGGTCCCGGAGCGTGAGGCGCTACAGGCAATGTTCGAGGGGATGAAGACGCCCAAGCGCCGCGCGATCCTCGGGCGACTGCTGCAACTGGCGCCGGGCGAGGGGATCGAGCTCGTGCGCCTCGCTTCGGAGGCGGGCGTAACGGCGCCGACGGTTCGGAAGCTGACGCGGCTCGGCGTCATCCGCATCACGCCCGAACTCGACCTGCCCTCATTCAGCGACGCCGCCGGGAGCGTGGCGGGGGGCGAGACGGACATCAAGCTCAACGAAGAGCAGCAGACGGTCTTCGACGAACTTGTTCCGCGCGTCGAGCGGGGCGGGTTCTCGGTCAACCTGCTGCTGGGCGTGACCGGGAGCGGGAAGACCGAAGTCTATCTCCAGTGCATCCGTCGCGCGATCGAGCAGGGGCGCCGCGCGATCGTGCTGGTGCCGGAGATCGCGCTGACGCCGCAGACCGTGCGGCGTTTCACCGCGCGGTTCCCGAACGTCGCCATTCTGCACAGCGGCCTGACCGCCACCGAGCGGCATCGCTACTGGCAGCAGATCGCGATCGGGCGGGCGCAGGTCGTCGTCGGCGCGCGCTCCGCGATCTTCGCCCCCGTGCCGGACCTGGGCGTCATCGTCGTCGATGAGGAGCACGAGGCCAGCTACAAGCAGGACCAGATCCCGCGCTACCACGCCCGCGACGTCGCGATCAAGCGGGGGCAGGTCGAAGGCGTGCCGGTGCTGCTGGGGAGCGCGACGCCGTCGCTGGAGAGTTATTACAGGGCGATGGTTCGGGAGGACGCGGAGACGCGGGGACGCGGAGATGCGGAGAGGGCAAAAGGCGACGCGGGGACGCCGGGACGCGGAGACGCGGAGAAAGACGAGGACGCGAGCAGCGACAGCTTTGGCTCTATCCCCGCGTCCCCGTGTCTCCCCGTCACCGTGTCCTCCGCTTCTCTCCCCGCGTCCCCGCGTCCCCGTGTCTCCGCGTCGCCTTCTCCCTATCACCTCCTCACCCTCCCCCATCGCGTCCGCGGTCTGCAGATGCCGCACGTGGAACTGGTGGACATGAAGGTGGAAAACCGCTTCCGCCGCGGGGTCCACCTGCTGTCGCAGCGGCTCGAGCACCTGCTGCGCACGACGGTCGAATCGGGCCACCAGGCGATCCTGCTGCTGAACCGCCGGGGGTATTCGAACTTCGTCTATTGCTCCTCGTGCACGAACGCGGTGCAATGCAAGTATTGCGACGCGACGATGACCTACCACCGCACGCCGGGCCAGCACGTGGGCACGGCCCGCCACGACGCGGGGATCCATACCGGGCAACTACACTGCCACTACTGCCTGGCCGTCAACCCGCTGCCGGACAAGTGCCCGCACTGCGGGAAGAAGCTGAGCCTCTTCGGGCTGGGGACGCAGCGGGTGGAGGAGGAGATCGTTCGAAAGTTCCCCGACCTCAAGTTCGCCCGGGTGGACAGCGACTCGATGCGCGGGACGAAGGACTACGAGGAGCTGCTGGGCCGGTTCGCGCGGCGGGAAGTGCAGGTGATGCTCGGCACGCAGATGATCGCCAAGGGATTGGACTATCCGAACGTGACGCTGGTCGGCGTGATCAGTGGCGACACGGCGCTGGCGCTGCCCGACTTCCGCGCCGCCGAGCGGACCTTCCAGCTCATCACGCAGGTCGCCGGCCGTGCCGGCCGGGGCGATGCGGCGGGGCGGGTGGTGCTCCAGACCTTCCTGCCCGATGATCCCACGATTCAAGCGGCCATCCGCCAGGATTTCGTGGGGTTCGCGAAGAACGAGCTGGTGAGCCGCCGGCAGGTCGGGCTGCCGCCGTTCGGGCGAATGGTGCGGATCGTCCTGCGCGACCAGGACAGCGACAAGCTCTTCAAGCACTGCGAGGAACTGGCCGCGCAACTCAACGAGGCCACCGCGAAAGAGGGGGACGCGATCCGGATGAAGGGGCCGATGCCCTGCGCGATCAGCCGGATCGCGGGGTATTTCCGGAACCAGATCGTGCTGACTGCTGCGAGCGCCGCGCCGCTGCAGCGGGTGCTCGCTGCCGTCCGCGAAAAGGGCCACCTCGCGCGCAACGAGCGGATCGCGGTCGACGTCGATCCGGTGTCGCTGCTGTAGTCGTTAGTGACGCTCTGCCTGTGACACGGGTTTCCAACCCGTGCCGAAAACCCCTGTCCTGACAAGCACCACAACTCGCCTATTCGCGCGGCTTTGCCCGGGTTGAAAACCCGTGTCACGGCAGGGCCTACAATGTAATCGACGGCGCAGAACCCAAAAGGAGGTATCCGATGATCCTCGTGACGGGTGGAACCGGTACGGCCGGGGGCGAGATCGTGAGCCAGTTGGCGGCGACGGGCACGCCGTTCCGGGCGATGGTGAGGGACGTGACCAAAGCCGCGGCGCTCAAGCTGACCGGCGTCGAGGTCGTCCCCGGGGATCTCGACAAGCCCGAGACGCTGCCCGCGGCGCTCAAGGGGATCGACCAGGTGATGCTCGTTTCCCCACCGATGCCCCGGCAGGCTGAGCTCGAGGGCAACATGGTCGCCGCGGCCAAGCGGGCCGGCGTCCGCCATATCGTCAAGTTCTCCGCGATGACGGCCGATCCCAATTCCAAGGCGCGGTTCCCCCGCCTGCACGGGATCACGGAGCGGGCGATCGTGGAGTCCGCGATTGCCTGGACGTTCCTGCGGCCCACGTTCTTCATGCAAAACATGCTCGACCTTGCCGGCATGGTCAGGGGCGGGACGATCTATCAGCCGTGCGGGGACGCGCGGGCCGGCTTCGTCGACACGGCCGACATCGCCGCCGTGGCGGTCGAAGCGCTCACTGAGCCCGGACACGAGGGAACGGCCTACGACATCACCGGGCCGGAGTTGCTCAGCTACCATGACGTCGCCCGGATCTTCTCCGAGGTTCTTGGCAAGCCCGTGAAGTACCAGGACGTGCCGCCCGCGGCGGCGCGGGATGGCCTGCTTGCCGCCGGGATCCCGGAATGGAGCGCCGATGGCATCCTCGAACTCTGCGACCAAATGCGGGCCGGCGAATACGCCAGACTCACGACCGTGATAGAGGACGTGGGCAAAAAAGAGCCGATCTCGCTCGCCGCGTTCGTGCGAGAGCATGCGGACGCGTTTCGGTAACGCGCGTGGCTACCCGCGGTACTCGCACGACGACGTGCAGGTCTCGTAGACGACGATCGCGCTCAGTTGCGGCAGCGCGGGCTTGAGTCGGTCCCAGATCCATTTGGCGAGCATCTCGCTCGTGGGATTGCTCAGAGCTTCGATCTCGTTGAGATAGTAGTGATCGAGGCGTCGAACCAGCGGGTCGGCCGCCTTGGAGATGTCGCCGTAGTCGATGAGGTAACCCTTGGCGGGGTCGACGGTTCCCTCGACGATCACGTCGAATCGGAACGAATGCCCGTGCAACCGGCGGCATTTGTGGTCGGGCGGGAAGGTCGGCAGGTCGTGCGCGGCCTCGAAATGAAATTGCTTAATCAGACGGACTTTCATCGAATTGGCCGATTCTAGGACGGACCGTGACGCCTGCAAACCGCCCTCGGACGGGCCGGACATTTTGACGATGCAGCACAATGCAGCACAATGTAGCACGATTCGAGTGGTTTTATCGTAATATTGCTGATCCGGCCCGTGGCCGACTCGTCGGCGGGGGCCAATAGAGCGTGACGTTTATGCGGATTGATCAGATCCTGGGGCTGGGCAAGCCCGGCGTGTCGTTCGAGTTCTTTCCCCCCAAGACCGAGGCGGGGTTCGCGCAGCTTTTCCAGACCATCGACGAGCTGCACCCGATCCACCCGACCTACGTCTCCGTCACCTACGGGGCGGGCGGCAGCACGCGGGAGAAGACGGTCGAACTCGTCGAGCGGATCCAGCGCGAGCTGAAGATCCGGGCGATGGCTCACCTCACCTGCGTCGGCCACACCGCCGACGAGATCGGCAGGATCCTCGACGACCTCTGGGCGGCGGGCATCCGCAACGTCCTCGCGCTCCGCGGCGATCCGCCGGCCGGGCAAAGCGCGTTCGTCGCCACCGAGGGCGGCTTCGCCAACGCCGACGCGCTGGCCGCCTACATCCGCACCCGCCACGACTTCTGCGTCGGCGTCGCCGGGTATCCCGAGGGGCACCCGCAGTGCCTCAACAAGACCCGCGACCTCGAGCACCTGCAGCGCAAGGTCGACAACGGCGGGTGCTTCGTCATCACCCAGCTCTTCTTCGACAACGACGACTTCTGCCGCTTCCGCGACCAGGCGAGGGCGATGGGCATCAAGGTGCCGATCGTCGCCGGCATCATGCCGATCCTCAACGTCGCGCAGATCAAGCGGTTCGTCTCCATGTGCGGCGCCAAGATCCCGCACCCGCTGCTGCTCAAACTCGAGAGCCTTGAAGCCGACCCCGAAGCCGTCCACGCAGCCGGCGTCGAGTACGCCACCCGCCAGTGCGAAGACCTCCTCCGCAACGGCGTCGACGGGCTCCACTTCTACACCCTCAACAAGAGCAAGGCGACGGTGCAGATCTGCAAGGCGCTGAATGTGGAGCATGCGTATTGAAGATGACAGGGTGACAAGGTGAGGTGGTGACAGGGTGAAGGAACAGAAGGGTTCAGGTGCGCGACGAAGCGTTCCTTGCCAACCTGAACCCTGAACCCTCTCGCACCGCTTCACCTTGTCACCCTGTCACCCCCTCACCTTGTCATTCCCGGCCCCTCTTCCCATTCCCCTCTCCCCGCGTATGCTTGACCCTCATGGATCGCGACCAAGTGTTCAAGCTGTTGGACGAGTTCAAGATCGAGACCCCATCGTGGGGATATGCCGACACTGGGACGCGGTTCGGCAAGTTCCTTCAGCCCGCCGCGGCGGGCACGATTGAGGAGAAGCTCGCCGACGCGGGAACGGTTCACAAGTACACCGGGTGCTGCCCGACCGTCGCGGTCCACGTGTTGTGGGATTTCTCGATCGGCGTCGATGCGACCGAGACTGCCAAACTCGCCCAGCGGCACGGCGTCCGTATCGGCGCGATCAACCCGAACCTCTTCCAGGACCAGCTCTACAGGTTCGGCTCCGTCACCAGCCCCAACGAAAACGCCCAGCAACACGCCCACCACCATGTGATGGACAGCATCAACCTGGCCAAGGCGGTCGGCTCGAACCTGCTGAGCCTCTGGTTCGCCGACGGGACGAATTATCCGGGCCAGGACGACATCACCACCCGCAAGCGCCGGATGCACGGCGCGCTGCGGCAGTGGCACGACGCGATGCCGGCGAACATGACGATGCTCGTCGAGTACAAGCCGTTCGAGCCGGCCTTTTATCACACCGACATCGCGGATTGGGGCATGGCCTACGTCTACGCGAAGGACGCCGGCCCGCGGGCGAAGGTGCTGGTGGACACGGGGCACCACCTGCAGGGGACCAACATCGAGCAGGTCGTCGCGTTCCTGCTGGACGAGGACATGCTCGGCGGGTTCCACTTCAACGACCGCAAGTACGCCGACGACGACCTGACGCTCGGCAGCATCGACCCGTACGCCGTCTTCCGTATCTTCCACGAGATCCGCAACGCCGCGGAGCTGCACGAGCAGGACGTGTCGCGGATCGCCTACATGGTGGACCAATCGCACAACCTCAAGCCCAAGATCGAGGCGATGATCCAGACCGTCGTCACCGCCCAGGAGCTGTTCGCCAAGGCCTGCCTGGTGGACCGGGAAAAGCTGCGGGACGCGCAGGCGCGGATGGACATCGTCGCCGCCGAGGAGTGCGTGCGGTCGGCTTTCTTCACCGACGTCCGCCCGCTGCTGGCCGACTGGCGGAAGCAACACAACCTGGATCCCGACCCCCTGGCCGGCTATCGCGCCAGCGGCTACGAAGCACGCGTCGCCAAGGAACGCGAGGCGGCGCGAGCCGCGCGTGGGGCGACGTCGGCGTCGTCCTATGCATGATCATTCGCTGGGTGCGCGCGGACACGGGCGCTGTCCGTGATGATTCCCGGGGTCGCACAAATGATACTGATGGCGTTGGGGATGGGTCACGATTCATCGTAAAGTCCTATGGAGTGGCTGCGACCTCCGGGCTAGAATCCGTTCGGAGGTCCTCACTTCAGAACGAGTCAAGACCTTTATTGAGAAGTTCAAGAGCGTCGGCGCCCTCGTACCGGCCCCGCCGAAAGCGTTTGCGCTGCCGCGCGACCCAAAGGATGAGCCGTACACAGACCTAGCCGTTGCGGTGAATGCCGCGTATCTGGTCACGTGGAACGAACGGCACCTGACATACCTCATGGCGCGCGACACAGCCGAAGGCAAGGAGTTCTGTCGACGCTATCCTTTCCTCACGATCCTCCCACCCTCATTGTTCCTTAAGAAGTTGCGCGCTGGCACCGGCGAGCAACAGTGAGTCCGTTGAGACCTTGCCCATCGGCAGGCGCGCAAATACTCCCCACATGAGCGCTCATGTGGGGAGTTTCGGATTCTTAGGATTTGCCTTCGATTACGCCGGCACCGCCTGGCGGACGTTGGCCTTGTTGCGGCGGCGTTCGGCTTGGGCGCGTTGCTTTTCCTTGGTGAGGGCCGTGTTGTATTCGCTGCTGCGGCCGATGTCGCGGCGGCGGGCGTTCCACTTGGAGGGGCCGATGTCGAGCCGGGCGCGGAGGTTGGCGATGTAGCGGGCGCTGGTGCCCCAGACCGCCGCCAGGTCGCGGTTCGGCAGCTTCCAGTTGATCTCGCGCAAGGGCGAGTGCGGTTCGTGCGCCTGCACCTCCTGGTCGCGCAGTACCCGGCGAACCACGTGGTAGGGCAGGTCGGTCCCGCTGTGACGGATCACGTCTTCGACCAGCAGCCCGTGCAGCCGCTCGCGCTGGGCGGCGACGTAATGCTCGAAATCGCGGATCGCCCGCTGCGCGGAGCTCGGGCCGACGCCCTTCGATTTGCGTACGAGCCGGACGCACTCGCGCGTCACGCCCAGCGTGCGGGCGATGTCGGCGTCGCGACGGCTCCAATCCACCTTCGACCACTGCTGCGGCGTAACCGTCCGCCGGCGGTCGGGGAATTGATACCCGAACAGCACCGCCCACCGCCGCACGGCGCCGTACGGCTCGCGCAGCGCCTTGGCGGCCTCGTTCAGGTCGAGGCCGGGCGACAGCTTGGAAATCTTTTCGAACCAATTCCGGCGGATGGCGGTGGGTTTCAGCGTCTCAGGCCATTTCAACACATGATGGCGTCCGTGCATATCGTGGTGACCTCTCGTGGTTTTCTACGCGGCTGCGTGGTGTCAACCAGTATACGCTTTAAAACGCAAAATCGTTGCGGTCCCAACATTTTCTTTTGGGCATATGCCGAACGGCAGAGCGACCAGGAAGGTAAAATCGCAAGGAATTTCCAAAATGATTAACGGGCCGTCAGTACCGGGGGCTCCGCCGAGCCGGGCACGTGGTTGATGGTGTTGTCGATCTCGCATTCGATCGCCGTGCCGTCCGCCGCGTTCAGATGGAGCTGGATTGACATTTGCATGACAGGGCGAAGGCCCGGGACCTCCAGAATCACCGTCTTCCCGTCCGGCATGAGCCGGGCCGACTTCACCTCAACCTCGTCGGTTCCGACCTGTTTGGGGTTGCTCACCTTGTACTTGCTCGATCCGTACTTGGCCGACCAGATGTAGTTGTATTGCTCGATCCCAAAGCTCTGCTCGTCATTGGCGGTCTTGGGGTCGAGCGGGCAGGCGAAGGTGATTGCCAGGCCGTCCTTGCGGACGCGCAGGTCGGTGGGGAGGCAGACCAGTTTGCCGGTGTATCGCACGCGCTGCAGGCAGCCGTCGCGGGTGCCGTTGGTTTCCCATCCCTTGAGCCCACAGACGTAGAGCTGCCCGTCGTCGGGGTTGAACCGGGCCCGCATGATGCCGGATTCGAAATTCAGCGGAAGCTCGATCGTGCCGCCCTGCATGACGCCTTCGCAGTTCTCCCAGATGCATTCGAAGAGGCGGGCCTTGCCGTACGACGTGCTGACCATCCGGCCCGCGAGCGGACCCCAGCGGCCGTCCGTCGGCACGAACGCCTGGCCGCCGGTGGAGTTGTCTTTCTCGTAAGGGATCCAGCAGAGCGGGAGGTCATAGGTCTTGCGCTCGCGAGCGAGATCATCGGGCGTAGCGATCCCCGGCGTGTCGTTGAACCCATAGAACCCGCCGGGCTTGACCCAGTTGATACGACAGGCCGGTGTCCAGTTCCCCTGGTTGTCCCCGCAGACGAACTGGTCATCGGACCCGATCGCGCCGCCGTTGGCCGCGCGCAGGCCCGTGGCGACGACCTCGGCCCTGCTCCCGTCGCTTGCAACCTTGATTGCGGCGGCGTGCATTGGCACGTCGCTCGGCACGCTGTTTCCGTCGGTGACGTACCAGAAGTTGCCGCGCGAGTCGGTTTGCAGGTCCATGTGGAACGCGTGGTAGACCGGGTAGGTGGGCACGTCGTTGTTGAAGTTCTCGTAGAAGTCGGCTTCGCCGTCGCCGTCCAGGTCGTGCAGGCGGGTGATCTGGTCGCGGCCGAGGACGAAGATATCGCCATCGCGCACCTTCAGCCCCAGCGGCTCATACAGCCCCGTGGCGAACCGCTTCCAGGCCAGATGCTTCAAGTCCTTGTCGACGCCGGAGACGATCCACACGTCGCCGCCCAGCGTGCAGACGGCGCAGCGGCCGTCGGGGAGGAAGTCGAAGCCGGTGGGGCGCATCCAGGAGTGCCATGGGTTGTCGTCGGGGAGGGTGAGCGTGTCCACGACGTAAGGTTTGTTCCCGGGCGGCGCGAGGCGGCCTTCAGTCGTGATCGGTGAAGTCCAGAGGGACGGGCCGCCGTGGCAGAGGTCAGCGGGGTCCGTAATTGCGACCGGCAGCATAAATGTCGCAACAACCTTCGCCCGTTCTGCGACATCGTCGGCATGCGGGATCATCATCACGTCGAACGTGGCCGGCTTGTCCGATGCGGGCAGCACGATCTCGACGCGACGATCCCCTTCGTCGTCGATCCGAGCGCCGGTCGGGAGCGATTGGGTCATAACTGCGAGACACCCGTCATCGGTCCGCAGATCGGCGCCGACGTTCATCCTGTGCGTTTGCCCTGCGGCATCGCGGGACTCCGAACCGACGTAGTGAATCGCCCTGCGCTGGCCGCCGGCATGGTCGGCCTGAGGCGCGGCGTCACACAGCGCCACGGTCAGCGGTTCTGCAGAGGGGCCGACGTGAATCGTTCGCGTGAGGGTGACGAATCCGCCGCGTGCCAAACTCCCCGGCAATTCGAGAACGTCCGTCCGTCCGACCGAATAGGCGAGCACGACCTGCTTCCCGTGACGGTAAAGCCCCTTGTAGTGTGCCCACTCCTTCGGCAGCGGCCCGATCCCGTGCGGCCGCGGGTCGGCAAAACTATCGCCCTTGGCCCAGCCCGGGCCGATCTTCGTCGAGAAGACGATCGGCCCGCCGGGCGTGGCGTCCCACGAGCCCTTGAGGCTCGCCTGGTGCGTCTTGGAGAGATTCAGGAACCCGCCGGTCCACCCCGCGGCCATGCGGCAGGTGTCCTCGTCGAAGCAGACGGCGGCCCCGTTGCCCACGTCGATCGTCAGCCCCTTGTCGGCAATGTCCACACGGGCCGGCGGCTTTTGCCCCTTCACGATGGGCCCGGGGTCCTCACTGACGCTGTACGCGAGGAACGGGCCATAATCCATCTGCGAGCCGGGGCGGGATTGGGCGAAACCGGCTGCCGCGAGGATCGCCAGGGCGCCGACGAATGCCAGGGCGCGGACACGTTGCGGCAGGAACGGCAGACTCATGAGCATCACTCCGCACGAGGGTTCAAGACGGACCGGAACCGTCCGCCCAGATTACTAGCGCCGGCGACTACGGGCGTTGCGACCGGCACCTTCTCGATGCCCGCTGAAAGAAGCGCCCGCCAAGACGCCAAGGTCGCCAAGCGTGTGGGAAACAGGACGCGCCGACGCGGGGAAGGAGAGCCATCG
>DASXMX010000584.1:0-4506 GCA_036495445.1 Tepidisphaeraceae bacterium
GAGCCATCCGGGCTGAAGCGGATCCACGCGCCACCGTGTCCTCGGAGCCGGGCGATGACACGAGGTTCCACCGATGCTCCATCCGGCTGCGTGGCCGGACCCACTTGCGGTTCCGCCCACGACATAGGGCAGCATATCAGCAGCAACAGAACCGGCGCGGCGGTGAACACTCGGCGGCTCATGAAACCGGATTCTACCGCCCGGCCATTGCTCCCGCCTCCCCGGCGTCCGGCGTCGTGGCTGGCCCCGCCCGGCCCCGTGCTAGGACGTGGCGGGGATCGGCGAGCGCATTCACGGGAGCCGGCCGTGCTGGCCATCAGCTGTTTGTCGCCTTACGAAGTTGCGATCCCTTTTGCTCTCGACGGTCGGCCGTCGAACCACACGACTGCTCGACGAGATCAGTGCCGCGGCCGCCCCAATCGTGAGGATGAGGACGCAAAGCGCGTCCGTCGCTTCGTCGTAAATCCGACCTGGAACTACGAAGTAAAGCAGCCACCGCAGATCACAGAACAAAGCTCCGAGCACTATTGCTTCGGCGATCCGCCACCGCTTTCGGCCTTTGAATTGCCAGCTAAACGCGAGCAGAGCAGACGCGAGTACGACGAACGCGCCGATGCTGTACACCGTTTCGATGAATATTGATACAGCGAATACGCGCTCGGCTTGTCTCTGTATCGAGCCTCGGTGGGGAGTCATCGTGAACTGGTGGAAATGGAGAATCAAGACCGTCTCGCTCCAATACTCCAAAACGAGGTGAGCGGTGACGAACGCTGTGGCAAGGAGGATAGAACGTCCAACTCGCATCGCAGTTTCCCTCATCTCTTCCAGTCGGACGGCGGAACGTCCGCGCCCCGCTGGCGCGCCCGCCTCCCAGCCAAGAGCGCCAGCGATGAACGTGAGGCGGATCATGCGTTCATCGTAACCGGAATCGGCGTGCCGCATTCGGGGCAGCGGTCGGTGCTGGCCCGCAGGTCGTACCCGCAGACGGAGCAGCGGCCGCTGAGCAGCCTTCGCCGGGAGCGGACATTCGGGTAGTACCCGATCACGACAAGGACCCCTCCTGCCAGAAAGATTGCCCCGCAGGGAACATGGTAAGAAACAGCGGGCGACACAGGCGAGGCTCGGAATCGTTTCCTGAACGAGAGGACGCGGTGATAGCGGTCCTCCGCTTCCGCGTCCTCCGCGTCCAATGCATGCGCGTACCCGACTTCCAGTCGACGTTCTTCCGCCCAGATTTGTTCTACCGCTGCATCGTCGAGTTGCCGCTGGGGTTTGTTGTCCACCAACAGCCCGCCGTCCACGAGTCCAAATCGCCACACTTTTCCGGCGTATGCAAACTCGAACGCGACCGGCGTAAGGGTGGACCACCAAACAATCCCAATCGCTACGCAAATCGTCAGCGAGAGTACGGGCGCGGCGGTGAACCTGCGGCGGATCATCGGACCGGATTGTACCGCCGGGCCGTGCTCCGTGCCCGACACGGCATCCGGCGGTTGTGGGTGACCTGGCAGGAGCCGGACTTCAACTGTCGGGCGATTCCAAGGCCCGCGGGCGAATTCCGCGCATTTGCAGAATCCGGCGATTTTTTGCTTGCAGATTCCCGCCGGGACGGTATCCTAACAGTTCACGAACAATATTCCGGGGCGACCGTACGTTCTAATGAGATGCTGCGGCGACCTGTGCATGGCACGGATCGGGGCGAGCAGGAAAAGGGCTGACGATCGGCTCGTCGAGGAAGGCGGGGCATATCGATGCGACACCCGTGCGAAATTCGATTGAAGCCCGTAGCGGCGCGATGGTGGCGCCGTACGGTTTCTGTGCGTAAGTATTGCGAACGTAACTGCTTGCGGCGTTTCTCCGGAATGCGGGCGGCGTGCGACGACGCGTGCGACTCGGTGATCGGTGTCGCACGGTTGGTCGTGAAGGTTGAACGCGCAAGGGGCGGAACGGTCAAGGGTTATAGGCGGATCATATTGGGTCCCATGCAGCAGGTGCGGCGCTTTGCCGATGGACCCCGCGTGGCGCGCGGTCGATGGCGGGGGCGCTCGCGCGTGGGCATTGTCAATGGGCGAGTGCGTCGTGAAGCTCTCGCGATACATATGGACAGCGCTGTGTCGCGCGGGGGTGGAAGAGGGCCGAAATCGGCAAGTGGTTGCGTTCGATATAGATACGGATCGGCTTTGCTCCATGCTGCGCGACTGGGCGCGACAGATTTGGGGAGTCGCCCCTTGTCGCGCCGGGGGCTGCGAATGGCGGGGCGCGCCACAATGTGTCACACAATGACATCCGCTTCGATCGCATGGCGGGGCGGGTCGAGTTTAACGCGGAACGGGTGGGTCGGCGGATGCGGGGACGGGGTTGGGCGGGGCCTATGATTGGGCGATGGTGATGAGATCGAGTCGAAGGCGGTATGACGAGTACCGGGTTAAGTTGAAGCAACGCCGCCGGGAGATGGGGGCGGGCGGAGTGGCGGGGGATGCGCACATTCCGGCGGCGGGGCATGGCGGGGCTGGTGCGGGCGGCGGGGGAGATGCGAAGAAGCATAAGCCGCGGACGCGGACGTTCCTGCAGTTGCTCAAGCAGTTCTGGGGGTTGCTGCGCGGGCACCGGGCGTTGTTGATCGTGGCGCTGGCGTTCCTGGGGGTTTCGACGCTGCTGGGGCTGGTGCCGTTGTATGGGACCAAAATCGTTTTTGACGGCGTGCTGCGCGAGAACCCGATGCCGTCGCGGCTGCCGCCGTGGATTCATCTGCCGCAGGATCGGCATGTATTGCTGACGGTGGTCGCGGTGGCGATGGTGGCGCTGGCGGCGGCGTCGGAGACGTTCAGCCTCTGGAGCCGCTGGCAGGCCACGCGGATGACCAAGCGCGTGCAGGTGTCGGTGCGGAAGCAGGTGTTCGAGCACGCAGTCCGGCTGCCGCTGCATCGGGTGTACGAACTCAAGTCGGGCGGCGTGGCGTCGATCCTCCGCGAGGACGCGGGCGGCGTGGCCGAGTTGATCTTCTCGCTGCTCTACAACCCGTGGCGGGCGATCGTCCAGCTGATCGGCAGTCTGGTGATCCTCGCGTTCGTCGATTGGCGGTTATTGCTGGGATCACTGGCATTGTTGCCGACGGTCTGGCTCACGCACCGCACGTGGATCGCCCGGATCCGGCCGATCTTCCGCGACATCCGCTCGACCCGCCAGCAGATCGACTCTCACGCGACCGAGGCCTTCGGCGGGATGCGGGTCGTCCGCTCGTTCTCCCGCCAGCAGGCGGAGGCCGCGACGTTCACCCGCAACGGGCACCTGATGGCGCGGCAGGAGATCTTCGCCTGGTGGTGGATGCGCGGGATCGACGTGGCCTGGTCAGTCCTCATCCCGGTCGCGACGGCCGTGCTGCTCTACTTCGGCGGCGGCCGGGTGCTGTCGGACATGGAGAAACTGAGGCAAGGCCTGATCCGCCCGCAGGACGCGCTGACGGTGGGGGACCTGGTCATGTTCATGTCCTACCTCGCGGCCCTGCTCGGCCCGATCGCGATGCTCGCCAGCAGCGCGACGGCGCTGCAGAACAGCCTGTCGGGGCTGGATCGCGTGCTCGACCTGCTGGCCGAGCCGGTGGAGATGCCCTCGAAGCCGGGGGCGATCACCGTGGACAAGGAACACGTGATCGGGCGGATCACGCTAAGGGACGTGTCGTTCGCCTACAGCGGGAGCAGCACGCGGGTGCTGCACGACATCAACCTGGACGTGCGGCCGGGGGAGATGATCCCACTCGTCGGCCCCAGCGGCGCGGGCAAGACGACGCTCTGCAACCTGATCGCCCGCTTCTACGACCCGACCGAAGGCGCGGTGATGCTCGACGCCGTCGACCTGCGCGACATCACCGCCGACAGCTACCGGCGGTTGCTCGGCATCGTCGAGCAGGACACGTTCCTGTTCGACGGGACGATCGCCGACAACATCGCGTACGGGCGGCGCGGCGCGACGATGGACCAGATCATCTGGGCCGCGAAGCAGGCCAACGCGCACGAGTTCGTCGCGAAATTAACGGACGGGTACGACACGCTGATCGGCGAGCGGGGCGTCAAACTCTCCGGCGGGCAGCGCCAGCGTCTCACCATCGCCCGCGCCATCCTGGCCGACCCGAAGATCCTGATCCTCGACGAGGCGACGAGCAACCTGGACACCGAGTCGGAGCGGTTAATTCAAGCGAGCCTGCAGCGCCTGATGGCCGGCCGCACCAGCTTCGTGATCGCCCACCGTCTCAGCACGATCGCCCACGCCGACCGGATCCTCGTTTTGGAAAACGGGCGGATTGTCGAGCAGGGCCGCCACGAAGAACTCATGGCGGCCAGCGGGCGGTATCGGGAGATGGTTGATCTGCAGACGCACCCGGCGGCGCGGAATTTGGGGGCTGCCACGGATGATGAAGCCGCGAGCCTGACTGCCTCACAACTGGAGTAGTCGCGTTGGCAACGGGAGGGCGAGGCTCCCGCCGAGCCGAGGCTTGCTCGAAAGCCACGG